>NZ_CP100350.1:2661250-2997500 GCF_024204685.1 Gilvimarinus sp. DA14
CGTTCGCTTAGTGCCGGGTACACCGGCATCGCGCAGTAAATAATTTAATCCGGCGGTCAGGCTTAAGACCACGCCGATAAACAGAATTAAGATAATAATTTTAAGCCACATAGTGAACCCTGATTATTAGAATACGAATGGATACACAGCGATACTAACGCAAAGCCAGATAACTCTAAATGCTTGTTGGCTAAATGAGTTATCAACGATGTAAAGGCAGCCCAAACCGTGACACCCCGAGGTAAACCCACTTTACGCTTTATGCCCAATACCTGGATTTTGGTGCTGTCACTGGTATTTTTGCCGCTGTTAATCGGCCTGGGCGTATGGCAATTAAGCCGCGCCGATGAAAAGCGAGACTTAGAGGCGCAGCTGGCGCAAAGGCAAACCGCAGCGCCGGTTGCTTTGCAAAGCCTAAAAAACCCTGCGGCCTACACGCGTATTATCGCTCGGGGCCGGTTTGATTCGGACCACACCTGGCTGTTGGATAATCGCCAGCGCGATGGCAAACCGGGTTACGAAGTGGTGCAGCCCTTTGTGCTGGACAGTGGTGAAAGAATGTTGGTCAATCGCGGCTGGTTGCCCGCCCCGGCCCGACGCGAACAGTTGCCAGAAATAAACAATATAGTGGGCGATACCACCATTTTTGCCGAGGTGGCTTACCCCAGTAATCACCCCATGCTATCGGCGCAAAGCGGCAATAAAAACTGGCCCAAGGTGATCACCCAAGTTGTGCCCTCGGTAATGGCGCCGTCACTCGATGAGCCGCTAGCGGGTTACTATTTAAAACTGGATGCCGCCAGCACCGGCGCTTTTACGACCGCCTGGCAGCCCATTAATATGAGTTCGGCCAAGCATACCGGTTATGCGGTACAGTGGTTTGCCATGGCGCTGGCCCTGGTGATTTTAAATGTGTTCGCCAACACCAATGTGGCGCAAGTACTAAAACATAAAAAGCACAGGCAGTAGAGAGGTGTGTATGAGCGGGGAAGATAAAGCGCCCAACAAAAGGCGCGGACAAATTCAGGCGTTACTGTTAATGCTGGTGGTGGCGCTGCCCATGATCGCCGCTTATGTGATTTACCATACGGGTGTGGGCATGCCCGAGGGCACCGTCAATAAAGGCAAGCTGTTGCAGCCACCGCAGCACCTGCCAGATTTGCCCCTGCGCTTTGCCGACGGCGGTGCCTGGGACTTTGCCGAACAACCCGTGCGCTGGCGCTATGTGATCCCCGGTAGTGGCAGCTGCGACCAGGTGTGCCGCGACAATCTGTACTTGACCCGTCAGGTGCATATTCGTCTGAATGAAAAAGCCCGCCGGGTAGAGCGCTATTACCTGCTGCTGGACGGCGCCATTGAGCCCCAGTTTGCCGCCTACCTAGAAAAAGAGCACCCCCGCTTGCGCATTGTCGAGGCCCCGCGCGCAGCATTAAACGACGCACTTGCCAAGACCAATGAAACGCAGAACCCCGACCGCGCCGGGCGTTACTTTTTGATGGATCAGGAAGGCTACTTAATGATGAGTTACGGCCCCAATACCGATGGCGCCGACTTATTAAAAGACGTTAAAAAAATGCTGAAGACATCCTATGAAGAGTAACTTTACCTGGGATTTTCGTCTGGCGCTGTTAGCCACCGCGCTGGCATCGGTTGTCGTCGTCTTGGGCGCCTTTACCCGGTTGGTGGATGCTGGGCTGGGCTGTCCCGATTGGCCCGGCTGCTATGGCCATTTAACCTGGCCCACCACCGAAGAGCATGTCGCCACCGCCGAGGCGCTCTTCCCCGAAGCGCCGGTGGAGCACGACAAAACCTGGCCGGAAATGGTGCACCGGCACTTTGCCGGGCTGCTGGGGTTACTGATACTGGGGCTGACTATTTTTACCTGGCGCCGCGCCGCGCAAACCGGTCAGCCTTTACCCAAGGGCCACACCCTGGGCTTGCTGATTTTGGTGATTATCCAGGCCGCCTTTGGCATGTGGACGGTCACCCTCAAGCTCTGGCCCCAGGTGGTTACCGCGCACCTGCTGGGGGGCTTTGCCACCTTAAGCCTGCTGTGGCTACTCGCCCAGCGCTTGGGGCCCTGGCAGTGGATTAGCCAGCAGACCGGCAAAATCCGCGCGTTGAAACCACTGGTGCTGTTGGCGTTAGTGCTGGTGGTGGTACAAATTGCCCTGGGCGGCTGGACCAGCTCGAACTACGCGGCTCTCGCCTGTACCGACTTCCCCACCTGTCACGGTAAGTGGTGGCCCGAGATGGACGTAGCACGCGGTTTTAATTTTGCCCAAACCATTGGCCCCAATTATTTGGGCGGCCTGCTGGAGGGCGAGGCGCGCACCGCCATTCACATGGCCCACCGCTTGGGGGCTATTGTCGTCACCCTGGCGGTTTTACTCTTGGTAGTACGGCTGTTTCGCATCCGCTGCGCCCGGCCCATGGCGTGCACCGTACTGGCGGTGCTGGCGCTGCAGGTGAGCCTGGGCATTACCAATGTGATGGCGCATTTGCCGCTGGCAGTCGCCGTGGCGCACAACGCCGTGGGGGCGCTGCTGCTGCTCACCCTGGTTACCTTGACGCACCGGGTGTTTACGGCGCAAAGTACTTAATGCTAACGACAACGCACCCGATATAAGAATGATATAGGTACGCTTATGGCACAAACACAGGCACTGGCCCAATCGCCCAGCTGGCGCGATTACTACGAGCTGACCAAACCCAAGGTGGTCATGCTGATGATTCTCACCTCGGTGATCGGCATGTTGCTGGCAGTGCCCGGAATGGTGCCGCTGGATGTGCTGTTAATTGGCAACTTGGGCATCGCCCTTTGCGCCGGTTCTGCGGCGGCGGTCAATCACCTGGTGGATCGCACCATTGATCAGAAAATGTCGCGCACCTTAAACCGACCAGTGGCCAAAGGCCGGGTCGAGCCCATGCAGGCACTGCTGTTTGCCGGGGTGATCGGCGCTTTGGGCATGACTTTACTGGTGGTGTTTATTAACACCTTAACCGCCGTGCTCACGCTTATTTCGCTGCTGGGTTATGCGCTGGTGTACACCCTGTTTTTAAAGCGCGCCACGCCGCAGAATATTGTGATTGGCGGCATTGCCGGGGCCGCGCCGCCACTACTGGGCTGGACCGCGGTAACCGGCAGCATTGACGGCCACGCGCTCTTGCTGGTGCTGATTATTTTCGCCTGGACGCCGCCGCACTTCTGGGCCCTGGCGGTGCAC
The DNA here is from genome assembly GCF_024204685.1 of Gilvimarinus sp. DA14. Lineage (NCBI taxonomy): Bacteria > Pseudomonadati > Pseudomonadota > Gammaproteobacteria > Cellvibrionales > Cellvibrionaceae > Gilvimarinus > Gilvimarinus sp. DA14. The sequence continues at coordinate 2,664,478 of NZ_CP100350.1, forward strand.
CGCAAAGACGATTACGCCAAGGCCGACATTCCCATGCTGCCCGTCACCCACGGCGAGCAGTACACCAAGCTGCACATATTCCTGTATACCATCATTATGGTACTGGTGACCTTGCTGCCGTTTATTACCGGCATGATGAACTGGATTTACCTGGTGGGCGCACTGGTGCTGGGGGCCGGGTTTTTGTACTGGTCGTTTATGCTCATGGTGAGCAAGCGAGAAGGCCTGGGTATGGAAACCTTTAAATATTCCATTATTTATCTGATGGCGCTGTTTGTGGTAATGCTGGCGGACCATTATATTTTGCCCGCGCAAAGCCTCGGTGCAGTCTAACCCTTAAAACAAATAACGTTCAGGTAAAAGCGTAATGAGCAGTTCGTCCAACCGGCGCGGTATTATCATCACGGTTTTGTGTTGCGTGGCATTTATGGCGCTGGTGGTAGCCGGAGTAGTACACAAGCTGCTCAGCCCCCGGGTGATGACCCAGAGCGAATTGCAACTAAACCGCGCCATCGTGTTCGATAAACCCCGCCGCTTTGAAGACTTTGAACTACTCAATCAAAACGGTGAACCTTTTACCAAAGACGATTTAACCGGCCAGTGGTCGCTGCTGTTTTTTGGCTTTACCCACTGCCCGGATATCTGCCCAACCACCATGGCCGATATGGCGCGCCTAAAACAAAACCTGCCCGCCGACATTGCCGCGCAAACCCAGGGTGTGTTGGTCAGCTTGGACCCGGCGCGCGACACTCCCGAGCTGCTTAAAGATTACGTCGCCTACTTTGACCCCGAGTTTGTCGGCGTCACCGGCGATTTTCTGCAAATACGCCGCTTTGCCAACCAGGTGAACGTTGCCTTTACCAAAGTCACCCAGGGCGACGATTACACCGTGGATCACTCGGGTAATATTGTTTTAATTAACCCCTACGGTGACTACCACGGCTTTTTTAAACCGCCGTTTGAATTGGCTAAATTAAAAGCCACCTATAGCTCTATTGTCACCAGCTTTGATTAACCCCGGCTTGGCAAAGGATCGCCCAATGCGTTTTTCTCGTTTTACTCTTATTGCTGGTGTGCTACTGGCGAGTGGCTGTGTCGTAAAGCCAAAAACCATCCATGTGTACGATGAACACTGCAATATCCTAGTGCGCAAAGCTGTGCTTGAACCCGACCAATCCAAACAGTTACTGCGTTGTACCAATGAAGACTGTGTGGATCAACTGGTTGTTAGTGGTATCGTGGGGGCGGGCAGTGTGATCGTCGCGGGTAGTATTGTAATGGTGTCTAACGTGGTCTACTGGATTGAGCGGGAGCAAGAATGTCAGGCCATCAATTAAGTTCGCTCGCCTGGGCGGTCGTATTTATTGCCGTTTTTCTCTGGTCGGCCATTGCCCCTCACGACTATTTCACGTGGGCGCTTGAAGTCGCTCCCGCGGTTATCGGTGCTTTATTATTACTCGTTACGCGACATCAATTTCCTCTCACGCCTTTATTGTCGGTATTAATTTTAATTCACTGCATTGTGCTTATGGTCGGCGGTCATTACACCTATGCCGAAGTCCCGCTGTTTGAAAACCTGTGGGGCAGTGAGCGCAATAACTACGATAAGCTCGGTCACTTTTTTCAAGGCTTTGTGCCGGCGCTGCTTGCCCGTGAAATACTGTTACGGCGACAGGTGGTTAAACCCGGATGTTGGCTGGCGCTATTTGTGGTGTCTTTGTGCCTGGCCTTCAGCGCTTTTTACGAGTTGCTTGAGTGGTGGGTTGCCCTGGCCACTGGCGAGAATGCCGAAGCTTTTCTGGGAACCCAGGGCTACGAGTGGGATACACAGTCGGACATGGGCTGGGCATTACTGGGCGCCATAAGCTGCTTGCTGCTATTGTCCCGCTGGCACAATCGGCAGCTGACCCACTTCATTTAAAACGACGTGAGTGGTGCGGGCTACAGTTAACGGCCGGTTGAATAGTCCCCTCAAACTAGCAGTTAATTGAGGCAAATCAATAAGGTTAAAATCCAGCGCTTTAAACTGTCTCCATGTTAACGAGGAGACAGTTTAATGAAATGTGTCGCAGTTCCCGCTTTGTTCACCCTTTCTATTGCCGCCACTTTATCAGCACCCGTATCAGCTGATTACCAAGCTGGTGATATCGTCGTGCGCGGTGGTTTAACCAGTGTCCAACCCGATTCCGATAAGGCCGGCGTGTATGTCGAAGCTTTAGGGGGCGATACGCCGCTGTCGCTGTCGGTTGACGATAACAGCCAGCTGGGTTTGAACTTTGTTTACTTTTTTAACAGTAACCTTGCCATTGAGTTGCTGGCGGCCACGCCTTTTTCTCACGATGTCACCATTCACGATCCGCAAGCGGTATCTCCCGGCGTGTTCAACACCAATGTGGATGGCATTAATCTGGCCGAAGTAAAACACTTACCGCCAACGCTAAGCGCGCTCTATTATTTTACTACGCAGTCGGCGTTTAAACCCTACGTCGGTGCGGGTATTAACTACACCGTATTTTTTGATGAAGAGTTTACTCAGGCGCCCGAGAGTTTAGGCTTTAATAATCTCAAGCTGGACGATTCCTGGGGCTATGCGCTGCAAGTGGGTGCGGATTTTATGCTGGGTGAGAACTGGTTGGTTAACGCCTCGGCGCGCTATATCGATATCTCCACCGAAGCGACATTTAACATTGGCGATGACATTACCGGCAGCAGCGATGTGGATATCAACCCCATGGTGTATTCGGTAATGCTGGGATATGAATTCTAAAAACTGACTAGATGATTGCGCCGCACCTCAGGTGCGGCCTTTTTCTGTTTGCTAATTAAACCGGCGGCTCGCTGTCTTTCTCCCATCGCTTTTGCAGATGCTCGCGCAAAATTTTAGTGTTGCGCGTATTGGCCTTAAAGTAGGCATCAAAAATATCGCCCACCAGTGGCACCAGACCCCCGACAAAGTCTATGGCCATGTTAGCGGCAATCTTAACCTTTACCCCCGTACTGGCACCGGCGCGCTGCGCTTCCAGCAGTACATAGCTCGACAGCAACAAACCGGCAAAATCGCCAATAAAGGGTACCAAGCCAATAATGGCCTCGAAGCCCACGCGAAAGCCAATAAAAGGAACGCGTACACTGCTGTCCATCAAGCGGCTGAATTTATCCAGCCGCGCCAAAATAGCCTGTTGCTCGGCGCGCTGCGCGGCCTGAGCTTTGCCGTCCACTGAGTCGTTCACCGCTTAACCTTTCTCCGCTTGGTCTGCTTCGGCGCTAATGTCTTTAAAGGCCTGTGCTAGGGTGGCGGGCTCTTGCGCGCCCGAGATTAAATACTTCTGGTTGATAATAAACGCCGGTACCGCCGTTACGCCCGCCTGCTGGTATCGGGTTTCATCGTCGCGCACCGTCTGGGCGTATTGTTCGGAATCGAGTACCGCGCGGGCGGCCTCTTTATCAAGCCCCACCTGGGCGACGCACGCTAGCAGCACTTCGGGCTGGGAAACATCTTCGGCGTGGCCAAAGTAGGCTTCAAACAGTGCCTGTTTCATCTCGGTCTGTTTGCCTTGCTTGCCCGCCCATTTAACCAGCCGGTGGGCGTCAAAGGTGCTACAGGTGTAGCGCTCCTGCAACTTATCAAAGTTCACGCCCAGGCCCGAGGCAATCTGAATCATCTCGTCCTGGGTCGCGCGCACGTCTTCTTCGCTACGGCCGTACTTGCGCGCCAGGGCGGGCAGTATGTGTTCGCCTTCGCCGCTGTGGTCGGGGTTTAGCTCAAAGGCGTGCCATTGCACGCTAAAGTTAAATTCGGGTTCTACCTGCTGCATGGCCTGTTCCAGGCGAGCGTAGCCAATGGCGCACCAGGGGCAGGCGATGTCTGAGACTATGTCTATTTGGATGTTGGGCATGGGGTGTCCTGTGGTGGATAAATGGGCCGCTGTGCTCAGCGTATAAGTGTGTTGGTTGGGTGTTTTGGTGTGGTTTTCAATGGTTGGGGGCTTTTTGTTTGCCCGTGTCGCCGGGCGTTGCGAGGTACTTTTGGTCTTGGCCAAAAGTACCCAAAAGCCGCGCCCTAACATCTGGCCCTGCGGGTCCCCTCATTCCAATCGATTTTAGCGGGCCGTATCGACAGCGCGTCCATGCGCTGGCGATACTTGCGCAAAAGCGGCCCAGGCCGGTCTCTCTGCCTTCGGCATTCACCTTCTCCTGTTTGCTTACCCCCTAAAATCGATTTCCATTCGGCCTAGATGTAAACGGGGCAAAAAAGCAGTGCTTCGTAGCTAAGTTGAGTCCATCGGGCCTAAAGAGGCAAAGCATTGCTCTAGCGTCAGACCTCCGACATCAGACGTCCGACGTTAGCCCGTTGCAAAACGGGCTAACGCATGGCACTATTTTCTTCATCAAACATGCGCTTATTGTTGTCACGCAGTACAACTATAAATCAGTGGCTTAGCCAGGAGGCTGAGATTGGGACAGGGCAGTATCTACAGAATGACGCATGCCCTTCTTTTTAGATTCCGTGTTCTTCGTTTTCAGGGGAAACCCTTGAACACCGCGCGGTAGAGTTCCTGGGGTTAACTAAAAAATCCATTATTTTCAGTGGGTAAATTGTATCTTTAGGCAATTTAGATAGATCCACTGAATGCGGTATTAGTGCGACTGAGTCGCACATTTACCACACAGAGATATTTAAAGAACCAACTTTTCACTGTGTTTTCAGAGGCTTATGCTATTTTTCGATTCGACCTCTAGTGAGGATAGGGTGAAAGGGAAAAGTGCGACTTTAGTCGCATGAATTAGCTGTTAGGTTTTTCGGCTCCTGAAGCGGTCGGCGTTTATAGGCTACAGGAAACGAGAGCTGTATGTAAATACAGTATTGGGATAAAGGGCTCACCAAGTAGCGTGATTACATCTAAAAGGAAGATGACGAGCAAAACGTTTTTCTGGTACCGTGAAGCGCCGCTTACGCACGCAAGCACGAGTGTTTGCGGACATAAGCCTCACTTCACGGCAAAGCGGTTTGCCGCATCCATTTTCCCTTTCCGGAGTAACGTCACCTACACAGCGTCCGTTAAGCGGTGCCAACGTAGAAGCATTCACAAGTGTGCGTGCTGGAAAAGTCTGCTGTTCGATTGGGCTGCGAACCTAACAAGTAGCAAAACGAGTCCTCACGTGACCGTTCGGCTCGTTTACAAATTTCGTTAGGGCTAGCTGAAGGAGTACAGGTGTTTGACTAGGATATTTCCTTCAAAAGTGCTAGAGAGCTAATTGATTGTTTTCTCGATGAAAACATTTTGGCTCCCAAAAAGAAATAAATAGGACACCCACAGTTTTAAGAATCTCTCGGTGATCTCCAAAAGCCCTTTGCGAATCATTTGTCGACACTTCCAGGTAGCCGCTATGCTCGAACGTTAAGTTTCAGGAGATTTAATGGAAGGTGTGAATAAAATCGAAGCAGTAACCGAAAGAGATATTGATCTTTTGCTGCTTGAGGAACTGAACGTATCGCACGATTTTTCTTCGTGGTTATATTCAGTAGTAACGAAGAATTATGATGCTCCGTTGTGTACGGGAGCATGGCATTCGATTTCAGATTCGTCTCTCGGAGAGTCGGATTTAGTTGTCATCTACGATAATGGACTAGCTATTCTCATAGAAAACAAAATTGATGCGTTTGCTCAGCCTGAACAAGGTGCGAGGTACAAAGCGAGAGGTTTAAAGGGGATTGAAAGCGCTTTATGGAGCAGTTTTTATACGTGTATGATAGCTCCTAGTCTATATCTTAAGAAAGAAAAAGACGCCAGCGAGTACAGCGCGCGTTTGAGCTATGAAGAAGTTTCTAACTGGTTAAAGTCGTTCAATCAAAGTGATCGGCGCGCTAAGTATAGAGCTTATATTCTTCAGGAAGCGATAGAGCAAAACCGGAGAGGTTATACGATTAATCCTGATGAAAGAGTTACGGAATTTTGGTTAAACTATTGGAAGCTGGCGACACAAAAATACCCTGAATTAGAAATGAAGAGGCCGGGTATTAAGCCTGCAAATTCCGATTGGCCTGATTTTCGGCCGTCTACGCTCAAGAAAGGACTATCCATTGTTCACAAACTCGAACGTGGTGATATTGATCTGCAAATACCCGGTTTCTCTGATAATCTGGAATATCTAAAAAACATACTTTCTGATGTAGAGGTTGAAGTAGTAAAAGCTGGAAAATCGGCTGCTATCAGAGTTAAAGTTGATTCACTTGACAGATTTTCAGCTTTTGAGTCGCAAAAGAATATAGTTATTGAAGGGTTAGAAGCAGCGAAAAAGCTCATAGAGGTTGCGAAAAATATAGAGAAACATATCTAAAGGAAAATTCGAGAATTGGGGTCAGATACCCTCTTGAAGATCAAGACCTGAAAGTGGAATTTTCGCATTAAAATGGGTTTCTGACTTCACGACACCGTAGATCATGTGAACCGGCTTCCTCATGCTGACGCCAATAATCGCTTTAAAATCAACGGGGTCAGAGTCGCTGATTTTAACGAGAAAAATCAGATGGGGTCTGGCCTTACATTTATGCTCCCCACATCCATTCTTGAGCTGATCAAATTAACGAGAAGGCTAGGCTAATTTAAGAATGAACGGAAGACCCACGATTCAGCATTGGGTGCCACGGTTTTATCTCAAGCAATTTGCGACAGAGGAAACAAGGGGCACTTCAAACCCGAAAGTCTGGGTAATCAACAAGGACGATAGTCCGTCAGAGCCCGAACTCGTTACGACCAGAAGGATCTGTGGACAGCGATTTTTATATACTCCCGAAGGGAGTGATGGCAGACGAGACTGGAGCCTCGAGGAATATTTTTCGGGGTTGGAAAGTGGCGCAGCAGAATACTGGGAGGCACTTTCCAGTTTGCAGCTCGATCTATCAGAGCCAGAAGTAAGGAGTAGGGTAGCCGAATTTCTCGCTGCGCTTCACCTTCGCAACAAATTCGTGTTCGATCTCTGCAAGGGGATCATGGAGAAACGAGACGCACTATTTGGCAGGCCAAGGCCTATTCAGAAAATCGCGGGTGAAGAGGTCAATGATGATCGACCGGACCTGACTAATCCTGGAAAAATTTTTGCGCAAAGTACGAGAGACGGTATCCCAAGAATAAAAAAGTTATTTGAGTCATATCGTTGGATGATCCTGAAGTGCGAGAAAAATGTTTTGACCACCTCTGATGTGCCGGTAACATTCATAGACTCGATCCCGCGCCGGTCCGGGCCCGGATCGAAAGATGCGAAAGCAGTCTTTCCAGTGTCGCCAAGCACGCTGCTCTGTATGGTGCCCCGAGAGGGGCAGCCTGAGACTCTCTGCGGCGAGGTTGACTGTGCTTTTTTCCAGGATGTCAATCAAGCAATAGAAAATTATGCCGAAAGATTTGTAGTTCTCGGGACAAAAGATGCAGCGAATCAATGGTTTCAGGATAAATTAAATAGGACGCCCAAAGCTTAAAGAAGCTTAGCTATTCTTGGCCGGTTCACTAACGGTTTTTATGTTCTCGGATTATTGAGGCTTGAGTTGATAGGAAACCGGTCAACAAATGATAAAGGTCATAAAGGTGTCAAATCTTGACTTAAGAAAAATAGCGGCCGCTAATACCAATAAGGAGCATTGGGGTCTAGTCTTGAATTGTGAAAATTTTTAGAATGCTACTACGAAAAATATGGAGGCGGATCTATGGTTGAAGAAAAGGACATAGAATTATTTCTAAAAGCGAAAAAGGAAGAGAAAACAACTATTTTTTTACAATCCCTGTCGGCAGCCTTTTTGCTCGCGCTTGTGATGCTCGAGGTTTTTAACGTTACTCATGATTACACCATTTTATTGGCCACCATCTCAATCGTATTTATGACGGCGGCATTGGGTCGCAGTCGGTGGATTACTGTTTCCAGGTCGCACCTGATTGCCACCTTGGAAAGCATTATTAATAGGGATGCCAATGCTTTGAAGATTTTGGCGGATAAAAAGAGAAGCTAAGAGATTTCACTTCACTCATTCCCCTTTGCTTTATCACAAACCATTCAGCACTTCCGGCATCGCACCATCATCTACTGTGAATGGTACAGATCCTGCTTATTTGATGTTTCTTATAGTTAGATTGCCCTAAAACCCACTTTAGCAACGCCAAGAGAGTAAAACTCACAATCTCAGCGCGCTTTTGACAATTTTTCGGTTCAAATTAGAGGGTGTTTTAGGTTTTACAACCAATCAAGCGAAAGGTGAATAAGCATGTTAATAAGTCGTTGGTTTTTCAGTTCCATTTTAGTCGTGACTCTGGCGGGCTGTCAGTCGGTTTATTACGGGGCGATGGAAAAGGCGGGGGTTCACAAGCGCGATATTATGATTGACCGTGTGGAGTCGGCACAGGAGTCGCAGACTGATGCCAAGGAGCAGTTCGAGTCTGCGCTGGAACAGTATCAATCTATTGTGACGATTGAAGATCAGGACTTGGTAGAGCGCTACGAGAAGCTCAACGACGAATACGAGGACAGTAAAGCGGCCGCTGAAGAGGTGTCCGAGCGCATTAATTCGGTGGAAGACGTTTCCGAAGCCCTGTTCGATGAGTGGGAAGATGAAATTGATTTGTACAGCAATGCCAACCTAAAGCGCCAAAGTGAAGCCAAGTTACGTCAGACCAAAAAGCAATACGAGAAACTGATTAACGCTATGCGCAGTGCAGAGGCACGCATGGATCCGGTGTTACAAGTGTTTCAAGACCAGGTGTTGTTTCTTAAGCATAACTTGAACGCGCGCGCGATTGACTCGCTGCAGGGTGAGCTGGGAAATGTAAACACTGAGGTTGCCGGGCTGATCCGCGAAATGGAAAAATCCATTGCCGAGTCGGAAGCGTTTATTAGCAGCCTTAAGAATGACTAGGCGACACGAAGCACAAGTTACCTAGGGCGCGAGCGAAAAATGTTATACGCAAGAATACTTTTCGTTACCTTTCGGTAGCAGTAGGTTACAGGAGCTCTCATGGATCGACCATCGCCCGATAAGGCCTGTTCTGAGCTGGCACCTATCGAAATCGGCTTGGTCATTATCGGCCGTATGGATCGTATTGATAAACAGGCCATTCGGTTGGCGCGCGAGCAGCTGCTGGTCTGGCTGCAAGAACAGTTTCCTCAGTTCGCCTGGCGCATCAGTGCAGTTCAGCGCGAAGAGGTGCCCCTGAGCATTCGCCAGGAGCCCTCGGCTTTGTTGCGCGATGGCAGCGACTTGCGCGATGCCGAAGGCTGGGATTTTGCCATTTTATTCACCGCCGCTGATTTAACTTGTCGCTACAAGCCCTATTCGATTGCGGTTACCTCCAGCGCGCTGGACTTGGCGGTAGTGTCCACCAACCGAATCGACCCCCATGCATTTGATGCCGAAGTGGATGAGAGCGAGCGCGTACACACAGTAGCGCAACGCCTAACCACGCTTTGCATTCGCTCTTTAGGTCACTTGAATGGCCTTGCTACGGCCCGAGAGGAAAACAATTTTATGCACATTCCCTCATCGCCTAAAGAGCTGGCAAAGATGAGGGAGTTTGATAGTGATCAGCACAGCGCGATAGAAAATAACCTTCACCAAATTGCCGACCCCCGCCTTGAGGAAACTCAGGCAGCGGAAAAGTTATCGCCCTTTCGCTTTTACCTGCAGTCGGCCTACATCAACAGGCACGAAATTGCCGATGCGGTTTTGCATGCGCGCCCCTGGGAGTTTCCGCTACGGTTGTTGCGCCTGACCGCTGCGGCGGTTTCCACAACGACTCTGTTAATGCTCACCGCCGAAACCTGGCATTTGGCATCCTATCAGGCCATAGCCACGCTCGCTATGCTATTGGGGGTTGTTCTGGCCGTTACCACCGCGCTGGTGGCGGTCAGGCAGCGCTTGTTAATTCGAAGGCGCCGCTCGCTAATGCGAGAGCAGATTGTGATTACCAATTGCTCGGCGGTGTTAATCGTATTACTGGGCCTTGCGAGCACAGCCGCCGCACTGCTGGCGCTCAATCTATCGGCGGGTTATTTGCTCTATCCGCTCAGCTTAGTGGCAGCCTGGATTGAGTCAGACATCGGCATGGTTATGTCCACTACCTACTGGCAAGTGGCCTTGTTCGTCACCACCCTGGGACTATTTATTGGCGCCCTGGGGGCCACCTTCGAAGAACAGCACCACTTTCGCCATGTGGTCTTTGTAGATGAAGAAATATGATTGAACTACTGGTGGGATCACCGGTGATGGCCTATGTCATCTTTGCTGTCTGTACCGGCATTATTTTGTTTGCGGGGGTGCGTATTACGCGCCTGGCCGATGCGCTGGGCAAACGAACCGGCATTGGCTCGGCGCTGTTTGGTGCTGTGCTTTTGGGGGGCACTACCTCTTTGCCCGGCATCATTACCTCGGTAAGTACTGCCTGGCAGGGTTACGCCGATCTTGCCGTGAGTAATGCGGTGGGGGGCATTGCCGCACAAACCACGTTTTTAATTTTTGCCGATATTATTTACCGCAAAGCCAATTTAGAGCATGCCGCGGCCTCGTTGGAAAATCTGGTTCAATGCACTTTGCTGATTGCGCTGTTATCGGTCGCTCTGGTGGCGCTTACGGGGCCAGATGTCAGTGTTTTTGCGATTAACCCCGTCTCCATTGTTCTCGTGCTCGCCTATCTGTTTGGCCTGCGACTGATTTCCGATACCAAAGATCAGCCCCGCTGGTTTGCCTCTAAAACCAAAGAGACTAAGCCCGAAAGCGATTTGCCTACCCCGGGCGGGGCGTTGTCAACATTGTGGCTCAGGTTCGGCGGCTATGCAGTGGCGATTGCCGTGGCAGGCTACGGCATTGGTGAAACGGGTATTGCGATTGCCAAAATCACCGGTATCTCGGAAACCGTGGTGGGCACCTTATTAACCTCAGTGGCGACCTCACTGCCCGAACTGGTTACGGTGTTGTTCGCCGTACGGATGGGGGCACTCGCCTTGGCCGTGGGCGATATTATCGGCGGCAACAGCTTTGACGTGCTCTTTTTAGCCTTTGCAGACTTTGCCTACCGAGACGGGTCTATTTACCACGCGACCACCCGAGACACGGGCTTTGTTTTGGCTATTAATGTATTGATGAGTGCAGTTCTGATGCTGGGTCTGCTGCGCAGAAAACGCAGCGGCGTGGGCAATATTGGTTTTGAAGGCTTTATGGTGTTGGGACTCTACGCATTAGCCATTTTGGTTGTGACACAGTAATAAGGCACGTGCCCTGGTCCCGGCGCTTTACAGGTTGCTGCAATACGGTTTAGAGGCGATTGCTGCGGGCGGCGCGCTTACTGCGCGCCAGGTTTGCCTGCGCTGTACCAATACTCTGGCTTCAGGCCAATAATGCGGTAAATCCCTTCGGGCAGGTCTTTGCGGGCGTTATCGAGGTTGCGGGCCAGGCGCGTATGACTGACAAAGCCGTGCATATATTGCTGTATCAGGCGCGCTGTCTGCTCTACGTCTTCGGGCGGGGCGATAAACCCGCCGTTCTCCAGGTTGCGCAGCATCGCGATATGGTACTTGATGCCGCGGTCATTCATTTGTAGCAAGGTGTTGTTAATATCAACCTCGCCGCAGCTGGTTTGGTTGCCGGTGCTGAAAAAGGCGCAGCCCGGAATATTGTCGATATCATCGCCAATTTTGGTGTCCAGCACGAGCTTTAGCCAGCCCTCAAGTTGCTCCAGTGGAGTGTTAAGCGGCGACAGCAGGGCGTCGAGGTCGTGGCGAACTTTATCCCAGTAATGCTCAGATGCCTGGCAAAACAGCTCGGCCTTGGACTCGAAGTGGTGGTAAAAGCTGCCCTTGGTGACTTCGGCTTGTTTGCAGATTTCATTAACGCCCACAGAGTTATAGTTACTGCTCCAAATCAGTTTAAGGGCAGTTTCTAGCAACCGTGTACGTGTGTCTGTAGCCGTCATAGAAAGACCTCTGGGTGGCGTTGGGCGGCATTATGATACCAACGGGTATGTTAATCAATGCAGCTGTTTTGTCATACAGTTGTACGAAATGCTGTCTTATAGACGCTATTTTGCGTTAAAAAGTTCGTTTTTGCGCGTTAATTCAAGTAAATAAATACTTAAGTGGCCAGCGAATTAATTGCAAAGCAATAATTTAGTTGACGAATAGACCAACCGGTATGTATAGTTTTTAACACTGCCACGCAGTCATCCGACCTTATAAACAAAATCTTCCTATTTCCCTGTTAACTATCGGGGCTATTGCGCCGATTTCGCTCTTGTAGCTTAGAGGTTGGATAACTGTACACAGAGGCCATACCAACCGGTATGTATAAGATGCCGGAAGAGTTGATTTGTTCCCTAGTGTGTAAAGATTTTGCCGCAGGCAAAAGGAGATACCCCATGTCTAGCTTGTTAGGTTTACCCAGCCGTATACCGGTGGTGCGTTCAGTGGTGAGCGCCCTGTTCAGCGTGATGGCGCTGTCTGTCGCCCCGTTTGCCGCCACCGCTGACGACGCGGTTGCACCCCCTCCGCCCGCAGTGGATGTATTAGTGCTGGAGCCCGAAAGCGTGCGCACCTGGGTGGAGTTTTCCGGACGATTGGCGCCGGTCGAGAGCGCCAAAATTCGCCCTTTAGTGGGCGGAGTCATTCAGAAGGTGCTGTTTGCCGAAGGGCAGCAGGTAGAGCAAGGGCAGCCTCTGTTCGTGATCGACCCGCGCCCCCATCAAGCCGCTGTGGCTGAAGCCGAGGCGCGCCTGGCGGTCGCCCAATCGCGCGCTCAGTTGGCCCAGGATGAGCTAAAGCGGTCGCAGCAATTGGTCAACGATAAACTGATATCACAAAGCATTTACGATGCAGCGCGCAGTGCTAAGCATGTTGCCGATGCGGATGTAAAACAGGCTGAGGCGGTACTTAGCCAGCAGCAGCTGAACCTTGAGTACGCTCACATTACGGCGCCTATTAGTGGCCGGGTAAGCCGCGCGGAGCTAACCGCCGGTAACGTGGTCGATGCCGGAATTAACGCGCCGGTGCTGACCGAAATTGTCGCCACGAACCAGCTTTTCGCCGAGTTTAATGTGGATGAGGCGACCTACATTGAATTTGTGCGCTCTGTGCAAGACCCGCAACAAATGCCCGTTAAGTTAACCCTGGCTCGCGACAGCGATGTGGTTTACGAAGGGCGTATCAGCTCATTCGATAACCGCCTTGACCCCACCAGCGGCACCATTCGCGCGCGGGCGGTGATCGATAACCGCGATGGCGCCTTGACGGCTGGTATGTTCGCCAACGTTCGCCTGGGCGCGGCATCCATTAACGAGGTGTTACTGGTGCCCAGCCTTGCGGTGAGTACAAATCAGAGCAAAAAGTTTGTGCTGGTTGTGGATGACACTAACACCGCTACCTATCGCGAAGTGACTTTGGGCGAATACTACCAGGGGCGACGCGTGGTGGCGGCGGGGTTAAGTCCCGGTGAGCGCGTGATTGTGAATGGTTTATCCCACGTTCGCCCGAATACTGTGGTCGCTCCGCGAGAGGTAGCCACCGAAGTCGCGGCGGCGCATTAAAAGATTCCGCGAATACTTCTAGTTTTAGGGCGTGCGGTCTTAATAGATTGCACGTCACGGTTTCTCATATTGTCTTTATCTCCCATTTTCTATCGCTCATGGGCTTAGTATGAATATCTCCAAATTTTTTGTGGATCGACCCATTTTTGCCGGTGTGATTTCGCTGCTGATTTTTATCGCAGGGTTTCTCGCCATGTTCCAGCTTCCCATATCGGAGTACCCCGAGGTTTCGCCGCCATCTGTGGTGGTGAGTGCTTCGTACCCGGGCGCCAACCCCAAAGTCATTGCCGAAACCCTGGCCACGCCACTGGAGGAGCAATTGGCCGGTACCGAAAATATGTTGTACATGTCGTCGCAAGCGACCACCGACGGCCGCATGAATCTAACCGTTACCTTTAAAATTGGCACCGATGTGGATTTGGCGCAGCAGATGGTGCAAAACCGAGTCTCGCAGGCGCTGCCGCGTTTGCCCGAGGTAACCCGCCAGGCGGGGGTCACCGTGGTAAAAAGTTCGCCCGACTTAACCATGGTGGTGCATTTGATTTCACCGAATAAAAGCTATGACGAGCTGTACCTGCGCAACTACGCTGTACTGAATGTAAAAGACGAGTTGGCTAAAGTGGCAGGTGTGGGCCAGGTGCGCCTATTTGGCTCGGGCGATTACGCCATGCGGGTGTGGCTCAACCCGGAAAAAATAGCCGAAAAAAACCTGACGGCCAGTGATGTAGTCAACGCTATTCGTGAACAAAATGTACAGGCCGCCGCCGGCATTATTGGTGGTGCACCCATTACCAATCTCGTTGACGTGCAACTGCCGGTGAATGCCAAGGGCCGCTTGGATAACCCGGAAGAATTTAATGACATTATTATTCGCGCCGGTCGCAATGGAGAAATTACCCGGCTGGAGGATGTCGCCCGCATTGAGTTAGGTGCCTCTGAATTCAGCTTAGGCTCCATGCTCGATAATCAGCCCGCGGTAGCGATTCCGATTTTTCAGTCTCCCGGTGCAAACGCCATTCAAATCTCGGATGACGTGCGCGCGACTATGGCTGAGCTCAAAGAGCGATTTCCTGAGGGCGTGGATTACCGCGTGGTGTACGACCCGACCATTTTTGTTAAAAGCTCCATCAAGGCCGTGATTAAAACCTTACTTGAGGCTTTGGCACTTGTGGTTATTGTGGTCATCGTATTTTTGCAAACATGGCGCGCCTCCATTATTCCGCTGCTCGCGGTTCCCGTTTCTATTGTCGGTACCTTTGCACTGATGTCGGCATTTGGCTTTTCCATCAACACCTTATCGCTGTTTGGTCTGGTGCTGGCCATTGGCATTGTGGTGGATGATGCGATTGTGGTAGTTGAGAACGTGGAGCGTAATATTGAGGAGGGCTTAAGCCCGTTACAAGCCACTTACAAAGCCATGCAGGAAGTCAGCGGGCCGATTATTGCGATCTCACTGACGCTGATAGCGGTGTTTGTGCCTATCGCGTTTGTCAGTGGATTAACCGGACAGTTCTATAAACAGTTTGCCTTGACGATTGCAATTTCCACCGTTATCTCGGCCATTAACTCCCTTACCTTAAGCCCTGCTCTGGCAGCGCTATTGCTAAAGCCACACGACGCTCCCAAAGATAGACTGACCCGTGGCATTGACGCCGTATTCGGCCGCTTCTTTGCCTGGTTTAATCGCACTTTCAAGCGAGCCTCGGACGGCTATTCAAATCAGGTGGGTCGCTTGCTGGGGCGTAAAGGTCTGACGGTTGCTGTTTACGGTCTGCTGCTGGCCGTGACGGTAGGGGAATTTAATGTCATTCCCAAAGGTTTTGTGCCGGCCCAAGACAAACAATACCTGATTGCTTTTGCGCAACTACCAGACGGCGCCACGCTTGAGCGTACCAAAGGCGTCATTCGTGAAATGGGCGAAATTGGCCTGGCTGAAACCGGCGTACAAAATGCGGTGCAATTTCCCGGCCTGAGCATTAACGGGTTTATGAACAGCTCAAGCGCCGGAATTGTTTTCTTCCCGCTCGAGGCGTTTGATAAGCGCCAGGGCGATGAATTGTCGGCAGGCGCGATTGCGCAGCGCTTACAGATGAAGTTTGCAGGCATTGAAGAAGCATTTATTGCGATCTTCCCGCCTCCGCCGGTGCAGGGGTTGGGTACAACCGGTGGCTTTAAATTGCAGATTGAAGATCGCGCCGGATTGGGGTACGAAAAACTTGCTGAGGTGGTGCAGCAGGTGCAACAAAAAGCCTGGCAGCGGCCCGAGCTTGCCAGTGTTTACTCCAACTACAAAATTAACGTACCGCAACTTTATGCTGATTTAGATCGCACTAAGGCCAAACAGCTGGGCCTGGATATCAAAGACATCTTCGACACCATGCAAATTTATCTGGGGTCTTTGTATGTGAATGATTTCAACCAGTTTGGCCGCACTTATCAAGTGATAGCCCAGGCGGACGCCGAGTATCGCAATACCCCGGCCGATGCCATGGCGTTAAAAGTACGTAATCAGCAGGGCGATATGGTGCCACTTGGAACAGTGCTGAGTATGGAGGAAAGCTACGGCCCCGAAAGTGCAACACACTACAACGGTTATCTGTCGGCAGACCTGAACGGTAACGCCGCACCTGGATACTCCAGCGGCGAGGCGCAGGATGCGATTACCGAAGTGTTGGCGCAAACTCTACCAAGGGGCATCGAGTTTGAGTGGACAGACCTGACTTATCAAGAGGTGCTGGCCGGTAATACCGCGATCATTATTTTGCCACTGTGCCTATTGCTGGTGTTTTTGGTACTGGCGGCGCAATACGAGAGCTTGGCACTGCCGGTGGTCGTGGTGTTAATAGTACCTTTATCCATTCTAGCGGCGCTCTTTGGCGTGTGGCTAACCGATGGGGATAACAACATATTTACTCAAATCAGCTTGTTTGTGTTGGCCGGACTTGCCAGTAAAAATGCGATATTAATTGTCGAGTTTGCGCGTGAGCTCGAGCAGCGAGGTATTGCAACTTTGGAGGCCGCAATCACTGCCAGCCGTATGCGTTTGCGCCCCATATTGATGACCTCTTTCGCGTTTATTATGGGGGTTGTACCCATGGTGTTCTCAACGGGGGCAGGCTCAGAAATGCGCAGCGTGATGGGTATTGCGGTGTTTTCGGGAATGTTGGGGGTGACTTTCTTTGGCCTGTTTTTTACCCCGGTTTTCTACGTTCTGCTGCGTAAGATAGAGGGCAAAAGCTACTTTAAGCCTAACAGTCACGTAGCTGAAAACGCGCCATTACCGAGTCAGGTGTAAGGACATATCATGAAGCACAAAACATCCCAGATAAAGCTTGTAGGCGTAGCGCTTTTGCCTCTGGCGATTGCCGCTTGCAGTGCCTTTAAGTCTCCCGAGCAAGTGCGCGCCAATGCACAGCTGCCTGAGCCCGAGGTGAGTTTTTCTCTGCCTGAACAGGCTACGAATGCCAAACCCGTTGCCCAATGGTGGATGCAGTTTAACGATGCAGAGCTAGATCGTCTGGTCAGCGCTGCGCTTGAACACAATCACAGTGTGCGTATTGCGGCGGCCTCTTTGAATGAGTCGCGCGCTTACCTGCGCGAAACTAAACTTGACCGGTATCCCACGGTGGAAGCCGAGCTTAGTGCGCGCCGCGAGCGCCAGAGCGCGGATCGAGTTGGTACGCAGGGCTCGCGCATCAGCGAAACTTACAGTACCGGGTTTGATGCCAGCTGGGAGTTGGATCTGTTTGGCCGCGTTCGCAACGGCGTGCGAGCATCGCAGGCGCAGGTCGCCATGAGCGAGGCGGATTTACATGCCGCCCAGGTGAGTGTAGCGGCCGAAGTGGCCAGCGCCTATGTGAACTTGCGTGGGTACCAATATCTGCTTGATGTGGCCGCGCAAAATGTGGCCATTCAGCAGCAGACATTCAATTTAACCGAGCGCTATTTCGACGTGGGTCTGGAAGATGAGCTCAATGTGGCGCGCGCGAAGTCGCAGCTGGAGCTCACCCGCGCCCGCGTGCCCAGCATAGAGGCGCTAATCAATACGTCGCTCAACCGTTTGGGCGTGTTGACTGGCCGTCAACTGCCGGCGTTAAAAACACAGCTTGCTGAAGCGCAAGCGCTGCCAAGTTTGCCGGCGGCGTTTGCCGTGGGGGACCCACAAAGCTTGCTGCAGCGTCGCCCAGACATTCACCGTGCAGAACAGGCTTTGGCGCAGTCGGTAGCTCAGTACAATATTCGTGTAGCCGACTTGTACCCGAGCATCAGTATTACCGGCGGGCTGGGGTATCTTTCCAGTGATTGGTCGCGCCTGGGCGATAGTCCTACTTCCACCTTCTTGTTTGCACCGCAAATTCATTGGGCGGCGTTTAACCTGGGGCGGGTGAATGCTGAAATTGACGCAGCCGATGCCCGCACCCAGGCGCGCTTGGCTGAATTTGAGCAAAGCGTGCTGGTCGCGCTGGAGGAGACCGACAACAGCTTGCAGAATTACACTCGCGAGGAGCAGCGTCGGGCGGGCTTGCAGCAGGCGGCTAAGGCGAGTGCCAAGGCGGCTGAGTTAGCCGGGCGCAAGTTCGAGTTGGGCAACGGTGACTTCCTAACCGTTTTGGATGCCCAGCGCTCGCAGCTGGACGTGAGCGCACAGTTAGCCCAAAGCGATATTCAGGTACTGCTCAATTTGATTGCGGTGTATAAATCTTTGGGCGGTGGCTGGGATGCTCCAACAGAGTTGGCGGGTCGTTAAGTAGCTGTCTGTAAGATTTCCAAGGATGCTGACGGCCTAGTTAGTAAGTATCAAATTATTAACCAGGCCGGTCACAGACGCGCGATGAGAATAGCAAAACGATAGAATCACTCTAAGAAAAATTTGTAGGAGTCGATCGTCACACAAAATCTATTTCATCTAACAATATAGCTCTTTATAGGGGCTATTTGCATCATTACTTAGACGAAGGAAAATTCAGTGCGTCATATCGTTGCTTTTAAATACAAGGACGGAACCACCGAAGATCAGATTCAAACCATTACCGAAGTTTTTAGCCAATTTCCGGAAAAAATCCCTGGTATCGTCGATTTTGAATATGGCGAAAACAACAGTCCGGAAGGCTTACACAAAGGATTCAATCACGTTTATGTGCTCACCTTTGACAGTGAAAAATCCAGGGACGAATACTTGCCCCACCCAGAGCACAAAAAGTTGAAAGAGTTGCTAGACAAAATGGGTATTCTTGAGGATGTATTTGTCATCGATTATCCATTGAATAACTAGTGTTAACAGGCCCTAGGCTTTTTGCTCTGTAAAAGACATTACGGTCTGCGGGCAGTATTAACCCACTCTAGCCGAGAACAAACTCTAAACGAAGGTGAGACAGTTGTAGGGTCGCAGGCATCAATAGCGGACTTCCCGGAACCCACTATGGCAATAAGCGTGTGGGGCAGAGGCCGGACAAATTCGCCCTTGCCTGATCCAAGTCAAACTTGAACGTAGGTCTACGATTTAGAATGCTCCCGTAAACAGCAATTGGGGGTAAAAATGGCTTACAAGAAAATGGCGGGCACCTGCGCGGTGTTTATTGATGAAAATGACTCGAATAGCTCTGCGCAGGAGCGCGACGGTTTAGTTTGGTCGGCGGCGGAGTTACACGTGCAGGAGATCCCCGCGCAGCTGACACGCAAAGAGCCGATGCAGAACAGTTTATCGCTGGAGGGGTTGGAAGATTACGATCCGCCCAGCCACGGTGATGTGCGCTTAATGCAGTGTGTCAATTCTGACTTTGTGTATATCGCGCCCGCAAAAGCCTGGGTGCAGTACCAAAGTCGTTAGCAAGTGTTAGGTAGGTATCTAGATCGATATAAAGTAAACCGCCAGCGTTTTACCGCTGGCGGTTTATTGTTACGGGTTAATCACACTTGGCGGCAATAATACCTGCCAGGGTGCTGTTCCAATCACTTAAGCCCTCTCCCGCAATCCAATCGCTGCGTCCGCCATCGGAGTGCTTGGCGGCTTTGCCGAGAAAGTTGCAGGCCTGACGCTCGCGGCCGCGGTTATCAAACCATTGTGCTTTCTCTAAGGTGGTGTAGTAGAGAAAGGCGTTGATGGATTGAATCGCGGACCAGCGTCCATTGCCCTGCAGTTGGCCGGTCAGCAGCATTTGCTGGAAGCTGCTGATCAATGCATCCAGGGTCAGGCTCTGGCTTTGCAGTTGCAGGCCCACAATTAACGGGTCGTGGTCCGAGCTGCGGTAGGCGGTGCTTGCGTCAAAGTAGCCGGGGTCGCGGCCGTAATCCAGGTTGTAGTCCAGCGCGTCGGCTTCGTCGGCGTTAATGTTCCAGATCGCATGGCCCGCAAGTTTGTCGGCTAAGGCGCTGCTGAGCAGAACATAGTCCAGGGTGCCGGTCTGGCCGTCGAAAACGTAAGAGTAATCGCTGGCGGTTTCGGGGTTTACATAACCCTGATCCAACAGGTACTGCACCGGTGCTTCGGCGGCATAGGCGTTGAGGTCGCCGGCGATGGCCACTTGGTCGGTATTGATCCCCGTGGGTGATGTCTCTAACCAGTTAACCAAAGCAGTGGCCGCGTCCAGGCGGCGTTGATTCCAGAAACCGGCGCCGTCGTTTTGGTCGTAGTTAATATCGCCACTGTCTTCCAGGCTGGAGCTTCCTTTGGATTTAAAATGGTTCGCCACCAAGGTAAAGCGTTCGCCGGATTCGCTGTGGCTAAAGCTCGCTGCCAGTGCCACGCGGTTGGTGGCCGGGCCGTTAAAGATGGGTTGGGCGTTAAAGTCGCGCGCGGCGAAAATATCCAGGCTTGCCGCCGCTGTATCATCCAGCAGGGCCGGGGTGCTGCCTTCGGCCAGGGTTAAGCTGTCGGTTTGGTAAATAATCGCCACGGCAATGGCGTCGGTGCCGACAAACTGTGAATCCGGGTAAACATAATCGTAAGTTTGATTACCCAACTCGGCGTTGACCGCATTGACTAAGGTTTCCAGCGCGGTGGAGCCGTCGTTGGTGTTATCAAACTCGTTTTCAATTTCCACCAGTGCCAGGGCATCGGCATCCAGCTGCACAATGGCGTTCACCAGCTTGGCTTGCTGGCGCGCCAGCTCGTCGGCGGAGTCGGCGCCGCGCGGGCTCATACCCACGGCGGTGCTGCCGCCGTTATCCAACGTGGTGAAATAATTCAGCACATTCAGCGAGGCGAGTTTTACATTGCCCGCCACCGAGGGTGCAGCGGGGCGCGGTTCGCTGCTGACTACTTGGTTAATGCCTTCACTGTTCGCGCGTACACGCCAGGTGGCACCCGAGGCAGAGTTACCCGCCCATTTGTAATCCAATACGCCGGTCAGGTTACTGATGGTATCGCCCATGCGCGGTGCGGTGGCTTCGCTGTAGGGGGCGAAACCGTCCAGGTTGTTTACACTGGCGTTCTGCTCGTTTAAACCATCGTCGTAAACAATGCTGCGAGCACCCAGGTTTGCTAAATGAGTCTGCAGGCCGCTAACGCTGGGGGCATTTAGCTGGGTAAACTGCATGGGGCGTTCGCCCGCCACCAGGCGTACCTCGTTAAAGCGATCCAGCTGGTATTGTTCGGTAATGGTGAGCGTATCGGTAAAGGTGACCAGCATGCCTTCGTAGGCTTCTAAATCAGGCTGGTAGTTGCCGTTCTGACCCTGGGTAACCGCGCTGTTATTGGCCAGAGAAATACTGGCGGGAGTGACGTCGCCGAGGGCATTGCTGGCGATAATCTGTAAATCGCTAACGTTCGAAAGTTGAGTCTCGCCGTAGTATTGATCTACCCGCGCGGTTAAGCGCACTTTATCGCCCAGGTTAACGTCGGTATCACTGTGGTAGACAAACACGCCCTCGGAACTTGCCGGGTTGCCGTCTTCGTCCAGGGTTTCTTCCTGCAGGTAAAAGCCGTTTAGGTTGCGGCTGTCGTCAGCGTCGCCGTTTTGGAAATCCCCTACAACCACCGCCTCGACGGTCACGGTTTGATTGATCAGCGGGCTGACATCCGTCTCGCCGTAACTGTTGCTGCCGTAGGTGTCGGGGGTGCCCTGAATCGCAGAAATTAAGGTTAACTCGGCTGCCACGGGCTCGCAGTTATTGGCGCTGCCCGGTGTGGGTGATGCCTGAATATAACTGTCGGTGTTGCGGGCTCCGCCGGCGCCATTGTCGCAGCGCTGGTTGGAATCCACCGGGCTGCCGTTAGCGGCGCTTTCGTTTACCTGTGCCTGCCCCCCATTTAACAGTGCCAGCAAGCCGGTGTCGTCGTCGTCATTGGTGCCGTAAACCAGTGCGTCCAGAATGTTATCGGTGGGCAGGGCGCTGCCGCTGGGGAAGCTGGCGGCCTGTGCACTGACCAGCACGGCGGCATCGGCGCCGTTTTGCAGGCTGTTGCTGGCACCGATTACCAAATCGACATTGGCGACATTGGGGTTGCCCAAGACAAAGTAGCCTTCGGCATTGGTGCTGTAACCGCTTAAATCAAAGGCGGCGTAGCTGGTGTCGCTGCTGCCGTTATACAGCACCAGGGTCAGGCCGCTTAGGTCGGTATTGCCAATGCCGCCATCGTAAAGCTCGATAAACTCGAGCTCATCGGTGCCGTCGGTATCGGCGTCCAGCTCGTTAATAATGACGCTGGCCGGCGCGGGGGTGGTGTTGCCGCCAAAGCTGCCCAGGGGAACAGGGCTGGCGGCGCTGGCGTTGGTCGCCTCACCGTCCAGCGCATTGGCGCCGCTGTACTGCCATTCGCCCGGGGTGAACTGATCGGCAACCGAGGCGCCGTCCTGACGGTAAGCCCAGCCGTCCTGGTAATCCCAGGCGGTGCCTGTACCGTCTGTGTCCTGCTCGCCGAATACGTCAATCACCGCGCCATTGTGGAACAGCTCGATGGCGTCATCGCCGTTAATGCTGGCAACCGAGCCTGTGTAATCCGGAGGAAAACCAAAGAAGTCGCTAAAACCAATGTCTTCACTGGCGACGGTGATAAAAGTGCCGGCCGGTACGCTCACGGGCGGGAACACAAACTCTTCCCCGTCGCTGCCGCCGCCATTGTTGGCGCTACCCAGGCCGTATTCGCTCAGGTCGGTAATATCGGCGCTGGCGTAGACCTCAATGCCTTTGGGCAGGCCGCCCGGCAATGGGCCGTCGAATACAGAGGTAATCAGTAAATCGGCATTTGCGTGACTGGCTGCCAGGGCGATGGCCGCCGCCAGAATTCCTTTTTTCATAAAGCACCTGATGTCGAGAGTGGGTTGAGTAAGTGGCTGCGCCGATTATTGGACGCTTTGCGCAGGTGCTTTATGGAAACAGACAAAAGTGACAGATTCTTAACGTATTTGTGGCAGTTCTGGTGAGATTATATGACAGGGTTTAAAACTGTGCGCCACCGCTCTTGCCAATGTTGCCCGGGTTATGCGCGCTGCGGTACTGGGAGGGCGACATGGCAAACCAGCGCTTAAAAGCGCGGCTAAAACTGGGCTGGTCGCCATAGCCCAGCAGGTAGCTGATTTCACTAAACGAGTGCTCGCCAGATTCTAGATAATGCTTGGCCAGCTCGCGCCGAACCTTATCCAACAGCTGTTTAAAGCTGCTGTTTTCCTCACTTAGTCGACGTTGCAGGCTGCGGGTGCTTAACGCCAGCTCGGCCGCTACACTCTCTTCGCTGACGTTACCTGTGGGCAAACGTTTGGCAATGGCCTGTCCGGCGCGTGCGCGGATATTGCTGTCGGTGACCCGACTTAAATTTTCCAATGCGAGCTTTTCATTGACCAGTGCCAGCTGCGAGTTGGCGCCGGGTAAATGAATATGCGCCTGTTGCCGATCTATATTTAGAAAGCTATGGGTTTGCTTGGCGTGAATTCGGCAACCAAAAAAAGCTTCCACCGCCGCCGAGTCACTATCGCTGCCGGCGGGCAGGCCCAACTCCACCGGGGTAAAGCTCGGGCCTAGCAGGGCGCGGCACATCACCATTAGTGCTGTCAGGCCCGCCAGGTTGGCCGCGCCATGGGCATCGCCGTGGGGTTGAATGCGCAGCTGGTACACCGTGCCCTGACTGGTAAGTTCGGCCACTAAGCCGCTGTTAACCAGTTGCGCGTAGCGCACCAGGCGCTCGAGCGCGGTATAAAGATTATCGCTCGCCAACCAGGCAAAACCCAAGGCGTTAAATGTGGTGGGGTGCCAGCGTTGACCAACCGCCAGGCCGAAATCTTTTTTTGAGTAACGCGCCTGGCCCTCGGCCCAAAGTATATGCATGCCGCTGGTGGGGTAGCGGCCAGTGGGGTCCGACAATAGGGCGGGGTTTAATCCCGCTTTGGCAAATACCGCGCGGCTGTCTATACCATCGTTTTGCAGTGTTTCCCAAATCAGTTGAGCCCAGCTGGTCAGCGTTGTAGCCATGCCTGCATTCCATTAAAAAACACCAGTGTAAGCAAAAAAAATGCGCTTGGCAGCAAATGCTAAACAATTGGCGCGATCGGACAAAACAATTGGTGGGTGTGGCCATATCCTGACAATGTACCGAACAGGAGGTAACAGGATGAAAACTCACTATTATCAACACACCATCAATACACCTTTTACCTGCTTTGGCAGAGGCTTACACACAGGTGTGCCCGTGGTTATGAAAGTATTACCCGCCGAGGAAAATACCGGTCGTACCTTTGTGCGCCGCGATTGTCTGAGCGGACAAAACGAGGTGCGCGCTATTTGGTTTAATGTGCGCGATACTCGTCTGAGCACCAAAATTGGCAATCGCTTTGGCGTAACCGTGAGTACGGTCGAACATCTTATGGCCGCGTTTGCCGCCCATGGTGTGGACAATGTAAAAATCGTTCTGGACGGCCCAGAAGTGCCGATTCTGGAAGGTAGCTCAAGAACCTTTTCGGATCTGATTTTGGCCTCGGGCCTTAGGCAACAGAAAGCCCGCCGTCGGGTGATTGTGGTGCGCCGCCCGGTAGAGGTCGCTCACGGCGACAAATGGGGTCGGTTAAAAGCTGCCACCGAAATGTCCGCCGATATGACCATCGACTTTGATGCCAAAGCGATTGGTCGGCAGAAATTACGCGGCATTAAGTTGGACGAACAGACTTTTGTACGCAGTATTCGCGATGCACGTACCTTCGGCATGATGGAAGATGTAGAAACTCTGGCGCGCCATGGCTTTGCGCGCGGCGCTTCACTGAAAAACGCCATTGTGGTGAATGACGATAAAGTGATGAACCCTGAAGGATTGTTTTACCCCGATGAGTTTGTGCGTCACAAAGTGTTGGATTTGTACGGTGATTTAGCCATGGCCGGTGCGCCCATTATTGGACACTTTAGCGGCTTTAAAAGCGGCCACCAGATAAACGCCGAGCTGGTAAGCCAGCTTCTGACAGACTCCAGCAACTTCTCGTTTGTGGATGCCCAGCTGGCGGAAAAATTTTGGCAAGACAGCCGCGTACGCGATATTGCCTAACCTCTTACCGTTAAATTAAAAGATAAGGCGCTGATCATCAGCGCCCTTTTTTTATTGGGCCTGTACTTCAAATTTAAGCGTTGTGCCGGTCAGGGCGGCAATATAGGCGTCTTTTTTAACCAACCGGTTTTCAGCCAGCCCTGCGTCCAACAGTTGTGCAATAACATTGTCGGCGCGCCGGTCGGCCAATTGCTCAAGTCTCGCATCGGTTATTTGAATTGTTTCGCTCAACTGTGTCAGTGCCCGCTCGGTGGCGATGTTAGCGGCCGCTTCAGTCTCCAGAGTTTGCTCGTTGGCAATACGCTCGACCAAAGTGCCGAAGGTCTCCCCGTTTAATTCGCGATATCGTCTGTGCAACTGTCTCTGCACGCCGCTTTGTTGCAAGGCCGAATCAATAGCCGACTGATTGTAAAACTGAGGTTCGTCCTCTGGGTCGATGTCGCTCAGCTCCGCCATCAATTGACTCTTTTGCAGCGCAAGCTTATCGGCGCTGCGATCGGCGTTACCCTGCACGACCAGAATCAGTTCCGGTTTTTTGTTTAAGGCGCTGGCGAGTTTATTCAGGTTGTTATGCTGCTCCTTGCCCACAACAGCACTGCCGTTGGCAAAGCTGACTTCGCCCAGATTTTCATCGGAGCTGACAATAGAACCCAGTAAGGTAAAAGGCGATGCAACCGCTTTAACCAAAATATTGATAAAAGTTTTGGTGATGAGTCCCGGAATATTAAAGCCGGGATCGCTCTGGTCACCGCTGATGCCCAAATCCAGGTTGATATCGCCATTTAAATCTTTAAGCAGGGTGAGGCCGAGTTTAATCGGCGCATCTATGGCTTGCTCACTGTCTACCGAGCCGCCCAGGGCAAACTTTTCCGCCACAATGTCGTTCGCGCCGGTAATTTTTGTGCCTTCGAGAACATAGTCGAAGTGATAGTTCAGCTCGCCTCGGTCGACGTTATAGCCGATATAAGTACCGGTGTAGGGTGAGAGCCCCTTTAAGTCGAGCGCGTTAACTGACCCTTCAATTTCTTTTTTGGCGGCAGTGGTTTCGGCCGTTATCGCAAGGGGTGCATGCTTGTTGATGCTGGCTTGCAGTGTCGCCGATAGGTTTTGTGCGTCGCTGGTGCTGAAATCTGTCATTGATACTTTAATGTCGTTAATCGAGGAGGCAAACTCCGGTTGAATCAACGTGTCTTTAAAGTAGACATTGCCTTGATTTATTTGCAGCCGTGCGATGTTAAGCGCGAGGGGTTTACTCTCGCTGGTTTCGGTTTCGGTTTCGGTTTCGGTTTCGGTTTCGGTTTCGGTTTCGGTTTCGGTTTCTGGCGTTTGCGCGGGCGGTGCTTTTACCAGCGTCTGCCAGCTGGAGGGATTGCCCCGGGTCATACTGGCCCAGGGCGCGGTGAGTTCAATGGCTTCAATATCCAGCTGCATCTTCGGATAGTTGAAACGGGTATTTTTTATATCCAGATTTTCCCAGCTAAGAAACTTATCGCCATCGGTGGTATTGATAAACACAGCCTTGCTTAGTTGAGTGTCTGCCGTTGCGGTAAGGCTCAGTTGCGGTTGCGTTGCTAATTCCACTCGCGCATTGGTGGTCAGCGCGCCGTCTTCTATGGCGATATTAGTCGCCTGATTTAAATAAGGTGTGACCTTAGCGGTGGCCAGATCTTCAAGCCCGATATTCAATGTGAGGGATACGGGAGCCAGAGTGAGTTCACCGTCCAACTGTAACGGTGCCTGATTGACTTGCGCGCGCAAATTTAATGCAGCGGCTTGGTCGCTGTTAAGCACAATGGGGGCTAATGAGGCATTGACCTGTTCCAGCGACCACTTGGCCGGCGGATCAACCTTCTGGTCGCTAAAATGGGATTGCGAGTCACGGATGGTGAATTCGTTCAGGCGTATATCCCATGGCGATTGCTCAGCCGTTTGCTTATTGGCCGAGGTTGCCTGTTGGGCAACAGGATCGGGTTCTGGCGCCTCGCTGGACGGTTGTTGCGTTGCAGTCGGTGTGCCCGCCGAGGCCATGGTTTGTTCGTGGGCGTGCAGTAGTAGCGATTGAAAACGCATGTCGCCGTTTTTATCTAACCACTGATTGAGGCTCAGCCCCGCTACATTTACGGCGGCTACATTCAGGCTGCGCTCCTGTACATTTAGCTGTATATCGTCGATAACGAAACTGTCCAGACGTAAAAGCGGAGGGTCCAGAGTTTCATCGTCCACGGCCACATTGGTGACCTCGATACGGCTCTGGTTAAGAGAAATTTGCGTTGGCGCCTCGGGGGCAGGCTTGACAATATGGAGTGTCGCTTTGGCATCCAACACGCCGTTTTTTACATCGGCATTAATAACATTGCGGACAAAGTCGGCAAAGCCCGCGAGGTTGATGGTATTGGCTTGCAGGTTGATGTTAAACAGCAGCGGCTGTAAACGGTAATCGCCGTTGAGGGTGACAGCGCCACCGGCGGCAAGGTCTGCAGCAATATTAAACGGATTGCTGCTCTCGGCGCCGGTGTCTATGTATAAATCGTTAAACACCAGGTTAAAATCTTCAATGCCGGCATCGGCAGGCACAATGCCTGCGGTGTCTTCGTAGTGAAAAGCGCCGCCGCTTATTTGAATCAGGACAACTTCAACCCCGAGAGGCTCGCTTTCGCTAGACGGTTCGGGCTCTGGTTTGGGGGCCTGGTTGCGGGCGCTGTTAATGGAGTCGATTACCGAGTCGAAGTTAAAGCCATCGGCGGTTTGCAGAATGTTAATTTGGGGCCCGGCCAGTTGTATTTCTTTTACCACTAGGTGCCAGTTAAACAGCGACGGCCAGAAATCCACATTGACGCTTAAATGGTCCCAGTGCGCTAACGGTTTGTCGGGTCGGTCGGCAATGGAAAAGTTTTCCGATTGCAGCTCGAGGGTGAAGGGGTTGTAGGCAAAGGACTCCACACTGACCTGACGGCCCAGGTATTCGCTGCCTTGGGTTTCGGCCACTTCTTTGAGCTTGCCCGGTAAATACCAGTAACCCAATATCAGATACAGGCAGTAGCACAGCGCCAGTAGGGCGAAAAAAACCATTAACGAGCGCTTGGCCCAGTGTGCGATGCGGGACTTGTCCATATTCCACCTCAGTTACAACTTTTCTTTACGCAAAATGGGCGTTTGGCGATCAGTGCGCAGGCCGATTTGCGAGCGATGCGCTGTATTATAGAGCACCCCAATGAAGGACATGTGATGTTAGCCCAGACTCAAACTTCTATGTGGCGCCGGGTGGCGGTGCTGGCGTTGCCCGTGGCGCTGCAAATGGTGCTGCAGTCACTGCTCGGCATGGCCGATGTGTTGATGGTTGGCAGCCTGGGCGCCGAAGCGGTGGCGGCCGTGGGCCTGGCGGCCAAACTGCATTTTTTAATGCTGGTGACCATGATGGGGGTGGCTACTGCCTGCGCGATTTTAGTGGCCCAATATGCCGGAGCTGAGGATGCGCACGGTGCTCAGCGCTCTCTGGCGATGGCGCTGTTGGTGGGGGCGTGTTTTATGCTGCCCTTTACCGCGCTATTTTTCAGCGCCGGTGGTTGGTTGGGGTTGATTAACCCCGACGCGCAGGTGGTGTCGCTCACCGCCGAGTTTTTGTGGATTACCGCACCTGTGCTGCTGATTGCGCAGATTATTACTGTCTTTGAGGCGGCGCTACGGGCCATTGGCAATACCCTGGTGCCGCTGGCAATGGGTGCGGTGGCGGCGCTACTCAATATTTTGTTTAACTACATTTTGATTTTCGGCCACTGGGGTTTTCCCGAGCTGGGTGTTGCCGGGGCGGCCTGGGGCACGCTGCTGGCGCGAGTGCTGCAGCTGGTGTTTACCTTAAGCTGGCTCTACGCGGTAAAACACGAATTTGCCCCCAGGCTCAAGCGCTGGTGGGGCGAGGTTTCGGCGCAGCAATTAAAGCGCTTTTTGTGGTTCGCTCTGCCGCTTTTGGTCAATCACATTGTCTGGGCGCTGGGTAACTGCGCCTACCATGTGGCATCGGGCTTTGCCGGTACCGACGCGCTGGCGGTGATGGGGGTGCTGGTGCCCATCGAGAGTTTGTTTTTCTCGCTGTTTGTAGGTTTGGCCAATGCCGCTTCGGTGATGGTGGGGCAGAGCCTGGGGGCTAATCGCCCCGAAGCGGCCTGGCAGTTGTGCCGCTTTTTTAATCGCCTGACTTTTGTGCTGGTGTTGGCAATGTCGGCACTGCTGTGGCTGGCGCGGCCCTGGGTGCTGCTGGCGTTTGACCATATCGACCCGGCCACCAGTGAGCTTTTGTACCAAACCCTGGCGGTATTCTGCCTGGGCGTGTGGGTAAAAGTGCTGAACATGCTGCGTATTTTGGGTATTTTGCGCGCCGGTGGCGACACTCACTACTGTTTAGTGGTGGATGTGATTGTTATGTGGGTGTTCGGTGTGCCCCTGTATATGGCCGGGGTGTTCTTTAGCGACTGGAATTTCGCTGCGCTCTACGCGTTGATGTACATTGAAGACGCGCTAAAATGGTTGCCCATTCGCGCGCGGGTGAAGCGCGGCCTGTGGGTCAAAAACCTAACCTAGATCGCGTTTGTCATTCCTGCTAGAGCGTAGAATCGCGGTTCAAGAATAACTACACGGATTGTATCTATGAAAGTCACACTCTGCCGCGCGGGTTTAATTGTGGCGCTGCTGCTCGCCAGTTTGTGGTGCTTAATGAGTGCGGCAAACCTCGGTAATCTCAGTTTGTCGCAGGTCAGCTTTACCCACCACGACAGAACTCTGCCCGTTGAGGAGCTGCCCCTGTCGCGCTCGCTGATCGGTCAATACCAGGTGCAGTTTAGTTTGCACTCCCATGGTAAGAGTTCGCTGGCGGTGCGGGTGATACCCGACGATGAATTGCACGCCGTAATGCTAAACGGCGAGCCTGTCTCGCTGCACAACTTTACCCGCCAGCAGCGGCGCGATTACAGCAAAGGTTTGGTGTTGCCGCTTGAGGGGCTAGACCCCCACGGGCCGAATAGTCTGACGTTTATCCTCAGCAATGCCAATAACCCTGCGGGCTTCGATGTGCGGCCGGTGGCCAGTCTGGGTGCGGCCCAGCTGGCGCTGCTGGTACTGGCTTTTGTTCTGCTGGCCGGGGCGCTCTATCGCAGCTTGCCCATCAGCCGCCGCCAGGGTTTTCTGTTGGCGGTGGGGCTGGTGGCTTGTACGGCGTATTTATCGCATACCGATTCTTTCACCCGTACCTTCGATGTGTACGAGGGCGGTGGACACCGCGACTATATCCATTACCTGATTGAGCATCAGAGCTTTCCGCTGGCCTCCGAGGGCTGGGAGTATCATCAGCCGCCTTTGTATTACACCTTTGCCGCGCTGGTAAAAGTGCTTCTGGTGGATGAGGTGGCCGGGGATGATCGCTGGGCGCAGTGGCTGGCGCTGTGGCTGTGGGTGATTTTCTTGTGGGCCTCGCTGGCGGCGCTGCGCCTGGCGTTTCGCGCACACCCACCCGCTCTGCTATTGGCGAGCCTGGCACTTTGCCTTTGGCCCTCGGGCATAGTGCACAGTATTCGCATTGGCAATGATGTGCCTTTGTACGCGTTTTACGCGCTGGGGTTTTTCTTTACCCTGCGCTGGTGGCACAGCGGTGCCCGCGCGGCTTTGCTGTGGGCCGCCTTTTGGGCTGCATGCGCGCTGTTAACAAAGTCCAACGCTCTGGCGCTGTGGGCGGTATTGGGGTGCTTGTGGTTATTGCGCTCGGTGCGCCACGGGGGAGGGCTTTTGCGCTCGTCTATTTATCGGCGTCAGGCCATCGGGGCGGCGGTAGTTCTGGGGGCGTTTTTTAGCGTGGCCGTGGCCTTCAACCTGGGCGATAACCTCTGGCACTACGCCCAGGGGCAGTCGGAGGACTGGTTGCTCTCCAATGTCAGCACCACGATTAATCCAGGTCTGAGAGTGGGGAATCAACCGGCCAATTATCTGGTGTTTGATGTGCCTACATTTGTGCAGCATCCGTTTATTAGCAGTTGGAGTGACGAGTACGGGCGTCAGTATTTCTGGAACTACGTGTTGCGCTCCAGCCTTTCTTCGGAGTTTTTTTACCGTGGCGAATCGCTGCAGCTGTGGGGCAAAATCAATGGTGTCTTGCTGCTGCTGATGCTCGCGGGCCAGGTTTACTATTCGGCGGCTCACAGCGCGGTGTTGGATCGCGCCCGGCAGGTGCGGCGTTTGTACCGGGCGGCGCCCTGGATTCTGGCGATTGTGTTTCCGTTGTTGTTGCTCCTGGCGTATCGCATCAAAGTGCCGCTGTCCTGCAATACCGATTTTCGCTATGTGTATATGATGCTGGTACCGCTGCTGTACTGGTCCGCCCGGCCGCTTGCGTGGCCGAGGTTCGGCCTGGCGCGATTGCTGGCGCTGGCTCCGGCGGCAATTGGTGTGTCGACGCTGGTGTGGCTGGCGCTGTTGTTACGTTAGGGGCGGATTTGCTTCGGTTAGCTGCGCTACTTGTTGGGCCGATTGATAGAGAAATGGATATTTTATAAGCCCGTGTCGCCGGGCGTTGCGAGTTACTTTTTAGGGGTAAAAAGTAACCAAAAACCTCGCCCAACAACTGGCCTCTTCGAGGTGCCCTCCCTCCAGCCAATTTTAGCGGTCGGTCTAAACCGCACATCCCTGTGCGCTTAGACCTTTCGCGCTCGTCCAGAGCGCTCAACCCCTAAAATCGGCCTCCACTCGGCTCAGTTGTAACCGGGCGAACCCCCTTCTGGTTCCACGATTTTTTGTATGAATAACATTCAAAATAGTTGAGGCTATCGGTGGTTTAGGCTTTTATTCTGAGCAACCAACACGGCCTCCAGCTCAGCTACTTTTTTGCTTGCGTACTAATCGCGCATATTAAAGACGGCGTCAGCCCCCTTTTAGCAAAATATCATCGGTGATCTGATCAACGCGGGTGCAGCCGGTTAGGGCCATGGCTACGCGTAACTCTTTGGCGAAGCATTCGATTATTTCGGCCACCCCGCGCTCGCCCCGTGCGGCCAGGCCGTAAACCCAGGGGCGCCCGATCATCACCGCGCTGGCGCCCAAAGCGCGGGCGCGAAGGATATCCACCCCGGTGCGCACGCCCGAATCCAGCAGAATATCCAGTTGCCCGTGCACCGCTTCGCTAATCGCGGGCAGGGCGGCGATGCTGGAGCTGGCGCCGTCTAGCTGGCGTCCGCCGTGGTTGCTAATCACAATGCCGTCGGCACCGGTAGTGGCGGCGGCGCGTGCGTCTTCCGGGTCGAGAATACCCTTGATCACCAGCTTACCCTTCCACAGCTGGCGGATCTCGGCCATATCATCCCAGGTGACTGTGGGGTCGAAATTCTGCGCCATCCAGCCCCAAAATTCGTCGATACCGGCGTTATCTCCCAGCACTGGCGCGATATTGCCCAGGCTATGGGGCCGCCCCCACAGGCCCACATCCCAGGCCCAGCGGGGTTTAACCATGGCCTGGCCGGCGCGGGCGAGCTTGCGGCGCAGGGCGCTGCCGCCGGACAGGCCGCTGCGAATATCCCGGTAGCGGGTGGCGGGTACGGGCATATCCACGGTAAAAATAAGAGTGCGGCAACCGGCTTCCCAGGCGCGCTCCAGCATGGCCCTAAGAAAGCCGCGATCGCGAATCATATACAGCTGAAACCAAAAACCGGGACCCGCGTGGTTGGCAACTTCATTCACCGAGCAGGCGGAAACAGTGCTGAGGCAAAAAGGCACGCCGGCTTTTTGCGCGGCGCGCGCGGCCTGCACTTCGCCCCGGCGGGCGTTGAGCCCGGCGATACCCACGGGGGCCAGTATCAGGGGCAGGGCGGTTTGCTGGCCGAGAATCTCGCAGGCGGTGCTGGCATTATCGACATTTTGCAGTACTCTTTGGCGCAGACTGTAGCGCTCAAAGTCGCTTTGGTTGCGGCGCAGGGTGGATTCACTGAAGGCGCCGCCGTCGATATATTCAAATAGAAATTTAGGTAGACGACGTTTGGCAAGTGTGCGGTAGTCGCTAATGCTGGCTGGTATCATACGAGGCTCACATACAGATTCGTTATTTTAAATATAATTTGAATTTTACTTGTAAATGGTGTCGTGGTATACAAGTGCTAGGCCTTGAGAGTCCTTAGAATAAAAATAGCCTCCTGGAGGAGACGTGAATAATCAACAAGCCCAGGCTATGCCCTTAGCCAGCGCCCGTCTTTGGGTGCCTCTGTTTCTGATTGTCAGCCTCTTTTTTATGTGGGGCGTGGCCAATAACCTTAACGATATTCTGATTACCCAGTTTAAAAAGGCTTTCGTGCTCACCGACCTGCAATCGGGTCTGGTGCAGTCGGCGTTTTATTTTGGTTACTTTGTATTTGCCATTCCCGCCGCGCTGGCCATGAAGCGCTTTGGCTATCGCGCGGCGATCGTGTTTGGTTTGTTGCTTTACGCAGGCGGCGCGGCACTGTTTTACCCGGCAGCCCAGGCTCATGAATACGTTTATTTTTTGGCGGCGCTGTTTGTGATCGCGAGCGGCCTGTCGTTTTTGGAAACCTCGGCCAATCCGTTGATTGTTGCTATGGGTGACCCGGAAACGGCAGAACGGCGCTTAAACTTCGCTCAGTCTTTTAACTCATTGGGCACTATATCCGGCGTGTTGATTGGGCGCGAGTTTATTCTCTCGGGGGTGGAGCACAGCCCCGAGGAGCTGGCAGCCATGAGCGAGGCGCAGCAAACGGCTTTTTACACTACCGAGGTGCAGGCCGTGGCCGGGCCCTATCTGGCCATTGCGGCGGTGGTAGTGGTGTGGGCGCTGTGTGTGGCGCTGGTGAAGTTTCCGGTTCTGGCCCGGGCCCATGAAAATGACGAGCGCGGTTTTTCTCTGGCGGACTTTAAAGCACTGCTGCAGCGTCGCCACTATTTGTTTGGCGTATTGGCGCAGTTTTTTTACGTGGGCGCACAGGTGTGCATCTGGAGTTTTATGATTCGCTATGGCCAAGAAGCTGTGCCGGGCACCGGCGAGAAAACCCTGGCTACCTATTTAACCGTATCTCTGGTGGCCTTTATGGTGGGCCGCTTTTTTGCCACCTGGTTGATGGGCTATGTTAAGCCCGCGCGGCTGATGGCCTGGTACGCCGTGGTGAATATCGGTTTGTGCGGCTACGCCATGCTGGCGGCGAATCACGCAGGTTTAATCGCTCTGGCCGCTACCAGCTTTTTTATGTCGCTGATGTTTCCCACGATTTTTGCCCTTAGCATTAAGGGCTTGGGGCGCGAGGCCAAGGCCGGCTCGGCGCTGCTGATTATGGCGATTATCGGCGGCGCAATTCTCACCGCTGTTATGGGCTTGGTGTCGGATTTGACCAGCATGCATACCGCAGTGATTGTGCCTTTGGTGTGTTTTGTGGTGATTTGGCTGTTTGCTCGCAAATGCCAGGCGGGGGCGGTCGGTGCCTGACTTTGCCCTAGTCGACGCCCACCAACACGCCTGGGAGCTGGCCAATACCCAGTGGCCGACGCCGGAGCTGGGCGAGATATATCGCGATTTTAGTGCGGCGGATTATCTAACTGCCAGCGCCGAGGCCGGTGCGGTGGCGTCGGTGCTGGTGCAGTCGCAGCCCCATGCGGCGGATACCGATTATCTGTTGGCTGAGGCAGACGCCTATCGCCATGTGGTGGGGGTGGTGGGCTGGGTGGATTTGGCCGCTGCGGATGCGCGCGAGCAACTTACGCTGCGCGCTCGCCACCCGGCTTTTTGCGGGGTGCGACCGATGTTGCAGGCCCTACCCGAGGACGACTGGATTTTGCGCCCTGAGTGCGCAGCAGGGTTGGCGGCCCTAAGCGAGCACAAGCTGTGCTTTGATGCGCTGGTATATCCGCGCCACCTGCGCCACATTGAAACCCTGGCATTGGCTCATCCCGAGCTGAGCATTGTGTTGGATCACGGCGCCAAGCCGGATATTGCCGGGGGCGAGTGGCAACACTGGTATCAGTTGATGGTGCGGCTGGCGGCTTTGCCCAATGTTCACTGCAAGCTATCCGGGCTGATTACCGAAGCCCCGGCGGAGTCACAATTGAGCGTGGTGCGGCCCTATGCTGAGGCCATTTTGACTTTGTTTGGGCCCCGGCGGGTCATTTGGGGCAGCGACTGGCCTGTGTTGAATTTGGCGAGTAATTACCGAGAGTGGCTGGTTTATTGCAGACAACTGGTACAATCTTTCGCCCCCGGCGCCGAAAAGGCAATATTTCGCGATAATGCAATTGCCCTGTACCGACTTGGGGTTTGATAACAACAATGACCGAAACGCTTTGAGCAGCGACACTTTAGAGTAACGATAACATGACAGGTAAACGCAACGAGGCCGCCAAGGCAACGGCCGAAGACAGTCGAAAATATAAGGCACCAGCGCTGGAAAAAGGGCTGGATATTCTCGAGCTGCTAGCCACTAGCAGCGAGCCTATGACCACCTCGCAAATGGCGGCTAGGTTGGGGCGCTCGGTGAGCGAATTGTTTCGCATGGTGCTGGCGCTGGAGTATCGCGGCTACATCACCCCCGCCGAAGATGGCCGCGATGGCTATGCTTTGTCGAACAAGTTGTTTGCTCTGGGTATCGCCCGCGCGCCTACCAAAACGCTGCTGGAAACGGCCTTGCCGATTATGTCGGCACTCAGTCGCGAGATAGGTCAGTCCTGCCATTTGGCGGTGCCTTCGGGGGACCAGATTGTGGTGGTGGGGCGCATTGAGAACCCGGGCGATCTGGGATTTTCCGTACGTATCGGTTACCGCCGCCCCCTGATTAAAGCCGCGTCGGGCAAGGTGCTGTTTGGTTTTCAGGCCCCGGATGTACAGAGCGTGATGCTCAAAGCCCTGGCCGGCGAGGACGAATCCGAGCTGGAGACTTTTATCTCCAGCGCCGAACAGGCGCGCAAAGCGGGCTATGTACGAACCCCCAGTGATTTTATCGATGGTGTTACCGATTTATCGACGCCGGTGATCGGCTATCGCGGTGCGCTGGCAGCCTTGACGGTGCCCCATGTGGTTTACCATCCAGAGCCCTGCAGCGTCGATCGCGCCCTCGAGGGGCTGCGCGAAGCGGCGCAAAAAATCTCTTCACTGCTGACTGAACAAAGCCACTGATCTCACCTCTGTAAAGGCGCTTTTAACAGCGCCTTTACAGTCTTATAGTTATATAGACTTTTTCCTGTGTTGGGTCGTGAAACCGGTTGACTTTTGTCGGCTGTTTGTTTTTACTTGTGAGTATATTTTTAATTATAAAAAAGGTTTTCTGTGGTAGCCGCAATCGACTTACAGCCGTGCCGCGTGGCCAATACCTGCGTGTATCTACCGCCCTTCGCTATGGGCGCTGCGCCTCTGGGTAACCTGTACCGCGAAGTGGCCGAGCAACAGGCGCAGCAGGCAGTGCATAGCGCTCTTGCCCTTGGCTTTAACTATATCGATACCGCCCCCCACTATGGCTTCGGCTTAAGTGAACGCCGCCTGGGCCGCGCCCTGAGCGGCGCAAAGCAGCCGGTATTGTCCACCAAGGTGGGTCGCGTGCTGGAGCCAATTGCTGCCGCAGAGCGGGCGCCGCTGCGCTTTGGTTTTGCCGCTACCCCCGATTTAAAACCGGTATTCGACTACAGCTACGGGGGCGTTATGCGCTCTTTTAACGAGTCGCTACAACGCCTGAGCGTGGAGCGAGTTGAGCTGGTGTTCGCTCACGATTTGGGCGAGTTGACCCACGCTGAGCAGCACGAGCAGCGCTGGCGAGAGTTTTGCGAGGGCGGCATGCGTGCCCTGGAGGAGCTAAAAGCCGCCGGGCGAATCGGTGCGATTGGCCTGGGGGTGAACGAAGTGGCCGTGTGCGAGCGCGCCCTGGATGAACTGGCGGTGGATGTGTTTTTGCTGGCTGGGCGCTACACGCTACTTGAGCAAACGCCGCTGGATTCGTTGCTGCCGCGCTGCGCCCAGGCCGGAGTGTCGGTGATTGCTGCGGGGCCGTTTAATTCAGGTATTCTCGCGGCCGATTTGACTGCCGACGTTCTGCACTATAACTACGCGCCCGCCCCCGAGGCCATTGTGCAAAAAGTGCGGCAGCTGCGCTCGGTATGCGATGACTACGCCGTGCCGGTGCAAGCCGCCGCGTTGCAGTTTCCCGCCGCGCACCCACAGGTGGTGAGCGTGTTGGCGGGCTTTGCCAGCGCCGCAGAAGTCGAGCAGGCGCGCGTTTGGATTGACACAGATATACCTGCCAGTTTTTGGCGGGCACTTAAAGCCGGGGGACTGCTGCACCCACAGGCCCCGGTGCCATCGGAGTAATACTATGAGCAGAGCCACAAGCGCCGCGCCGCAGGTGGTTTTACTACACCCACAAGACAATGTCCTGATCAGTGTGATGACTCTGGCGGCGGATACTCAGTTTACGTTTGCGGGGCGCGAGTACCGGCTCGCCCAAGCGGTGCCTTTGGGGCACAAAATTGCCCGCACTGATATGCCGGCGGGCACTCGTATTTTTCGCTATGGAGCCCCCATTGGCTCACTCTACAGCGCTGTAAAAGCCGGCGACTGGGTGCACATGCACAATTTAAAAAGTGACTATCTGGCCAGTCATACCCGAAAAGGGCGGGCCCAGGAGGGCAGTGGTGAGTAACAGCAAACAGCAACCCGAACTACAGGGCTTCTTGCGCAGCGACGGGCGCAAAGGCATACGCAATGTGTTAGTGGTGGCCTACTTAGTGGAGTGTGCGCATCACGTCAGTCGCCGCATTGTGCTGCAGGCCGATGACAGCGAAGTCCATTTAATTGGCTTTCCTGGTTGCTACCCCAACGATTACGCCAGCGAAATGATGCGCGCAGTATGTACTCACCCCAATGTGGGTGGCGCGCTGTTAGTTTCCTTGGGCTGCGAAAGTATGGATCGCGACAGCTTACTGCAAACGGTGCGCGACTCCGGCCGCCCGGCTGAGCTACTGGTGATTCAGGAAACCGGCGGTACCGCCAGTACCATTGCCGAGGGCCTGCGCCTGGTAAAACAAATGCGCCGCGAGCTGGCGCAGGAGCAGACGGTCCGCATGGGCATAGACGAGCTGGTGGTGGGGACAATATGCGGCGGCAGCGATGGCACCAGCGGTATCACCGCCAACCCCGCAGTGGGCCGTTGTTTTGATGCCCTGGTAGCCGAGGGCGCGGCCTGTGTGTTCGAGGAAACCGGCGAGCTTATCGGCTGTGAAAATATTATGGCCGACCGCGCCGCCACGCCCGAGCTGGGTAAGCTGATACAGGAGTGTGTCGCCAAGGCCGAACGCTATTACACCACCATGGGCTTTGGCAGTTTTGCGCCGGGCAATGCCGATGGCGGCCTGACGACTTTGGAAGAAAAGTCCATGGGTGCCTATTCCAAATCTGGCTCTTCTCTTATTAGCGGTTTAATTAAGCCGGGCGATGTCCCCCCCACTGGCGGCCTGTACTTGTTGGATGTGGTGCCCGATGGCGAACCGCGCTTTGGTTTTCCCAATATTTCCGACAATGCCGAGATTGTGGAGATGATTGCCTGCGGCTGTCACCTGACCCTGTTTACCACCGGGCGAGGCTCGGTGGTGGGTTCGGCTATTTCGCCGGTGATAAAAATCTGCGCCAATCCCGATACCTATCAGCGTCTGGCGGACGATATGGATATCAACGCCGGAAAAATTCTCACCGGTGAGGCGACCCTTGATGAAGTCGGGCAAGAGATTTATCAGTGTGTGATGGCAGTGGCCGGCGGTGCCCAGAGTGTGTCTGAGGCTCTCGGTCATCAGGAGTTTATTCTTACCTATAAATCATTCGAGCCCATCGGCCCGGGCTGCTTGCCGGTGCGGCAACTGTAAGCGCTATTTAACTGGAATAAAAATAATGAGACTGAGCAATAAAACCGCCTTTGTTACCGCCGCAGGGCAGGGCATTGGCTTGGCCACCGCGCGTCAGTTTATGGCCGAAGGCGCGCGGGTAATCGCCACCGATATTAACGCCGAAGCGCTTGCGCAATTAGACTGCGAAACTTTTGTGCTGGATGTGACCGACACAGCGGCAGTAAACGCCGCGGCAGCAAAAGTCGGTGCAATTGATGTACTGTTTAACTGCGCCGGCTACGTACATTCGGGGACAATTTTAGATTGCGATGAAGCCAGCTGGCAAAAGTCTATAGATATGAATATCAACTCAATGCATCGCACCATCCGCGCCTTTTTGCCGGGTATGCTGGCAAGTGGTGGCGGCTCCATTATTAATATGTCGTCGGTGGCAAGCTCTATAAAAGGCGCGCCCAATCGCTGTGCTTACGGCATGACCAAGGCGGCGGTTATAGGTCTGACAAAGGCGGTAGCAGCGGATTTTATGACCCAGGGAGTGCGCTGCAACGCCATTTGTCCGGGTACAGTGGATACGCCCTCGCTGCAGCAGCGCCTGGTGGCCACCGGTGACTACGAAGCCGCACACAAAGCCTTTGTCGCCCGCCAGCCCATGGGGCGTCTGGGTACCGCCGAAGAGATGGCTAAACTCGCGTTGTATTTGGCGAGTGATGACAGTGCGTTTACGACAGGGACTATTAATATTATTGATGGTGGTTGGAGTAATTGATTGGACGTCTGATGTCGGACGACGGACGATAATTTTGCTGAACGCTGAACGCTGAACGCTGAACGTCTTGTGCGTTTTTTTGGTTTGAAAAAAGACAACGAATTACGGAATAGATTATGAAATTATTACGCTTTGGAGAGCCGGGTAAAGAGCGTCCCGGATTAATTGATTCGCAGCAACAGATTCGCGATTTATCCTCAGTGGTGGATGACATTGATGGTTCGGCAGTATCGCCAGAGGGGCTGGCAAAAATCGCCGCCTGCGATATCGACTCCCTGCCGGTGGTGAGTAACACCCAACGCTTTGGCCCCTGCGTGGGCAATGTGGGTAAGTTTATTTGCATCGGCTTGAATTATGTCGATCACTGCGAAGAAACCGGCGCACCAGTTCCGACTGAACCTGTGGTGTTTACCAAAGCCACCAGTGCCATTACCGGCCCGGATGACGGCATTATCAAGCCGCGCGGCTCAGAAAAGTTGGACTGGGAAGTTGAAATGGGAATCGTGATAGGCCGCGAAGCTAAGTATGTCAGCGAAGCAGATGCAGAGGATTATATTGCCGGTTACTGTGTAGTGCACGATGTCTCCGAACGCGGCTTTCAGCTCGAGCGCAGCGGCCAGTGGGATTTAGGCAAGGGCTGCGATACCTTTGGTCCCATAGGTCCTTACCTGGTTACTCGCGATTCGGTGAAAGACCCCCTCAATTTAAATATCTGGTTGCGGGTAAACGGTAAAACCTATCAAAACTCCAATACCAAGAATATGGTGTTTGGGCCGGCGCAGTTGGTTTCGTTTTTAAGCCAGTATATGAGTTTGCAGCCCGGCGATATTATTTCTACCGGCACACCGCCCGGTGTTGGGCTGGGGCAAAAGCCGCCGGTGTATTTGAATGTGGGTGATAAAGTTCAATTGGGTATTGATGGCCTGGGTGAGCAATCGCAAAAAATTCTTCCCAGCCCCTAGAGAAATTTCTTATGCGTCTTATCATTAATACCGCACTTACATTAGCGCTTTTCAGCCATGCTGCGTTCAGTGACAGTCAAACCAAAGTCGATCAATTACAGCTTTGGCCTGTGCAGAGCGGCAATCTGGTTGCACAAACACACGATCAAGAGAAACTCTGGCAGGGCTCGGATCTTACCCTGGGTGATGAGCGGCGCGTAATGTTAAGCCGGTCAAAAAAGGATGCATTGATTTTCCAGTGGCAGGATGCCTGGTGGTCGGCGGTGCGCTTTGAAACAAATCCGGCCGCGAACCTTGAGCCATTTCGCGAGAATGGTGGCGTTGTTTTTACCCTGCAGCTGGAGCAATTTGATAATGCCGGCTTCGATGTCGCTTATCTTTGCGGTAACGGCTGCGAGCGCAAAGTGACGTTGACCCATCAGGTAAAAGCTTTACTGGGTAAGGGGCCGCAGACTTTGAAGCTGCCCGCCAGTTGCTTAATGCGAGAACAGGATAACGCAGGCTATATTAAAACGCCTTTACGCTTTGGTGCTGGTGGCAGTGGTAAAGCGATATTTTCGTCGGTCAGCTGGCAGCGGGATCTGCAATCGGTTGAGGGTATAACGCTCAGCTGCCCCGATCAGCAAACCGTGGCGATTACCCCGGCGCCTTTAAATGAGCACTGGGCGCAAAGCTGGTGGATGCCCCGCCATAAAGAGAAGTTAAAACAGGCCCGGGAAAACAACCCTGAAGTGATTTTTCTCGGCGATTCGATTACCGAGGGATGGGAAAAGTCCGGCGCCGATGTGTTTGAAAAATACTTTGGTGATTACCGCACCTTAAACCTGGGCTACGGCGGTGACCGCACCGAAAATGTGCTCTGGCGGTTACAACATGGCGAAGTGGATGAAACTAACCCCAAGTTAGTGGTGCTGATGATTGGTACCAACAACACCGGCCATCGTCAAGACGATCCGGCGCGCATTGCTGAAGGCATTAAACATATACTCGCAGAGCTAGAACAACGTGTGCCCGATAGCAAAGTCTTGCTCCTGGCTATTTATCCGCGTGGCGCTACCGCCGACGATGTGTTACGCAAAAATAACGCTCTGGTCAATGCACGAATTCGTAATTTTGCCGATGGCGAGCGTGTCTTCTTTAAAGACATTAACAGCATCTTTCTTACCGAAGATGGCGTGCTAAGCGAAAAAGTCATGCCCGATTTGCTGCACCCTGAAGAGTATGGCTACACCCTGGTGGCTGAAGCGATTAAGGATGATATCGAAAGACTGACGCGCTAGAGCGAAAGCGTGTGCTTAGGATTGCTATGCACACGCTCAATTTCTACATGGGTTGCCGGGGCTGCTGAGCCTGCTGCTGTTGGTTGCGCGCGATGGTGGCCACCATCTTTAAAATGTTTTTTTGCCAGCGCTCCTCGTTGCGATACACCTCGTCGTTCATCGATAGCATATCGTCAATAATAACCTGCTCCAGAATCAGGCGAGGCAGCCCCTGCTGGTTGATAAACTTCATGCTCCACTCGCCAAAGCGGCGGTTGCCCTCAAATTCTTCGCTAAACATGGCCATCACTTTATGGCGAGGATCTTTCTCAATGCTGGCCATTATCTCCGCAGCTTCGTCGGCTTCACTCTCCAGATACTGAAAGAAGTAAGGGGCCTTAAAGTACAGATAGCCTGTTACATTAACGCTTTGATTGCGCTCTTGAGCCTGTTGCAAAAGCTCTGTGAGTGCATTGGCGTCGAACGCCTGCTCAGCCTGGCTGACGTATAAAATGGCTTTCATAAAGTCCTGTGAGGAGAAAGGAAGGCGGGCCAGTGTGCAGCAAACTGGGCTGGCGCACAAGAGAAATCCTTGCCAATGCTGGTGACGGCGACAAACGGAGCTTTCGTTGCTATGATTTCTACTTCGCCTGACTGTGTTTTAACCTGTTTGGAGGGATGTATGACGCGACTATGGAGTTGGTTGGCGGCCCTGGTGCTATTGGCTGGGTGCGCTCAAACTCAGGTAAACCTGCCGGCGCTGGAAGGAGCGTCCTCTGCTCGCCTGCCCGGTAAAGTCATTTGGCACGATCTGATCAGTGCTACCCCCCAGGCCAGTCAGCGCTTTTACGGCGAGCTGTTCGGCTGGCAGTTTGAGCAGCTTACGTTTAACACCAGTATCTTTTCCAGCGCCAGCTACTATGTCATTAGCCATCAGGGGCGGGTCATTGGTGGGATGGTGGATCAGGCCGATCTCAACGCCGAGGGCAATGCCTCACAATGGGTGGTAGTGCTAGCCAGCGATAATATTGACCAGAGCGCGGCGGCGGTCGAGGCCAATGGCGGTACATTACTGGGCCCTGTGTTTGATTTGCAAGAGCGCGGTCGCATGGCGGTAGCTAAAGATGGGCAGGGCGCCCTGTTTGCTCTGTTACAAACCCCGAATGGCGACCCGGCAGACCGCAGTCAAATACCCACCGGCGATTTTCTCTGGAACGAGCTTTGGACCAGTAATGTGAGCCAGGCTGGTCACTTTTACCGCACCCTGGCACCCTACCAGTTGGACGCCCACAACCTGGGCGATGGCCACGATTACACCTTGCTAAAAGCGCAGCAAAAACCTCGTGCCGGCATCGTGAAAATGCCGGTACAGGGTATACCGCCCACCTGGGTCAGCTATGTGCGCGTAGCGGACGCGGCCGAGCTGGATGCGATTTTGGCGCAGGTGGAAAGCCTGGGCGGCAAAATCCTGCTGCCAGCCGAAGACCGTATAGCCGGGGGGCGCGCCGCGTTAATTGCCGGCCCCTCTGGTGCGGGTATTGCGCTGCAAACCTGGCCTGTGACTGACAAGGAGTAGTAGGTATGAAACGATTGGGAAAAGTGTTCAGCGCCGCGTTTTTGTTAACTGCTCTGGCGTGCTTGGGCGGTTGTGACCCGCAGGTGTACGGCAATATCGGTATTCAGTCTGGCTGGGGCAGTGGCCCGCATTTGACCGGCAGTATTTCCGTTGGCGGTCGTATCCATTAGGTCAGATTTTTAAAGTATTCTGCTGCAATCGCCCTGTGCGTGCGCGAAAATTTATGCTGATGGGGTTTGGTGACACGCCCAATCTATAGAGGTCTACCGCTTAAGTTCGCTTCACTGCTTCGGCTCCGCCTCTTTTATGGGTTGCTCGGGGTCAGCCTCCCCGGTGACGGTATCCAAAAGCGTTTGTCCTTCTTCTTTTAACGTATTCACAATCGGTTCGCGAAATAACTCATCCGGTGCGGTAATGATTTTTTCCGGTAGGGTTTCGGGCTGTTGTTCGGCAATAGTTTGCGCCTCGGTAATGCGAAAGCGCAGCACGCCAATCACCTGCTGCGCCTCAGTGACCACATCGATGCGCCAGTTACCCTGGGGGTAGGGCGGAAAGTTCAGTTTGTGACTCCAGGCACGGTAGCCCGCTTGGCGACCACCCTGAATATCCAACGCAATTTTATCAATGGTTTTACCGTTTAAACGCCACACATGGTAGATGCGTTCGTTCAGACCGCGGGGCGCGTGAATCGCGGTATAAGCGTATAGACCATTATCTAATTGCGAGGCGCTAAGGGTTTTGATTCGTTTGCCAGGGGCTTTTTCTCGATCGTCAATTTCCGTGGTGACCGCAACTCGTGTCAACCACAAGGTGGCCGGTGGCACCCACGGGCGAGTAAGAATGCCAACCCCTGCTGCGCCGAGGACTAACGTCAGCGCCAGCGCGCTACGCCGCCACCAGCCAAACGAAAAGTCACGGG
The DNA here is from genome assembly GCF_024204685.1 of Gilvimarinus sp. DA14. Lineage (NCBI taxonomy): Bacteria > Pseudomonadati > Pseudomonadota > Gammaproteobacteria > Cellvibrionales > Cellvibrionaceae > Gilvimarinus > Gilvimarinus sp. DA14. The sequence continues at coordinate 2,708,828 of NZ_CP100350.1, forward strand.
CCATGTTCAAAAACGACAGTAAAGTGGCAATCAAAAGCGACCACTGGTACGCCTTGGCCGTGGGGATATGCAACAAAATAGGCAGCGCCGTTAGCAGTACCGCAAATAGCGTAAAGCCGTGATAAAAAAAGTACAGCCAGCGTTTGGGTGCCAGCCACTTGTAGTACACCGGATCGATAACTGACACCACCGCCATGGCAATTAAAAGACCGGTAAACACCATTTGCCCGCTGTTCCAGGCGGTGGTAATAAAGAAAAAAGGAATGACAAAAAACAGACTTTCCTGGTGCACCATCTGCGTTGCAAAGCGCACCACAGGATCGGGTAGTTCGGTACCAAACCAATGACTAACGCCGCGCTTGAGCAAGTTCTCAAGCATCAGCAAAACCCAACCACCCAGCATCAACAGTGATACCAACTGGGCAAACTTATCCTGCTCGCGCTCGACTAAAAAGAAACTGGCCACCCCCGAGACAAAACCCAGCAGCGCCAATAGCCCCGGATAGCGGGCGGCGAGTTTTGCTAGGTGGGAAAAAATACGTGTTAGGCGGGCCAATGACAAATACCGTGCTTATCCGATGAGGCGTGTATCATAACCCACCTAAGGCGTAAGAACCTTGATGCAGTCGGCCAGGCTACGATCATTATTAGCGAGTTGCGTGGCAAGACGAGCACCAAGTCGATAGCGGGTGTTGGTTACCTTATCCGGGATTATAAGATCTGTGGGTGTCCCGAAAACATAGTGCTATTTATTTGCCCTCTGTGCCATCCCAATACCGCGAGTTCACTTGGGCGGATCAGCTTTGAGTGTTTCTAATAAATGGGTGTTCTATTTATCAAGTCTCTGGGGGGCTTATTTATTCGACAGGTTACTCAAAGCGGCAGTCTGGACGCCATGACTCTATATTTTCAAAGCTAGACGTGACACATTGCCATTCAAGACTATGTGTAGCTGCATTGGGAGTCGGGATATAGTCAATCGTCCCTCCTTCGACCCCCGACTTGACAGTAAAAGTAAGTCTAATAATGCCACGCTCCTGAATTTTAAGGCTTTGCAATACATTGTCAGAAAACGACTCCGGGCTAGGCAAGTTCAACCCCTCATTTGATGATGGCAGCTTTCCCTTCTCGGCGAAATACACCTCCAGTTTCAACCTGACTGGTATGCTGCGGTTAATTCCCTTACTGATATAGGCGATATTCCCATATTGAGCTTGCTGCTTCCCCTCATACCACTTATATACTATAACAATTAAAATTAATGGCGCCGCAATCAGACTAATTTTCCTAATTTTTTCCATAGTTACCCCTAGAAACTAAATACGCTGACAGTCAAAGCGCATACCGGTATAGGCTATTATTTGACTTGATCAACAAGTGGTCATTCTGCTCATCAATAAATACCCTTTGTCCCAGCTCTTCTCGTATTGTCGTATCTTTTCCAATCAGACGAACAAACGGCGTCCATTTTTTATTGTCGCGCTTATAAAGGTAAACCATCCCCCTCCGAAAGTTTGGTGTATCAACCTCCCCTTTAGCACGATTACCAACAACGAGCCAGTCACGATTAACAGCAAGCGAATCACCAAAGGAAGAGTTGGGTCTATCGACACTTTCAATGTCTGGCGCTAATGTATCAGTCTGTCGCCACTCGTGATGCTCTAAGACAAATCGATAAACTTCACCCAGGTGGTCTGAGCCACCTCTTGGATTGCCAATAAACATTTCGTTGCCCATGATAACCATGGATGCTCCGAGAGCTTCAAAGTTCTCTCTTCTTTCACGCTTGGAAAAATAATCATCCACGACTAGTGTCTGAGTGGGCTGCCAAAGCTGACCGTCAAAATGAAACATATAAGCCTTCTCGCGCCAACTGACTACCGCCCAATCGCCCGATACAGCAACATTGCTACAGCCAGCATTGAATTTTCGGCCCCACTGCCACTGCGAATTAATAAAGAAATAACTATAAATTCCTTTTAAAGTGTTACAAACTAAAGCGCGGCCACCTTGCGCCGCGACCCCCACACCAAAACTTGCATCCGTCGTGGCATCGCTGGCCGACAGCGTAGCCGCCTCAACCCAAGCACCCGCAACGTACTGATAGATGCTTACCTCACCAGAAGATGAGACTCTTTCGGCGCGACTTAGTGCCGCTCTTAAATCTTTCACCTCTCGATAACTGAAATCAGGAAAATCTTCCCGAAGCTTATCTAATCTCGTAGTGCCTGGCATATCAACAGGAAACCCCTCAACCGATAAGTAACCTTTTTTAAATAAAGCTTCTCTAATGGTTTCAACGTCTTGTGTGCGTCGCAGTTCTTCCGAAAAATATTTATTGCGCAAGGGCCCTATGCCCGAGCGACGAGGAAACCCCTTTATAGCAACATTACCACCTGGACTTATAGAGTATTCATCGAACAACAACGATTCTGTCGTGTTTTTATCTCCAGAAGAAACAGCCCCAGGGAGAGCTTCGATCTCAACGACCGGGATATCCGCCCAAGGATCGGGTGGCTCAGCTCGATCAATCGCGACTTTTTTTGCAATTTCTGGACTCATCTCACCCCAAATAAAGTCGCCATCTTCTGATAAAGCATAAGGTCCACGTCGCCATTTATAGGGGTGCTCACCAATACCAACCAACTTGTGATGAGCTGTATAAGTAATTTTTATATCTGTGCGGGTATTGGTGTAGATCAAGCGTGACTCTTCATCGAATCCGTTTTGGGTGTAGGGCCCGTTATATTTATCCCATTTATAATTTTTAAGCTCAAAAGACGACTTGCCGTAGCCTTGCAAAATAGCTCTTGATTTTTCATGCTCGCCGGCATGATGATAAAGCCATGAGAAATCTATCGCTGTATTTTCTGTTATTCCATAATATTCTTCAAAGTAAGAAATAAACTTTTTGGAACGAATCAAACTTTCCGGACTTCCTTGCTCTGCACGATACCGAAACAACACTAACGCTCGATCCATTAGCTTACTTGGCCGGACTGGATTAACTTTTCCTGCCGCTATTTTCGCCATAACTCTATCTTGCTCGTTCATTACCGTCGATGTTACTGGGTCGGCATTAAACAGTATATACGGATAGACACTAGGAAAATCGTGTAACACTTCTTTCAGAAGATTGTTTGACAGGCGGTTTAAATCGGAACTATTTTGGTTCTCCAAAAAAAGTGCTAACGCCTCTCTGTTTTTACTATATTTCTTGTCTCGCTTAAGCATACTATGATTGCGCTCAAGCTGTTCGCTCTCGGCCCTGATCAAGTCAACATAGCTATAAATCTGCGATTTCGCTGGCTCCTTGTAATCAGCTTCTTGTTGATTTTTTTGCAGCTTAAATTCCTGTTCCTTTTGTTTATTATTTGCGTAATTACTATTACGCAAAACGTTCCAAAAATGTCTTGTAAACCTCGCCTCGTTCACACGATCTACTGAGTCGGCGGCGAGAAACATCAAGCGATCATGCTCGTTAACTTCATCATCTTCAAAGGGACCCATTGGCCCTTCGCCATCAGCCCCGGGTATTTGGTCTACGGCCCAAGACAACATTTGTTCCCCCAGCCCACAGAGGCCGATCTCAGGTCGACACAGGCTATAGCCGAGCATAACCCGAGGCTTTAGGTAAGCCTCATCTAAAAACACACTCGACGCAAATCCATCGACCGCAATTCTCATTCGAGACTGGCGCCTTTGAGGCGACTGCTCTGCAGTTTCTGGATAAAACTCCACAGAGGGCAAGTCAGTGGCATAGAGAACATCCATGCCACTAGCCGCAACGGCTAAGTTCGTGTTCAGCATTGCCTCTCGGTTGTGCCCGACGTTGTAGTAAGCCTGATACCACGACCGTTTCTGAGCAATGCTATAATGACCATTTCGCGGCGGCGAAAAGCGAATTTTATATCCTGGCTGGTGATATTTTAAACGCAGATACTCAAGTGCCAAGACTGACTCATCCAGATCTAAACCTTCGACAGGATTTGAGTAGGGCCTGTTAAAAATATAGTCCAAGTTATAGTGAATTTTTTTTATCACTTTGTTTGACTGATCTAGCAAGCCAGTATCTATAAGCGCTTTTCGTATTTTCTCTCTCTCATCTCTACTAATAGTTGAGCCGAAATAGTCATCAATACTTTTGTTGCGGTTTATGGATGTAGCTCTATAGATAGTATCGGGATCGTTGCTGCCCAGAACATCGATATTGAGCTTTTTTGCTCGAGTACTTTCTTGCTCATCATCAAGAATAAGCGAGAGCGAAAACTTAGCAGCATAATTCAACGGATCATATTCAAGCGATTCCTCAAGAAGCCTAACGGCCGCATTAACTTGACTTTTAACAGGCCGCTTGGCGAGCTCAGTATAAAAGCTATTAGCAATCTTATGTCTTCCATTACGAACATATTTTGTTGTCGCTACGCCTTGTAGATCGGCTGCTTGGAATAACAATTCACGAGATTTACTCTGGTCTTCGGTGGTAACCCCGGCCACTACCGGAGAGAGAGATGTGTTAATAGTTTCACTGGTCTGTCTGTAAATTTCTTGCCAATCACTACCCTTTAAAATAAACAACTCTCTGCCGTTATCAACAGAGTCAATATAAAGGCAAAGCGTTATTAAGGACTCTAAACGAGTGGTTTCAACTCGGTACACGCCATGAACGGCCCAATCGGCTTTTGCTCGCAAGGAGGATCGATCCTCTTCGGCGTATTGAAGCTTTCGCAGGCCCTCTTCAATCACCAAAGGCATAACCTGTGTTCTTGCCAGGACCCGATAGCTCTTTTCTTTTCCGTTAACTAGCCGCTCTATTAGGTGCTCACTTAGATCGCGCCCTTTAGCTAGATTCTTATCGTCTACTGATATATCAAAAAAATGGCCAATAGCGATTTTACGCTGTGCTTGCTCAGACTCTGCTGTGCCTCTCTGAGATCTGACCTTAGGCGCTTGCGTTTGCACAAAAGTCGAGGCTTTTCGCACAGCTTGCTTCAAAGTGGCGATCGTAAACAAGAAGCGAGCAGCGCTTACCACCTCGCCTGTGTTATTGTCAAGAAGCTTCAGGGTGTAGGCTTTACCCTCTTCACCGGACAATAACGAGCCGACTAAAGAGTAATCTGAAAGCGGTAATTTCATCAGCGATTGCTGGTTTTCTCGTGCCTGGTCGCCCGCAAGTGCCGTCGTTTTTTCACGAAACAATGCATCCATAAAGGAACGATCAAGCAGCTCAATCTGAGAACTTGAAGCCAATTCAATCATCAGCAAAGACGTGATCAGCTCAGAGAGCTCAGGTCCATCGCTATTTTTCTGGCTGTATAACGTAGTGTCCAATGGGTATAGTGCAATGCGAGGTACGAACGTCGTCTCGGAAGAAGAGCTCTCTGGGGGGACCAACACCGGCGACGCAGCCTCAGAAGTGGGAGTGGGCACATCCAGTGTCGAAGGCGTGGATTGCTGCGTCATCGCCGGACTTTCTATAGGCTCTGTCAGGCTGACAGTCGATAGCCAGCCGGCCAGCTGCAACCCGACAACAACCGCCAGTAACAAAATCAATACATTCGTGATCTTGAAGGCTGACTTTTTAATATTTTGTTTCACGCTCAACAACCCTGTTTTAGATACTATGGCTTACAACCCTACCAGTTTAGGTAGCAGGCGCTCCGCAATTTTAGCTGACGCACTTTGCAGTGCACTTTTCGCGGCTATCATTTCGCTGACATCAATCGCAACTTCTACTTGTCTATCCACAGCAATCACACGATTAGTCGCTTGGTCTATCGCTTTGACCTCCAGCCGTGCCTTTACACCAACAATCTCGCCCTTACGAGTTGAAACCTCGGTAAAACCTTCGCCCCGAATTAGAATGTCGGCACTTTTTGCGCTTTTAGAACCAGCATCAACAACATCAAATCCAGAGCCCATACTGTAAAAGATCATCTCAGTTTCTGCAGCTGGATCTTTGGCCGCTCGATTAATATGTTGCTCACGAATTGAAATCGCCAAAGTGGGTCTCTCTTGGTCTCCAAGGTTTTTCTTAAGTTCGGCCAAACGATCGTTTCTACTAACGGGCTTCGCCAACAGCGTATCTGCGTTACTGGAGATAACATTCGCTACTTGGTTGGAAAGATCTTGTGTCAAACTAAGAACACTATCGTTCACGCTACCTTCAACTGATGCTCCCAAAACTCGACTTGTTTCCGTACCAATTATCTTGGCGACAATCATTAGGTGGTCTTCAATTTCAAAAATGGTACCGGTAACAATGATTTTTGCTCCCGTCAACTGTCCCACCTGAATCGCCTGTTGCGGGTTCACCATTCCGGACAAGCTAAGCACCGCTTCGTCTTCAAGCTTGTTAAGCTCTTCGCGATCCACCAAAGCTATATTTGGGTTTATAACCAGATTTGCGAACAGAATAGATCCAATTTTCTCTCCCATCCCCGATATCGCTCGGCCCTTCTCGGAGAAGTCAAAAATGGCAACAGGGTGAAGAGTCTCTGCGGTATCGGAAAAGCTCATTGGGGCAGCCGAGCAAAGGAAAAGTGCCAACAATAGGTTAAACACAACTTTCATAATATTTCCCTAAAGAGTAATTGTTATAAGTTTTCGTTGGCCAACAAACGCGCCAATACGATTTGTGGAACTGGAGATTCATCGATACGTTCAATTAACGGAAAGGCGCATACAATCAGGCGCCCTCCCGATCCGGAATAGTCCAACTGCAGCCAACTCCAACCTGTTGGTGTTTCAGGTTTCACTTCAACCTCTGCCCCAGAGTCGCTATACGAAGGAATAAGTCGATAGGTTAGTGTAGAGTTCAGCTCGGGCCAAGTCAGGCCGCGGAGCAGCGGTAAAGGAAAGTGATCGGACAATGACATCGCCGTAGGCATATGCGTAAGATCAGGCGAATCATATAGCGGAAACGTCCCCGATACAGGCTGAAGGATAACGACCGCCTGCCCTGTACGGGCGAGCTCAAGTAAAACAGGTGTAAGACCTCTGACGTCATCTAAAGCGAGGCCCGCGCCTATAACAATAAGGCCAGGTGAGGCCGCATTAAGAAGTTGCGATTTTGAGATTTGATTGTAGGGAAGCTTCAGCGATTGAAAGGCTTTTACGGTGGCCTGACTCGGGTCAAACAGTTGAATCCGTCTCGATCCAAGTGCTTGTCTTTCGGCCCACAGCACATCTTGCCCGTATATATTTAAAGCAATTTTTTTATGAGCAATAGAGTCGGGGTTGCCTTTTTCGAAAACAACCACCGATAGCTGCCCACTCACAACTGCGCTTGGCGTCAGCTTTGGGGCAGCCAAAGTGAGCTGCACCACACCCAAACCATCGCGATCTAGATCGGCGCGGCCCTGCCCACTTGACAAGATCCGCCCTTTGACGGACAACTCCCAGTGAATTGATACCTGCGCATTTGCCAGCCCAAGTAACGAAATCTCGTACTGTGTTGGCTTACCGCCAAATAGCGCCGGCCATGATTTGTCATTGCTTATAGTCAGAGCGAGAGCATGAGAGGGTATAAACGCTAGAAATAGTAATAGAATCTTCCAATGAGCCACTTTCACCTTCCTGTGAATGACGAGCTATATGATTACATCGTCAAATTTATTCTTAGCAGTCATTCAAGAAGAAGCACTGGGCCACTTACGTTGTTATTTTCATGACTACAAACAAGAATAGACTATAAAGCACTGCTCTTTGGACCACAAGAAATAGGGCACATAAGTTGGCGTGTGTTAATCCTCCCAAACTTACGCGACATATGCTATGCGTCATTACAACGTTTGCGATATTGAGGACACCCACGAAATTACTGAGTGCATTTAGAGGGCGCCCACAAGCTTGACATCTAATGTGTGGGTGTCCTATTTATTTCCGTCGTGGGAAAAATACGTGGGTGTCCCAAAAACAGTCTCACGTAAAATGTATGGGTGCTTAGATAAAAGACATAAAAAAGGGGCCGCTGTGGGCCCTATTAAAGATCAGTGAAATAACTTAATGCCCTCTCGGCTCCGGATACCAGGGATCCGGCACATACAGCTCTTTTTCCATGCGCTTGTAGTATTCCAGCTCGTGGGCGGGTTTGGCTGCGCCTTTGGGTAAAGGCAGGCCGTTTACGCTCTGGAAGTAACTAATACAGGCGTCGCGCCAGTGTTTGGCATCGCGCAGCTGTATTTCTAATAGCGCTTTAACGCGCTGGTAGCGTTCGGTATCGACGTAATCTTTCACGCTTTCCCAGGCTTTCTGCATTTGCTTAACCTGAGCGACACCTGTGTCGTACTTATGTACCAATTCTTGCCATAGGGTACGGCCGGAATCCATTTTGTAATCCCAGTTTAAGTGATGGAACCACAGCAGAATATCCTCAGGGGTGGTGGCCGGGTCGGCAAACTTTTTGGTGAGTTGTTGGTGATACTGTTCGATGGCGTTGGAGCCGGATTGGGTGCGATCAAAACCAATACCGTCTTCACTGGCTTGGTGGTAGTAGTAAGCAGTCCAGTCCGGGCGACCAGATTTGTCGTGCCAGGGTGCCGGGCCATAGTGATGACCTTGGGCGTACAAATGGGTTAGGCCCAGCGGCATGCGATAGTTAACGCCGGCCTCGCGGGAGATGGCCATAACCTCTTGCATAGGTTTCAAGAACTCGGCGTCATTGCTAAAGGTCTGGCGCAGCCATTCGTCGGCAATTGCATCGGAACTCAAGTTGACATCCCACGCCAGGCGGCCAAACGCGTACCAGCTGCTTTGCACAAACGGGTGGCTGGTCCAATTGCGCGAATTGCCGGGGTTGATCACCGCAGCCATGCCGGTTTGCTGGTAGTCGAACACTTCGCCAGCGAGAATTTTACCGATGGTGGAGCCTTCGCCTTGGGCGTAGGTGTCAGCGTTCAGCGCCTCGGTAAACAGCGGGCCCTGATAGGCCAGGTGATAGGAAAAGCCAAAGTACTCCTGGGTGACTTGCAGCTCCAGGGCAATGTTGGTTTTTTCTAAACTGCCAAACAGAGGCGAGAAAGGCTCGCGTGGCTGGAAGTCGATAGGTCCGTTTTTAATTTGCACAATGACATTGTCTTTGAACTTACCGTCCAAGGGCATAAATTCATCGTAAGCTTCGCGGAAGCGGTCACCCTGCTCGGGGGCATAGACAAAGGCGCGCCAGAAAACAACACCGCCAAATGGCTCTAAGGCTTCGGCCAGCATATTGGCGCCTTCGGCATGGTTACGGTTAAAGTCTTGCGGGCCTGGCTGGCCTTCGGAGTTGGCTTTCACCAAAAAGCCGCCAAAGTCGGGAATATATTCATAGACTTTTTTGGTCCGCTCTTTCCACCACTGCTGAACTTCGGGGTCTAGCGGGTCGGCGGTTGCAAAACCGTCTAACAGCATGGGCGAATTAAATTTCACCGACAGGTACAGCTTGATGCCGTAGGGGCGGAATACATCGGCCAGAGCAGCGGCCTTTTCTAAGAATTGATCGGTGAGGATGCGCGCATCGGCGTTTACATTGTTGATCACCGTACCGTTAATACCCAATGAAGCGTTAATGCGGGCGTAATCGTGGTAACGCGGATTGTCTTTATAAGCGGGTAAGGTGCCCCAGTCCCACAGCGACAGGCCGGCGTAACCGCGTTCGACTACGCGGTTTAAGTTATCCCAGTGATTGACCACACGATGCTGTACCGATGGCGCCGAGGCAATGTTTAAATTGGTAACCGACTGGCCGGTTTGCATTAACCGCAGTAAATGAAAACTGCCGTAAAGTACGCCCGCATCCGAGTTGGCGGCGATGGCGGTAGTGCCGTTACCCAGAGATTGAATCACAAAACCCTCGGGGCCGACTCCGCTCAATGCCTGCCCCAGTTGGTTAAGTTCGGGGGCATGTGCCGGGGTGCCGATCAGCAGACGGCCTTTTGCGCCGGAGTCGTTGCCGGGCTTTTGCCCCGTAACTCCCTGTAAACCGCGTTCCAATTCGGCAATAGCCAGATCCATGGTGGGTGAGCTGTGGCTGGCCTCTAGGTGACTAAATTGCTGGCGGTATTGTTGCGCCAGTGTCGGTTCGGCCGCCTGGTAGCGCAGCCACATACGGTAGCCGTCTTCGGCCTGGGCGGCCAGGGTGCCAAACAGGGTGAGCGAAATACACACTCGGGCAAGAAATCGAATCATAACGGGTCCTGCTTAGGTTATTGTCATTATGACCACTATAGCATTTTGCTCGGCGTTGTTCCCTTACCGAGACTGGGTGAATGGATCAATTTTTGTATACCCAGCTCCTCGTTAAGCAAAAACTACGTGGAGGAGTTGCCCTTGGACACCAGCTGGATTAATGCTGGAAGCAATCTTGTAATGACTGCTATCTGGTTGATTTATTTGCAATTTTTTTATTTCAGTTACCGCCGTTCGAACCGCCCGTTTATGATCATTCATCAGGCTCAGGGGGACGGCCCCGAGGCGCCTTGTCTATTTGTAAATATGAGCAAAGAGCCGATACATGTACAAAGTATTGTCGCGTATCTCGACACTGGTGAGGGCTTGCGTTCTTGTTTTATTACCGATTACCAGCGTCACTCCCCCGAGGATACCAAGGCCGGAGAGGGTTTGCGTGAGGGCCCTATTCAGCCCGGCGGCTACTTGGTACTGGGTAGCTTCAACGATATTTTTAGCTGCCATCCGGAAATCGGGGGAGAGCGTGGCAATGATCATCAGGCCTTGAATGGGCGCAAATTGGAGATATGTGTGGCGGTTACCCACGGTCCCAGCGAGCATCTGATTGGCGCTCGGCGGGTGTTTCGCATTTGCCAGACTGAGAAGGCCACCACATTGCAGGCGCACAGTATTTATACCGAGCAACTGACCTCGCGACGCAAGTGCAAAGATGTACGTCGCTGGGTGCAGGAGCGCTTTCGTCCCGAGCAGGACAGCGAGCAAGAAGATCGGGGCACCGAGCAGAAAGTTCGTTAGCGCACCTTGCACGGGTTGCCAAACGCGCTGACGTTTTCCGGAATATCCCGGGTAACGACACTGCCTGCTCCGATCACGCTGCCAGCGCCGATGGTAACGCCCGGCAAAATAATACAGCCGCCGCCAATCCAAACGTTATCGCCTATGGTCACCGGCGCGGCGAAACCGATATGGGCATTGCGCTGCTCGATGTCCATGGGGTGGCTGGCGGTGTAAATCTGAACATTCGGCGCAATAAACACATTGCTTCCAATAGTGACCGGACAGCAGTCTAAAAGTACAAAGTTAAAGTTGATAAACACATTGCTGCCGATATGGGTGTTGCAACCATAGTCGATGCGCATGGGCTTTTCGATATGCACATTGTCGCCCACCGAGGCAAAAATTCGCTGCTGCAAAGCGTTTTTATGGCCCGCATCGCGAGGCTTGGTGTTGTTAAATTGATCCACCAATTCGCGGGTTTGAAATCGTATCTCGGTTAGCTCCGGGTCGTTAATCCAATAGCGTTCGCCCGCTAGCATCTTGTCTTTTTCTGTGGTCATGTCGGTCTCCAAAGTTTACACAATGGTAGCGTTTTCCCTATTTGTCTGCCTAGGGCCTGTTCACGCTAATTAAATGCAGCCTGTTGTGACTAAAAATTCGTCAATCAAGGCGCGAGGAGAGTGGTTTGGTTATTCCAAATGAACGACGAGCAACGCAGGGTGGCGGATTTTTAGCCGCAACCCGAAGGGCTGGAACCAGTTTTATCCCCAGCGTTGTTGCCGATCGCTTATTTGGAATAACCAAACTTCGCTCACGGCGCCTAGCTGGAAACAAAACTGGCTTCCAGCAGGCGCATTTAATTAGCGTGAACAGGCCCCAGTCACTGGGCTATAGTAGATGCAGACTATTTAAGGAGTGAAAAATGAGCAAAACAGTGCTGGGCCCTGATGGCGAGCCCCGATGTGGGTGGTGCGCCAATGTAGCTGAGTTCTTTCCCTATCACGATAACGAGTGGGGTTACCCGGTTGCCGATGACATTCGACTGTTTGAAAAAATCTGCCTGGAGAGTTTTCAGTCGGGTTTGAGCTGGCGCACTATTCTGGCTAAGCGCGAAAATTTTCGTCGCGCGTTCGCGGGTTTTGATTTTAATAAAGTCGCTCAGTTTAATGATGCTGACATTAAGCGCTTGTTGGCCGATGAAGGCATAGTAAGGCACAGGGGGAAAATTGAAGCGGTAATCAATAATGCTAGAAGAGCACAGGAGCTGGTGGCTGATGAGGGATCGTTGGCGGTGTTTTTCTGGCGCTTTGAGCCGGCCGCTGAAAGTTTGGCACAGCCTCAGGTGCTCACCACCACTGAGGAATCAAAAGCAATGGCAAAGGCATTGAAAAACCGCGGCTGGAAATTTGTGGGGCCCACCACGGCGTTTGCTTTTATGCAGGCAATGGGGTTGGTGAATGATCATCTTCACGGCTGTGTATATCGCGACCCGGTAGAAAAAGCGAGGCGGGAGTTTCTCCGGCCTCGCTAGTGAGGTCTATCTACCTGAAGGGCTCATTGCAAAGCCTGTTTGCTTAATGAGTGGCTGCGATGTTGCCTGTTAAATATTCTCGTATTGCATCCAGCAACTGTTGCAGTTTGTCTCGCTGCGCCATACCAATGCGAATGTACGAATCGTTATCCAAGCCAAAGACTTCACCCTTTAGAGGTTTGATTAATATACCGTGCTGCTCCTTTAGGTAGTTTGCTAACGTGGTGTTATCGCACGCATGCAGCTTTGCCATTACAAACATGCCTTTGGCGTTTGAGTCGGTGCTCACGCCGGTTTTTTGTAACTCGCCGATAAGCCACTTGCGAGTGGTGCGTAAATCCCACCAAGTTTCGCGATAACTGTCCAGGTTCTGCAGTGCAGTACAGGCTGCATGCTTGGCCAACTCGGTGGGAAGATGTGGATCTCGAAGAATGTTTAACAGTTTTGTGGTTTTCCTGTGGCTGTAAAGATAGCCAATGCGAAGCCCCGCTAGACCAAAAGCCTTGCTGAAGGTTCTGACCGTAATGATGTTGGCTTGCGAGGATGTGTAGCGTGGGAAGTTGGCGTCATACTCCAGGTAGCAGCCGTCAATTACAAACAGAGTCGCCGGATAGGCTCGTGCCAAAGACTCCATTTCTTCGTTGGTAAATCTATAGCCTGTGGGGTTGTTGGGTAGGCTCAGGTAGACGAGCTTATAATATTTTGTGTCAATTAGCTGGCGAAACTCACTAAAGCTTAAGCAGCTGGGCGTTGCGATATTATGGGTTCGCAGCTTTACTAGATTCAGTGCATTGCTGTAGGACGGTATGGGAAAAAGCACTGCGTCGCCCTCTTCTAAAAACGTATCGAAGATCAGTCGTAATGACTCCGTAGAGCCTGCGGTTAATAATGCTTCCTGTGTTTCGGGTAGCTGGTTGAATATACGTATTTGCTTTAATAGTTCACGGCTGGTGCTGGAATGATCACTGGGATAATTGAGGCATCCGTCTATTATATGATTTTGGTAGTAGTCGGTTATTGCTTCGCACACTGCGCTGGGAAGCCTGTTGTCGTACTCTCCTACGGATAATTTGATTGGCACGCTATAATCAGCGGGCGAGTAAATTTCGTAGGATTTTTCACGCGCAAAAAAACGAGCTGTTGCCATGGCGTTGAACTCCCTTTAAACATTGGCTTGCTGAGTTTAGACACGGATTGTGTCAAGGCAATGCTAGATTCGGATTGTGTTGCTCGTGTTACGCCGAGTGGCTTGTGGTGCCATTTTTTACGTTATTGCGAAGGAATGGTAGAGCACAAACAGCCCTGCTGTTGGTGCTCATACAAGCGGCGGGGAGTTAAGCGGCTTGTGCTAACTTTTCGGCTGGATTTTCCTGCCACTGCAGTTGATCGCTATAGTGCAATAAGCGCATATGGCCGGAGTAATCCTCGACAATGGCGGTGCAGTTTTCTATCCAGTCGCCGGTATTGCAATAGCGGATGCCTTCTTGCTCAAGCATTGCAGGGTAGTGAATATGGCCGCAAATGACACCATCGAAACCGCGTCGTCGCGCTTCGTCCATTGCCTCTTTTTGATAGGTTTCGATGGCGTCTTTAGCGCCTTTTATATTGTCTTTGATCATTCCCGCCAAAGAGAAGTAAGGGCGTCCCATCCATTTGCGCCAGCGGTTGGCCCAGCGATTGATAAACAACAACAAGTTGTAGGCAATGTCGCCACAAAAGCGGGTGATGTGAGACAGATTAATATACGCATCCATGGCATCGCCGTGCATGATTAAATAGCGTTTGCCGTTGGCGCAGGTGTACTCGTGCTCTTCAATAATTTCGATGGGGCCAAATAAGTTGCCGGTAAAGCGACGCATGGGTTCGTCGTGATTGCCTGGAACATAGATAACGCGGGTGCCGTTGTTGGCCAGATCGTATAATTTGAGCATTACGTTGTAGTGCTCTTTAGGCCAGCGAAACTTACGTTTCATGGCCCACATGTCGATAATGTCGCCCACCAGATACAGGGTGTCGCAGCTGATGTTATCCAAAAACTCTAACAGGTAATCTGCTTTACAATCTCGATAGCCCAAGTGGATATCAGATATCCAAATAGTGCGACCTTTGATGAGGGGAGATTGAGTTTTAGCGGAGGGATTACTGCTGCGTTGAGTGGTGGGCGAATCGGTGGCAGTTGGTGTTGTCATGGCTGCGGCCTCAGCGTTGCGTTGGCCAAATTCTGGTCGCCAAGTATGACAAGCAGACAACAAAAAAATGAAGCTTTGGTGACGCTAATGAACGCGCAGCCTGATGGCGTTAGTGTCCAGGTTGTTTACGCAAACCAGAAAGCGCCAAGGCAATGGTGAACGCCGCCGCTGCGCCGAGGACAATGGCGGGGCCCGCCGGCCAATCCCAGTAGAAGGACGCTGCCAGTCCACCAACGACGGCGCAGGCGCCAATGGCGCTGGCGAATACAGCCATCTGTTCGGGGGTGTGACTCAAGCGGCGGGCCGCTGCAGCGGGAATAATGAGCAGTGCGGTAATCAGTAGGACTCCAACCACTTTCATGGCGATGGCAATTACCAGGGCCATTAACAGCATCAGCGCAGTGCGCACTAAGCTCACCCGTACACCTTCTACGCGTGCTAAATCTTCGTGCACGGTGATGGCCAGCAGCGGTTTCCATAGCCAGGCAAGCGCGATAAATACAAAAGCGCCGACGGCCCAAATGGTGGCGACATCGCCCTTAGTCGTGGCGAGGATATCGCCAAACAAATAGCTGGTTAAATTGATTTGCCCTGGGCCGATCACGCTAATAGCTACCAGCCCCAGGGCCAGGGTAGAGTGCGACAGTATACCCAGCAGCGTATCTGTGGCCAGTTGGCGACTGCGTTGCAGCGCGACCAGCGCCAGCGCCAGCATTAGACAACCAAAGGCTACGGCGAGGTTGAGATTGATATCTAACATCAGGCCGACGGTTACCCCCAAGAGCGCCGAGTGGGCGAGGGTATCGCCAAAATAGGCCATCCGGCGCCACACCGCAAAGCAGCCCAGCGGGCCCGCCACCAGTGCTACCCCCAGCCCAGCTGCTAATGCCAACAGGAGAAACTCAGGCATGGTGAGAGTGCTCCGGGTCTATTTCGTCACAGCGGTCGTGGGCGTGATCGTGGTGATGGGTGTAAAGCGCGATTTGCGCTTCGGCGCGGTGACCGAATAATTCCAGATAGGCCGGATCAGCGGTGACCTGTTCTGGATGGCCGTGACAGCAGACGTGACCGTTCAGGCATACCACGGTATCGGTATTCGCCATCACCAAGTGTAAATCGTGAGAAATCAGCAGTACCCCGCAGCCTAGCTCGTGGCGCAATTCGTTGATAAGCGCGTACAGTGCCGCCTGACCGGCGACATCCACCCCTTGCACGGGTTCGTCCAGTACCAGCAACTCGGGTTTTTGCAGCAGCGCGCGCGCTAACAAGACGCGTTGAGTTTCTCCGCCGGATAGGGCTTGCAGGGGCTGTTTGAGCAGCTGTGCCGCTCCGGTGCGGGTAAGTGCTTGCAGGGCATCTTGGCTTTTGCTTTTTCCTAAGCCGAGAAAACGCTCGACGGTTAAGGGCAAGCTGGGGTCAATGTGCAGCTTTTGTGGCATATAGCCGATACGCAGACCGGGTTTGCGATACAGCTCGCCCCGGTTAAAGCCCATCAGCTGCAAGATGGCGCGCACCAGGGTCGTTTTGCCTGCGCCATTGGGGCCAATCAGGGTGACTATTTCGCCCGCGTGCACCGATATGTCGGCGCTATCGACCAAGGTGCGTCCGCCGCGTACTACGCTGAGCTTTTGGGTTTGCAGCAGCAATTGCCGGGGTTCAGCGGTCATGTTTATTCTGCTGGCTACAATCTGGGCACAGACCAAAGACCTCCAGAGACTGCGATTGCACCGCAAAGCCCGCTTCGCTGGCCGCCTTTTGAATGCTGCGGCTAACGGCCTTGGAGTGAATCTCTTCAGCGCGGCCGCAATCGTCGCAGAGCAGGAAGTGGCTGGCGTGATGGTGATCTGGGTGGGGGCAGCCGATAAAGGCGTTGAGTGCGCCGATACGGTGAATCAGCTTTTGCTCCAGCAAAAAGTCCAGCGCCCGATAAACCGTGGGTGGAGCCACAGGTTTGGTGGATTTGGCGGCCAGCTGATCCAGCAGTGCGTAGGCCCCCAGGGGTTTGTGACTTTGCCAGATAAGTTCCAGCACCTGTTTACGCAGAGGCGTGAGCCGCGCGCCGCGCTCGGCACACAAAGTGGTAGCGGCGTCCAGCGCGTCGTGAACGCAGTGGCTGTGGTTGTGGCGGCTAAAAGCCAAAGGTGCTGTAGGGTCCATCCGGAGATTATAACGAATATGTTATACTATAACTATCTTTGGTTTGCCGATTCTTCTTCCTATGTCATTTAACCGTCCTTTTTCCCGACTGCTCGGTCGGGTGCTGATTTTCTGCTCGCTGATTTTTGCTGCTGTGACAGCGCGGGCTGAGCCTGTCGAGGTGCTGGCCAGCATCAAGCCGTTGGCGCTTATTGCGCGCGAACTGGTGGCGCCTGAGGATCAGGTGAGTGTTTTGCTGCCGCCCGGGGTTTCACCCCACGCCTATGCTATGCGTGTCTCTGAGCGCAGTGCGCTGGAAAACGCAGACGTGATTGTCTGGGTGGGGCCCGAGCTGGAGGGTTTTTTAACCAAGGCTGTGCGCGCTAACAGCGGCCAAAGCTTAGCTGCGGCCGACCTTAAAGGGGTGCACTGGCCTGAGTCTGTTGATGCGCAACTTGAGCATTCTGGACATTCGCATACCCACGGTCATAGTCATGGCCACAGTCGCGATATGCACTTGTGGTTGAATCCGCAAAATGCAGGAGTTATCGCCCGCGAACTGAGTGCTCGCTTGGTGGCGTTGCGTCCGCAAAGAGCTGATTACTATCGCCAGCGTGCCGCCGCGTTTGAGGCCCGGCTCGCTGAGCTGGATGCGGCTCTGGCAGCACAGCTGGCGCCGGTTCAGGGTCGAGGGTTTGCGGTTTATCATGACGGTTATGCTCACTTTGTCGAGCATTACGGTTTAAATCAGGTGGACTTTGTGGCGGTAACCCCGGAACAGCGTCCGGGCGCGCGCCATCTGTATCACCTACAGCAGCACCTTCCCCAGGCTGCCAGCTGCCTGTTTGTTGAGCCCTACGCCGATGCCGACGCGGTGAGTGATATGGCCGAGCGGTTGGGTTTACGAGTGGCGACTTTGGACCCGCTGGCCAGCGCCGCCGGCTTGGATAGTTACGGCGCGTTGTTGCAGGACATGGGTGGGGTGTTTTCAGCTTGCTTGTCGGCCGACTGAGTTGTCCAGAAAAATACCCTCACGCTCAAGCGCGAGCTTTTGCTGGGGCTTAAGTGTCGCCGCTAGCTGGTTGCAGCAGGACTGAATATCGCTTTGCGTCGAGCTGGCGCTGGTTTGTAGTAACGCGAGTTGCCCTGCAGCAGACGACAGCTTGTGACGCACGCCTGTGTGCTGATGAACCAGGCTTGCGAGTTGATGCAGGTGGTAAATACCTGCTTCGGAAAACATCAGTTTGGTGTCCACGTGAATCCATCCTTCTGGGTTTAGCCAGTGTCAAAAATCCCTATCGCTAACTTGAGTATAGGTAGCCTGGATGGCTCGCGTAGGGCGATGGCACGGAATTTTTTAAAACGTGAACATCTGGAATTAAGCAGGTTTTTGGATACAGCTCGTGGGAATATCCCTGGGAAAAGTGTCAGTGGCGCCACTTTTCTTTGGGAGTCTTCTCACTTGCTAGTACCGAGGCTTACAGCCCCAGTTGACGCTTCATTTCCTCTTCGAACTTGGCATCCAGCTTAGCGCTGATTTTGTCGGCCAGTTCTTCGGCTTTGGCGGTCGTTTCTAAATCAACCACTTTGATCGCTTCGGCGTTTGCCGGAGTGTCGATTTCAAAGCGGATGTTTTCAGAGCGCTGGGCAGACGCCAGGATCAGGCTGTCGCTTGCCTCTGAGTTGGCTTCGTCGGCTACCGCACCTGATGCGAGTAACAATCCTGCCAGTAATACACCATAGGTCTTCATAAGATTTCCCTCCGTTGGTTGGTGATGTCAAGGCGCTGGTGTGTCGTCTTGACGGTTGGTAGTCGATCGCTTGTGGCGATCTGTTACCTTCTGTTACGTATGGTAACAAAATCTTGGTTAATGTCTAGTCGAATTTTCTAGTTTTAGTTAATAAATCCAATAAATTTTGCCTTTAACTCACTGTAACCCGGGAATTTTTCTAAAAAACCTTGGCTGTGGGAGGAATTTGGCATTTTGGTAACACTTGCCTGATCAAACAGTGAGCGGGATGATTGGTGTATGCTTTCGCTTTCACGATCTCACAAACAAGAAATTTCGCTATGACCGATCAGTCCCCTGTCGTCCTTGTGGATGGCTCTTCTTACCTCTACCGCGCCTACCATGCGCTGCCACCTCTGACGAACTCGAGGGGCGAGCCCACTGGCGCGGTTAAGGGCGTTATTAATATGATTCGGCGTCTGCTTAAGGATTACCCCGGCAGCCCAGTGGCTGTTGTTTTTGACGCCAAGGGCAAGACCTTTCGCGACGAGTTGTTTGCCGAGTACAAGGCTCAGCGCCCACCCATGCCCGATGATTTGCGTCCGCAAGTGGAGCCTATTCACGAAATTGTTAAAGCCATGGGGCTGCCGCTGTTAATAGAAGAAGGGGTAGAGGCGGACGATGTGATCGGTACTCTGGCGGCGCAGGCTAAAGAAGATGGCCGCCCGGTGGTGATCTCAACCGGCGATAAGGATATGGCGCAGCTGGTGAATCATCGCGTTACCCTGGTCAATACCATGACCGGAAGCCTGTTGGATGAGGATGGTGTTAGAGAGAAGTACGGCTTCGGCCCCGAGTTGATGATCGATTTTCTCGCCCTGATGGGCGACAAAGTCGACAATATTCCAGGGGTTCCGGGTGTAGGGGAGAAAACCGCCAAAGCCCTGTTACAGGGAGTTGGTGGCCTGGACGCGCTTTACGACAATTTAGAGGCTATTCGCGAGCTGGACTTCCGCGGCGCGAAGAAAATGCCTGAGAAGCTGCAAGACAACAAAGATCAGGCTTACTTGTCTTATGAGCTTGCCACCATTCGACTGGATGTCCCCTTGCATGTAAGCGTGGATGAGATTGCCCTGGGCGAGCCTGACAACGACAAACTGTTGGCCTTATTTGAGCGGATGGAGTTTAAAACCTGGGTAGATGAGTTAGCCGCTGACCCGTCTGTAGATTCACCAGTTACAAAGCCTGCCGAAGAGGTGAGTGTTCACTACGACACCGTTTTGGAGAAGCCCGAGTTCGACACTTGGCTGCAACATTTAAAAGACGCCGATTACTTTGCCTTTGATACCGAAACCACCAGCCTGCACGCCATGGAGGCGCAGATTGTGGGTGTTTCGTTTGCGGTAGAGCCCGGCAAGGCCGCCTATGTGCCCGTGGCGCACGATTACTTAGAGGCCCCGGAACAGTTAGATCGCGACTGGGTTCTGGCTCAACTTAAGCCCTTATTAGAGGACGCTGGTAAGGCCAAGGTGGGGCAAAATCTGAAGTACGATCGCAATGTGCTGGCCAATCATGGCATTACCCTGCGCGGAATTGCCTGGGACACCATGCTAGAGTCCTATGTCTTTAACTCCGTGGCCGGGCGTCACGATATGGACTCGCTTGCCCAGCGTTACCTGGATACCAGCACCATCCATTTTGAAGATATTGCCGGGAAAGGTGCCAAGCAGCTCAGTTTTAACCAGATTAAGGTCGAGGACGCAGCGCCCTACGCCGCTGAAGATGCCGACATTACCCTGCGTTTGCACCGCAAACTCTGGCCTGAGATTGAAAACGACGAATCCCTGCGACGGGTACTTTTGGATATTGAAATGCCGTTAGTGCCTGTGCTTGCCGATATTGAACGCACCGGGGTGCTGATTGATGCGGCGCAGCTGGGCAAGCATAGCAAAGAGCTGGCAGAGCGCCTGGTTGCCCTCGAGCGTGAAGCCTTTGATATTGCCGGGAAAGAATTCAATTTAAGTTCGCCCAAGCAGTTGGGGGTGATTCTGTTTGAAGAGCTGGAGCTACCGGTGGTGAAAAAAACCAAAACCGGTGCGCCCTCTACCGCCGAGGATGTATTGCAAGAGCTGGCATTGGATTACCCGCTGCCCAAACTCATTTTGGAATACCGCAGCCTGGCGAAGTTGAAGTCCACCTACACCGATAAATTGCCGAAAATGATTAATCCGCAGAGCGGGCGGGTACATACCTCTTACCATCAGGCGGTGGCGGCCACTGGGCGATTGTCGTCAGCCGATCCGAACCTGCAGAATATTCCTATTCGCACCGAAGAGGGGCGGCGGATCCGCAAGGCTTTCGTCGCACCTAAAGGATACAAGGTGCTGGCGGCGGACTATTCTCAGATTGAATTGCGGATTATGGCGCATTTGTCAAAAGACGAGGGCTTGCTGCACGCCTTTGCTGAAGGTTTGGATGTGCACCGGGCGACGGCCGCCGAGGTATTTGCCACCGAGCTCGACAAGGTGACCGATGAAATGCGCCGCCGTGCTAAGGCCATTAACTTCGGCCTTATTTACGGTATGTCTGCTTTTGGGTTGGGCAAACAGCTGGGGTTGCCGCGCAACGAGGCTCAGGGTTATATCGACCGTTATTTCGAGCGCTACCCAGGAGTGGCACGCTATATGGACGAGACCCGTGCCTTAGCTCATGAAAAGGGTTATGTTGAGACACTGCAGGGGCGGCGTTTGTATCTGCCGGAAATTAATGCCCGCAATAAAATGCTGCAACAGGCCGCCGAGCGCACTGCAATCAACGCCCCCATGCAGGGCACAGCGGCGGATATCATTAAACTTGCCATGGTGAACGTAGCAAACTGGCTAGCTGACAGTGATCTGGATGCTCGCATCGTTATGCAGGTGCACGATGAGCTGGTACTGGAAGTGGCTGAAAAAGATGCGAATCAAGTGCGCGAGGGATTAATTGAACGCATGAGCCAGGCGGCAGAGCTAACCGTGCCACTGATTGTCGAAGCGGAAGTCGGAGATAGCTGGGATGAGGCGCATTAAGCCGCATTTTCTGAAAATTTAAAGAAAAACGAAAAAAAATGCAGAATTTTTGAACTTTATCCCAGGTGGGGCCTCAAAGAGTCAGCACACTGAAGAGTAAGTTGATTTTTCATGAGCTCCTCCTCGTTTGGCCTTCGGGTCAATTTGGCAGAATAGACTTCTGACACTAAACCCCAATCCTATGGTTGGGGTTTTTTTTATGCCGCGATGCTGGATGGGTAAAATTTCGACTCGATCACAAACTTTTACAATCTCTGCTGAACTTCCCGCTTAAGGGTCGGTCAGAGTAAGTACCAACGAATTGCTTAGCATGGTGATCCGTAACTGGCATCAACCCCCAAGGGTGTCAGTATTCAGCCGGTAACTCCCCGTTACCGGCTTTTTTTTGCCTGCCGTTTTGCCAACTTGGGTTTTCGCGTTAGTTAAGTGTTGGCTTGTTCTTCGGGCAGTAGCCACTCATTGAGCTTGTTTTTTAGCTGATCGAGACCGGCGTTTTTGAGCGAGGAAAAGGTTTGCACGGTAACCAAATCGTTCACCTGCGCCTCTTTTAAGGATTTTTTTACCTGCAGTAGGGTGTTCTGTGCCGGCCCTTTTTTGAGCTTGTCCGCTTTGGTGAGCAGCAAATGCACTGGCATTTGCGCCTCAATGGCCCAGTTGATGACCAGGGTGTCATGCTCCTGCATCGGATGGCGAATATCCATCACCACCACCAGCCCCGCCAGGCACTGGCGCTCGTGCAGATACTCAGACAGATTTTCCTGCCAGCGCTCTTTCATCGCCCGCGATACCTTGGCATAGCCGTAACCGGGTAAATCCACCAGCCGGGTGTCATCGCTCAGTTGGAAATAATTAATAAGCTGAGTGCGGCCGGGCGTTTTACTGGTGCGGGCCAGTTTGGAGTTGCCGGTCAGAGTGTTAATGGCGCTGGACTTTCCCGCATTGGAGCGGCCGGCAAAAGCGACTTCCCGTCCGGTTTCCGGCGGGCACTCGCGAATGCTGGGAGCACTCTGGGTAAAGAATGCTTGGTTAAAATTTATACGTTGGGTCATGTTGCTGAAAAACTCGGTAGAGCAGCGCCGGTTTGGCGCCCCTTTTGTGATCGGTCAATTAGTATATAATGCCCGCTGCAACCGGCCCATGCCAGTGGAATCTGGCAGGGATTTGCCTGGCCCTTACGTCAAGGCAGTTCAGCCAACACAAAAAAGACGATGTCACAGGTTAGCCAATGAAAAAACACGTTTTAACTCTGCTGATCGCTCTGGGTGCCTCTTCGGTGGCTTCTGCAGCGGGTGATGCGGCGGCAGGTGCGGACAAGGTAGCGGTTTGCGCCGCCTGTCATGGCAGCGATGGTAACAGCCCAGCGCCTACCTTTCCTAAAATCGCAGGCCTCGGTGAGGCTTACCTGTTGAAGCAATTGCACGATATTCAGGACTGGGATAAAGCCAGCGGCGAAGATAAGGCCACAACCGGCCGCGCCGTTGCCGAAATGACTGGAATTCTGAGCGGTTTGAGCGACCAAGATTTGGCCGATATCGCCGCTTTTTACGCTGAACAGACCATGCAGCTGAGCGGCGCTAAAGAGATGACGGTAAAAGTTAACAGTGGCGCCGAGGTAGATGCGTTGCAGCTGGGCGAGCACTTGTACCGCGCCGGTAATATGGAAACCGGCGTGCCTGCGTGTATCGGCTGTCACTCGCCTACGGGCCAGGGCAACGAGCCGGCCGCCTACCCCCGCTTGGGCGGTCAGTACGCAGAATATATCGAGAAGCAGCTGAAAGCCTTCCGCGGTGGTGAGCGTACTAACGACGGCGACGCATCCATCATGCGCATGGCGGCGAAAAACCTGAGTGACGCCGAGATTAAGGCTGTCGCGAATTATATTGCTGGCTTGAATTAAGACCAGCGGCACCAAGGGCGACTTCGGTCGCCTTTTTTATACCCGGAACTTGTCGGGCTTGGACGGTCTAAGCCTGCCTGTTTGAGAAAATAATGGAGCAATAATATGCGAATTTTGTTAGCTGTGTTCGGTCTGTTGTTTGCGGTGGTGGCCTGCGCTGAGAGCTCTGACTCTGCGCCGCAATTTGAAGAGGGCACTCATTATACTGAGCTTGCCGAGGCCGTGCGCACGGACGATCCGGATAAAATTGAAGTGCGAGAAATGTTCGCCTACACCTGCGGCCACTGCTTCCGTTTTGACCCGCTATTCAGCGAGTGGAAGAAAAAGCAGGCTGACGATGTGAACGTGGTCCAGACGCCGGTAGTGTGGGCCAAACAAATGGAAATTTACGCTCGCGCGTTTTACACCGCGAAAGCTATGGGGGTGTTGGACGAAGCCCACATGGACCTGTTCAACGCGCTGCATCTGCAGAACACGCGCTTCGGCTCAGCTGAAGATTTTGCTGAATTTTACGCACAGTACGGTGTAGATAAAGACAAGTTTGTTAAAACCTTTGAGTCTTTCGGTATCGACAGCCAGGTGCGTCAGGGCGATGCCAAGGCTCGCGCTTACCAAATTAGCGGTACCCCCGAGCTGGTGGTCGACGGCCGCTACACCATCAGCGCCAGCGGCGCCGGCGGTCACGAGAAAATGCTGCAAGTGGCTGACTACCTGGTAAACAAAATTCGCGCTGAAAAGTAAGCCAAACCAGAGCGCTAGAGCCCGCCCGCGATCAATCGCTGGCGGGTTTTTTTTTGCCGCGTCTATAATGGGGCGATGGAACTGAGCGGGCCCAAGCCGAGATGAGTGATAACCAGAACAATCGCTGGAAAGATAAATACCTGGACTTGCTGGATCAGCAAGAGTCGCTGGAGACGAATTACAAAGACCAGTTGCAGCTATTAAGGCGGGCATTGGTGCGCGTTAGTGTGGCGGCCGATGGCCAGCAGCCCGGTTTGGATCAAGCGCTGGAAGCACTGCGTGCTAGCGTGCGCAGCGAACAGGATGCGCAGCTTGCCCAGGCTTTGCAAAACCTGGATAAATTGCTGCTGCAGTTCGACGAGCATCGCGATGCGACCTCCGCTCAGCTACGTGGGGCTTTGCAGTCATTGATTGTACCTTTGTTAGGGCGCGAGCCGCCGCGGCCACTTAAAAAAGAGCTGCGTGAACTGGCGCAACAGGTGAGTCGGCAGCAGGAGTTGTTGCATACCTATCCCGGGCTATTGGAGCGTATCGCACAGCTGCAGGCGCAAGTGTTGGCCGAACAGGCTGACACCTCTACTGAGCCTGAGGGTTTCTTTTCGCGCTTACTGAATAAAGACAAGCACGCCGTCAGCGTCGAGCGTGAGGAAGCCGCGAACCGTCAAGAGCAAGGCAAGGCGGATCGGGTGCTGTTTGAGTTGAACCCCAACGCCAGTTTGCGCGACAGTGAAACCGTATCAGCCAACCTGAGCCGTATCATTAATGATTTGCTGCAGAGCGTTGAGGCGCAAGCACTGCGGCCCGAGCGAGTCACCGCCCTACAGCAGCGCCTGCAAAACGGGATTCGCAACGCGGATTTGATTCCCGTACTGGAGGAAGTTCGCGATCTGGTAATGAGTGCCTACATGGCGGCGACTCGCGCGTTCACCACCTACTTGAACGGCGTCAACCTGGAGCTGGCGGATATTTACAGCGCTCTGGAGGGCGCCCAGTCCAGTGGTAGCGAGCTGCAGTCGGCCTCTGACACCATGCAGGCGGATATGCTAGCGGAGTTTGCAAAGCTGGAAAGCCAAACGCGCGATGCCTCAGATTTAAACCAGCTGAAAGATCAAGTCCAAAGTCGCTTGGGGAGCATTCGTGCCGCGCTGCAAACTTATCAGCAGCGCTCGCAGGACGCCGCTCCTATGCTCAGTCAGCTCGGGGAGCTAGCGCAAAAACTGCGCGCGATGGAATCGGAGGCGCAGAAAAATCGTCAAATTCTGGAGGAGCAGCGTACCAAAGCGCTCACCGATCCGCTCACGGGTATTCCTAATCGCGAGGCTTACAATGAGCGCATTGCGCTGGAGACTCAGCGCTTTCAGCGCTATGGCAGCCCGCTATCAATCGCTGTCTGCGATCTCGACTACTTCAAAAAGATCAATGATACACTTGGGCATCAAGCGGGGGATCGAGTGTTGCGAGTGCTCAGCAGCGCCATTGGCAAGCGCCTGCGCGAGGTAGATTTTTTTGGTCGTTATGGTGGCGAGGAGTTCGTCATTATTATGCCGGAAACCACGGCCGAACAGGCGCTGCAATTTCTCGACAGGATTCGTGCGGCCATCGCCAAAACCGATTTTAGCTATCGCGAGCAGCCGCTGGAGCTAACCGTCTCGATTGGTATCGCACAATTTGCAGCGCACGACACTGCCGAAGCGGTATTCGAACGCGCGGACAAAGCGCTTTACGAAGCTAAAGCGGCCGGTCGAAATCAAAGCCTTATCGGCTGAGCCTGGGGTAACAAATGACAATAATACGGCGACTGCTAGGGGCATTGTTACTCGGCGTTACAGCGCTGAAGGTCTCGGCGTTGCAAGTGCACGTGACCGATAGTGACGCGCAGCCACTGGCCAATGCAGTAGTGGCGTTTTACCCTCAAGGGGATAGGGTTGCAGAAAAAAAGTCGGCCCCGCAGCTTCAGGCGAGCATGGATCAGCGCGACCGGCAATTTGTACCCTACGTGCTCGCGGTACAAGTGGGCACACAGGTGTCCTTTCCCAACAGCGATGATATTCGCCATCACGTTTACTCGTTTTCCCCCAGCAAACGATTTGAATTGCGCTTGTATCACGGCACCACCGCCGATCCGGTGGTATTCGATCGGGCCGGCGAGGTGGTGCTTGGCTGCAACATCCACGACTCCATGGTCGGCTATATTTACGTGCTGGATACGCCGTATTTTGATGTGACTGACAGTGAGGGCAAGGTCACTCTGGAGACGCTACCCCAGGCGGGGCGCATTGAGGTACAGCACCCCAGGGCTTTGCAGCCGGCGGTCAAAACTTTACCGGCCATAGAGGGGAGTGTGCAGATAATGCTCGGGCCACTGGCTCCCGACCCGCGTGAAAAGCCGCCGGGCTCAGCGCTCGATGCGCTGTTCGAATAGGCCGATGAACCATTTATGATTCGCAGCTATCGTGCAAAGTTGTTGTCTTTCTTGCTCATACTTGTGGTCATGCTGCAGGTCAGTTTTTATGTCGCGACCCGCACGGTAATTCGCGATGCGGTCGTGGACGATGCCTACCGAGATCTGCAGCGCGGCAGTGAATTATTTTCCCAGTTGATGAGTTCTCGCGCGGCACAATTGGCGCAATCGGTCAGTGTGTTGACTGATGACTTTGGCTTTAAAGAGGCGGTGGCCATCGCCGATCGGGCAACGCTTCGCTCAGCGTTGTTGAATCATGCCGCGCGCATTGATGCTGATCTAGCGCTGGTTCTCGACCGCGACCAGCGGGTAATTGCCAGCAGTTCATCTCTACAAGCCGAGCAATATGCGGTGCTCGGTCAGCTGTCGCCCGTTTCTGGGGCCAGTGGCCCGCGCTACTCGCCCATTGTCATCAATGACAAGCTGTATCAATTTGTTATGTCTCCGATTATGGCACCACTGCAAATTGGCACGGCGGGCATAGGTTTTGAAATCGATGAGTCTATGAGTGCTTCATTAAAAGAACTTACTGATCTGGAAGTGTCTTTTGTGATGCTCAGTGCGCAAGAGGTAAAGTATTTGTCCGGCACACTTGACGCGCCAGGGCAGCAGGCGCTAATAGCGAACAATAAGCCAAACAGTGGCGCAACGCCGGCGGTTTGGCGCTCCGCAGAGATGCTCAGCAGTTCGGTAAGTGTGGCGCAACAACCACAGCAAATTGTGTCTGTTTTGCAGGTGCCCTTGGCTAAGGCTCTACAGCCCTTTGCCGTGCTTGATCTACAGTTGTTGACTTTGGCGGTATCATTTTTGGGTGGTGCGGTGTTGGTTGCGCTACTTATGGCGCGCAGTGTCAGTCGCCCGGTGAAAGAGCTGGCCAATGTCGCTCGCACTATTGCGTCGGGCGATTATAACTCGCGTGTTGCGGTACAAGGTGGAGAAGAGTTTGCCGATTTGGCCGCAGCTTTTACAACGATGCAAAAAGCGATTGCCGAGCGTGAGCAGGAGATTATCTATCACGCCGAACACGATGGACTGACCGGGCTGGTCAACCGCTCACAGGTGTTTGTGCAGCTTAATCAGATGATGACTCGTGCCGATAGCAGCGGTCAGAAGCTTTTGGTTTTAATTGTCGACATCTATAAGTTTACGCAGATTAATGACACATTAAGTGCAGAAACAGGCGATGAGATTCTGCGCGCGGTTGGGGAGCAACTCGCAATTGAGGTGGAGCCGCACGGCATTGCGATTCGCCTGGGCAGTGATGAGTTTCTGCTGTTGCAGACCTTCACAGGTGAAAATGAGGCCGCCGCTTTTGCCGAGCAATTACTGCGAGATTTTGACCGACCGCTGTCGGCTGCCAGCACCGAACTGCGGGTTGAATTGAATTTGGGCTACGCAATTTACCCGGAGCAGGCCGATACTCCTGAGCTGTTGTTGCGCCGCGCTAATCTGGCGCTGCAGCACGCACGCCAGGGGCGGCGCTTTATCTGCAGTTATCAAAGCGGTTGGGACGAAGATCACCTGCGACGCCTGCAACTGCTTACCGATTTTAAAGCAGCGCTGCACAATGGCGAAATTTGTCTTTACTACCAACCTAAAATTGACGCGCGAGATTGCCGGAAGCTAGGGGCCGAAGCCTTAATTCGCTGGATTCATCCTAAATTTGGCTTTGTTAATCCAGAAGAGTTTGTCGCGGTGATCGAAAGTGCCGGGCAAGTTGCTCTGCTGACCCGCTGGGTGTTGCGCGCCGCTGCGTCGCAATTGCAGCAACTTCAGGCGCAGGGAATTAACTTGTTGATGTCGGTTAATCTGTCGGCACTCGATTTATTGGAAGACGATTTAGCGGATTACCTGCACAGCCTGTTGCAGGAGTTTGGTCTGGATGCCGCCAGTTTTTATTTAGAAATAACCGAAAGCGCGATCATGCAGGAAGCGGAAAAAAGCATTGCTAATTTGCAAAATCTGCATGCCATGGGGGCAAAAATCTCCGTTGATGATTATGGTACTGGTTACTCTTCTCTGTCGCAGATCAAACGTTTGCCAGTTTCCGAGCTGAAAATCGATAAGGTATTCATTCAGGATCTTGAGCGCAGTAAAGACGATCAGCAGATCGTAAAATCCACTATCGCTCTGGGACACTCACTGGGGTTGAGTGTGACCGCCGAAGGCGTGGAAACCGAGCAGGTGCGTAACTGGCTGGTCAGCAGCGGCTGTGATGTGCTGCAGGGTTACCTATACAGCAAACCTCTGCCGGAAAAAGATTTCAACCATTGGGTAAAAACATTCCTGGAGGTAGTGTGAAGGCGATTGCAAGCGCGATTTTACCGGCAACGCTGACTACTTTGACTGTCATATGGTTGCTGATTTGTTCTCCCGCTCTGGGCCAGGGCAGCCGTTTATTGGCGACTGGTGGAGCGACGACCATTGAGGGTGTGGCCGGGGGCGGCATTGTGCCTATGGCGGTAATAAGCGGCTATTGCACTCGCGAAGAAATAGGCGCTACAGCGTTTACCAGTTACGTTGATACGCCTGATTATTCTTTGGCGAGTTTCGGTGCGGCCACCTGTTGGCGCAACCGGTTTGAGCTGAGTGTCGCCCGCCAGCGACTGGAACATCCTGCGCTGTCTGCCGCGCTTGGGGTGTCTGATCAAAGCATTAGTCAGTCGATAGTCGGTGCCAAGGTTCGCTTGGCGGGAGATTTACTCTACACCCGTCTACCTCAGTTGAGCCTTGGTGTTCAGTATAAAGACAATCACGATTTTTTTATTCCCGCAGCGGCCGGTGCTATAAGAAGCGAGGATACGGAGTTGTACCTGGCGGCCAGCAAGGTCTACCTGGGGGCAGTGGGCGGCTATAATCTCTTGGTTAATGCGGTAGCACGCTATACGCGGGCCAACCAAGCTGGGCTTGTCGGTTTCGGCGGCGATCAAAACGATACCAGACAGTGGCAGGCCGAGGTGTCCAGTGGCATCTTTATTAATCGGCATTGGTTATTGGGAGCCGAGTATCGGCAGAAACCAAATAATCTATCCTTTGCCCGAGAAGACGATTGGTATACTGGTTTTCTGGCCTGGTTTCCCAACAAAAATCTGAGCTTGGTGGCGGCTTACGCCGATTTAGGTGAGATCGCTACACTCCCCGAACAAGATGGCTGGTACTTGTCGTTGCAGGGGAGCTTCTGATGCGCAGATTAATCACCCTAACCTTGCTGGTTGCTTTATTCGGTTGTGCGCAACAGCCTACTGGCTCGACACTTTATTCGCGCCTTGGAGGCCACACGGGCGTGGATAGCATTGTCTATCAATTGATAGTCAATATTGCTGCAGACAAGCGGTTAGTGGATCGTTTTAAAGGCGTTGATATCGAGCGTTTTCGCCAGGGGCTGGTCACTTATATCTGTAGTGTAAGTAACGGTGATTGCTCCTATCAAGGGGAGTCAATGCAGGTTGTGCACGCGGGTCACAATTATACCGACACCGAATTCAATGCCATTGTGGAAAACTTAATCCTCGCTATGGAAGATCAGAGGGTGCCCACCGCCACGCAAAATCAATTATTAGCACGATTGGCGCAGGACTATCGGGACGTTGTCTACCGGTAACCAATCGTTACAAAAGTTAACTCGGGTGCACGGTGCTGGGTTGGCTAAGTGCAACCCGATCGATAACAATAGCTGAAAACCATCAGACAATAATAACCGAGGATTGAGCCCATGAAATGTTTTGTTATTGCCGCTTTGGCATGCATAGGTGTGCCCTGTCTGGCGACAGACGGATTAGAGTTAAACGACAAAGGCTACTTTAGTAAGCCGGGTTTGGACGTCACTGTTTTCGCCGATATTTACCCCGACGGTCATCAAACCGGAGTGACGGTTATACAGCACGGTATACGCACAGCTGCCAACGGTGATTTACGTTTGGAAATATCTCCCGGACAGTGGTCACCGGTACCGCGCGGTGTGGGCGAGGCCCATGTGGATGTAAAAAATCAGCGTATTTCGCAAACTCTGGCCTATCCCGACGAAAGTAAAAACCGTAAGGGCTTTAACCCTATAGATTACCCGGATTTAAATTTTAGCTATCAGGTTCATGTTGAAGCGTTTGAGGGTAATAGCGTAAAGGTAAGTGTGGATTTAAATGAGCCGCTGCCCGCCCAATGGATTGGCAAAGTAGGTTTTAATTTTGAGCTGTTTCCCGGCGATTTATTTGGCGCCTCTTACTTGATGGATGCGCACAGTGGCATCTTTCCGACTCAGCCCAACGGGCCTTTGTTGCATACGCACGGCGAGTGGCTGGCGGAGCCTCTGGCAACAGGACAGCAGCTGGTTGTGGCACCCGAGCTGGAAAAGCAGCGTCTGCAAATTAAAAGCGTCAAGGGCGGTGAGCTTGAGCTCTGGGACGGTCGTACCAATCACAACAACGGTTGGTACATCGTGCGTTCATTGGTGCCCAAGGGCGCCAGTAAAAATGCAATCGAATGGATTATTACTCCCCATGTGGTGGAAGACTGGCAGTATGAACCTGTGATTCAGGTTTCTCAGCTTGGCTACGGGGTATCGCAAGCCAAGCGCGCCGTCATTGAACAGGACAGTCGGGACAGCAAGGCGGATGCGGTCGAGCTGTTAAAGTTGAGCGCGAGTGGGCCGGAAGTAATTAAAAAAGCGCAGCCTACCCCTTGGGGATCATTCTTGCGTTATCACTATTTGCAGTTTGATTTTACCGAGGTGTCAGAGCCGGGCATGTACCAGCTGCGCTATCGGGGTAACACCTCACAACCGTTTAAAATCGGTGCCGATGTTTACTCCCGTCACGCCTGGCAGCCGACGCTGGAATATTATCTGCCGGTGCAAATGTGTCATATGCGGGTGAATGAAAAGTACCGCGTATGGCACGACAAGTGTCACCATGATGATGCGCTAATGTCGCCGGTAAATTACAACCACATTGATGGTTACATTTCCGGCCCCTCAACCTTAACGGATTTCAAGCCGGGCCAGCCGGTGCCAGGATTAAACAAGGGTGGCTGGCATGATGCTGGTGACTATGACTTGCGGGTCGAATCACAAATTGGCACCACGTGGTTGCTGGCTATGATGGTTGAGGAGTTTGGCCTTGACTATGATGCGACTTTGATCGACCAGGAAAAACAGCTGGTAGAAATTCACCAAGCAGACGGTAAAAACGATGCCCTGCAGCAAATAGAGCACGGCTTGCTGACGGTGTTAGGCGGTTATCGAGCTCTCGGACGTTTGTATCGCGGCATTATTGTTCCCACGGTGCGCCAGTATGTGATGTTGGGGGATGCGAGTGCACAAACGGATAACCTGGTCTACCACCCCAGTCTTAAGCCGGGTGAAATTAAAGACGGTCGTTCCGGTACACCGGATGATCGCTGGGTTTTTACCGAAGAAAACCCTGAACGTGAGTTGGATGTGGTTGCCGGGCTCGCTGCTGCTGCCCGAGTTATGCACGATTACAACGCGGCTCTTGCGGAAGAATCCCTGGCTGCCGCTGAAGATCTGTTTAGCAAAGCATTTCCGCTGGCCGAAAAAACCGGTGTAAAAGCCTTCGCACTGGCCGAGCTTATTTTGACTACGGGAAAGCAAGTTTATATTGATCAATTGATCGCTATGCAAAGCGAGCTCGTTGCCGACATAGATAATACTGCTTGGGTTATCGGCCGGGTGGTGAACAAAACCAATAACAAAGATTTTATTGCAGCTATTGAGCGGGCTGTTATAAAGCAACAAGAGCGGGTACAACAACAGGCCGCACAAACACCTTATGGTGTTCCCTATAAGCCACATATTTGGGGCGCCGGTTGGGGGATTCAGGAGTTTGGTGTAAAGCAGTACTTTGTGCACAAAACCTGGCCCGATATTGCCGATGCCGATATCTACGTTAACGCATTAAATTTTGTCCTCGGGGTACACCCAGGCAGCAACACAGAATCTTTTGCGTCGGGTGTGGGTTCTGATTCGGCGCTGGTGGCCTATGGTGTTAACCGCGCCGACTGGTCTTACATTCCGGGTGGCGTAATATCGGGAACCGCACTTATTCGACCTGATTTACCCGAGCTAAAAACCTGGCCGTTTTTTTGGCAGCAAACTGAATATGTGATGGGCGGTGGGGCCACGAATTATATGTTTCTCGTGTTGGCGGTTGAGGCTTTGGAGAATAGTGCCGGTGAACGGTGAACGGTGAACGGTGAACGATAAAAAGTCAGACGTCTGATGTTGGACGTCTGACGCTTTGTGTGCGAGCTGATTGGCGTGTGGCTGCGAAAATTTTATCAGACCTCAGACCTATTCACTATCCCCACTGTAATCAATACTATGCCACCCTTTAATAATCGACTTCACATAAAGCCCCGACTCGGTTAAGTCGTCATCGGTC
Source organism: Gilvimarinus sp. DA14 (assembly GCF_024204685.1). NCBI lineage: Bacteria > Pseudomonadati > Pseudomonadota > Gammaproteobacteria > Cellvibrionales > Cellvibrionaceae > Gilvimarinus > Gilvimarinus sp. DA14. The sequence continues at coordinate 2,741,920 of NZ_CP100350.1, forward strand.
CAGTTGCCATCGGGGGCGGTGCCCGGCTTTAGCATTGAAGCCCCCTCATCCTTGTCGTTGAGAGCCCAGTTGGCGTGAGTTAAATGATGCTTGCGCATAAAGTCCAACCACTGTTCGGAACTGTGTTTATCGACCTCTCCGTCGCCATCGGCATTAACGGTTCCCCATTCTGTGACCATCAAAGCGGCGCCCTGTTGAAGAGCTTGTTCTGCTTTATCCCTCAGCGCTTGCTTGTGGGTACCGGCGTAAAAATGCAGGGTATAGGCAATATTGTCGTAACCCTGAATGGGATTGATGGCGGCTTTGTCTACATCCTGCGACCAGGTTTGGGTGCCGACAATAATCAAGTTGTCGGGGTCTATGGCGCGAATGCGAGCAATCAAGGCTTCTGCGTAAGGCTTGATAACGGTATCCCAGTCGGTATCTGCCAGCGGCTCGTTATAGATTTCGTAAATAATATTGTCGGTATTGCCGTACTTCGTCGCGAAGTGCTCGAAAAAAGCGATGGCTTTGTCGCGGTGCTGCTCGGCGTGGTGCGCGTGCCAATCGAGGATAACGTACATACCCTGCTCAAGAGCCGCATCAATCACAGTTTCGGCCCTGCGGGTATTGTCTTCCGGGTGGGTCAACATGCCGCCATTGGCGCCTGCACCTATGGCGGCACGAATAATCGGTGCATTCCACTGCTCCTGCAAGTAGTTAACCACCTCGGGGTCGTAATAGCGGTCGGCGTTCCAGCCGGTGTTGCTCCAAAATAGGCTCGGGCCGGCGAGAGATAGCGGTGCGCCACTGGCATCGATAATGCGGTTTTCTTTGACACTCAGCTTGCCGTGAGTTTGCACGGCGGTGGCGGCTTGGGCGGCGTTGCAAAATGCGAGGCTTAGCCCTAACGCTAGCAGGGTTTTGGTGGGCATGGCGAGGTGACCTTGTTATATTGGTAGATGTTTGATGGTAGTCAGACCGCGTCGCGCTGTCTATTTGCCAACGAGCGTCACAACACTTCTTTACCGCTGTGGCTTTGGCCGGGCGAGGTGCTAAGCGCGACAGAATCGACTATTGTTAAATGCAGTCTAAGAAGCTGTAATGGATGACTCTATAAGTCGGAGAAACACTCTATGTTCCTGTTGTCGCTGGTTGCCTTTATCGCGCTGTTAACCATTGTGCTGTATTACCCCCTGGCTCTTCCTGTGGGCTCGGTGGTGATTTTGGTCGGCCTTTTTTGCCTCACTTATCTGTCGGGCTGGATGTGGTTATTTCTGATTCCCGCTGCCGCGGTTGTGGCGGTATTGAACGTGCCGCAGTTACGCCGCCGCTTTTTAACCGACCCGGCTTACCACTTTTTGCAAAAAGCTATGCCCCCGATGAGCGTTACCGAGCGCGAAGCCATGGAGGCGGGCACCACCTGGTGGGAAAAGGACCTGTTTAGCGGGCGCCCCGACTGGAAGAAGTTTGTCGATATCGAGCTGCCCCAGCTGTCGGAGAAAGAGCAGAGCTTTCTCGATAATGAGGTGGAGGAGTTGTGCGGCCTGATTGATGAATGGCAGATTTTTAAAGATCAGGACCTAACCCCCGAAGCCTGGGACTATTTGAAAAAGAAGGGCTTTTTCGGCCTGATTATTCCCGAAGAGTTTGGCGGTCGCGACTTTAGCCCCTACGCGCAAAGTCGCATTATGAGCAAAATTGCCAGTCGTTCGGTGACCGCTGCGGTCACCGCCATGGTGCCTAACTCTCTGGGCCCTGGTGAGCTGTTGATGAAATATGGCACCGAAGAGCAAAAGCAACGCTGGTTGCCGGGCCTTGCCGATGGCAGTGAAATTCCCTGCTTTGGCTTAACCGGTCCGGAAGCCGGCTCTGACGCTGGCTCCATTCCTGATACAGGTATTGTGTGTAAAGGCCAATTTGATGGTCAGGAAGTGGTGGGTATCCGGCTAAATTTTTCCAAGCGCTGGATCACTCTGGCGCCTGTGGCCACGGTGGTGGGGCTTGCGTTCAAGCTGTCCGATCCAGAGGGCTTGTTGGGCGATGAAAACACCCGTGATTACGGCATAACCTGTGCGCTCTTGCCGGCGGATCACCCGGGAATAGAAATCGGCCAGCGCCACAACCCTGGCTCACCGTTTATGAATGGCCCGATAAAAGGCAAAGACGTGTTTGTTCCAGTGGACTGGATTATCGGCGGGCCGGCCATGGCGGGTAAAGGCTGGCGCATGCTGATCGAGTGCCTGGGTGCTGGCCGTGGGGTATCTTTGCCGGCGCTTTCTACCGCCAGCGGCGAGATGAGCTATTTAACCGTGGGCGCTTACTCGCGCATTCGCCGACAATTCAATATGGAAGTGGGCAAGTTTGAAGGTGTACAGGAGGCCACCGCCGAAGTCGCTGCCAACGGCTATACCCTGGAGGCTTTCCGCCAGTTAGTTACCCGCGGCCTGGATACCGGCGCCCCCTCGGTAATGACGGCTATGGCCAAGTACCACGCGACGGAAATGATGCGCACCTCGGTAAATTACGCCATGGATGTGGTCAGTGGTCGCGCAATTCAGTTGGGGCCGCGCAACTTTACCGCGTTTGCCTATCGCGCACTGCCGGTTGCCATCACCGTAGAGGGCGCGAATATTCTGACCCGGTCGCTGATGATTTTTGGCCAGGGCGCCATGCGCTGCCATCCTTACCTGTTTGACGAAGTGCAAACCCTGCAGGCCGACGACAAAGACGCCGCCATGACCGAGTTTGACCAGCTGTTTATGCGTCACCTGGGGCATGTATTCAGTAATATTACCCGGTTAAAGCTGTTCAGTTTTACCTGTGCCAAGTTTAGCGCTACCCCAGTCAATGCCGACGACTTTTCCCGTGTCTGGTATCAGCGCATTAATCATATGAGCGCCGCCTTCGCGGTGGCTGCGGATGTCGCCCTGGGCGTGTTGGGGGGTGATTTAAAACGTCGCGAGCTTCTGTCTGCCCGCCTGGGCGATGTGCACAGTCAGCTGTTTATCGCCTGCAGTATTCTCAAGTTTCACGGCGCCCACCCGCGCACGGCCGAAGAGGACGCACACGCCGAGTTCGCCTTAAAGACGGCATTCTACAAAGCGCAAACGGCGTTATTGGCGTTTTATGCAAACTTTCCGTCACGCTTTATCGGCTGGGCATTCAAGTTCGCCAGTTTCCCCTTCGGGCGCCCCTACAAGGGCCCCAGCGATGACGAGATTCGCCAGTTGGGCGGCATGATTATGGAGTCCAGTTCGGTGCGGCAAATGCTGTCTGGCTACGTCTACTTAAACCATAACCCAGAAGACGCCGTGGGCCGGGTAGAGACAACCTACCAAATGCTGCTGGAGCTTGGCGACGTGTGGAGCACTTTCAGTCGTGCTCAGGCTAAAGGTGAGCTGGATGGCGATACCCTGGAAGAGCGCCTGGACGATGCCGTGGTAAAAGGTGTGATTCAGCAGGCGGATGTGGAGCCCCTAAAAGCTTACGATGCCAGACGTTATGATTGTCTGTTAACGGATAACTTCGATAAGCTTTAAGGTATACGTTATCTTACCCAAAGCCGGGGCTTAGGCTCCGGCCCAAAATAATAATAATGGAGCACCTATGAGTTGGTTGCCCGATAGTGAACCCCACTGCTGCCCGGCGCAGCAGGGCAAAAAGGGGAGCGTGGATATTGTCATTACCCCTAACACTCGCGACCTAGAGGGATTTTCCGTGCGCCGGGCTCTGCCCGCGGTTGAGCGACGGGCGGTTGGACCTTTTGTATTTTTTGATCATATGGGGCCGGCGCAATTATCTGCAGCCGGCGGGCTTGCGGTCCGACCTCACCCGCACATCGGGTTATCGACGCTTACCTATCTCTATGAAGGCGAAATCGTGCACCGCGACAGCCTGGGGTTCAAGCAGCTGATCCGTCCCGGGGCGGTTAACTGGATGACCGCGGGGCGGGGTATTGTTCACTCCGAGCGCTCGCCCGAGTCCGCCGCCGAGCAGCGCTTAATGGGGCTGCAGGTGTGGGCGGCATTGCCCAAAGAGCAGGAACAATGTGCCCCTTCGTTTACCCATTACAGTACGTCTAGTGTCCCCGAGGCTGAAGCCGATGGCGCCCGGATTCGAGTGGTTGCCGGCGAGTGTTTTGGTATGTGTGCAAAACTGCAAACATCTGCGCCGCTGTTTTTTGTCGATGTGCAATTACAGGCCCAAAGTCGGTTGTTGCTTGAGGCTGAATACACTGAACGGGCCTTCTATGTGGTGAGCGGCGATGTTGCGGTAGGTTCGGAGCGCTTTAGCGCCGGGCAAATGGTGGTTTTAAAACCGGACTCGGAGGTCATTCTGAGCAGTCAGGAGGGGGCGTCTCTGGCTGTTATTGGTGGTGAGCCTCTGGATGGGCCCAGGCATATCTGGTGGAACTTTGTCGCAACTGAGCGTGAGCTTATAGAGCAGGCAAAAGCCGATTGGCAGGCGGGCCGTTTTGGCCATGTGCCCGGCGACAGTGAGTTTGTGCCGCTACCTGGTTGAGCTAAGAAATAACCAGCCGAAGCGAGTGTGTTGCCGGCTTGGCTTTGCGCGTCGTCTTGCTCGCGTATAATTGTCTGCTAGATAACGCGGGCAAGTGGCTAAGCCATGAAACGATTTATTTTTCTTTTCTTCTTTACCCTGATGGGTTTGTTCACTCTGGAGCTTTTACCCTGGGGGCAGACCTATGTGGTGCTGCCTTTAACTCGTGCATTGACCAGCGTATGCGCCTTTGTTATCGAGCTTTTGGGGCGTGAGCTGGAAGTTGCCGGTATTATTCTCACGGATATTAAAACCGGTTTTGCAGTACAAATTGCCGCTGGATGCAACGGCATAGAAGCGATGATACTGCTGATTGCCGCTATGGTGGCTTTTCCGGCAAGTTTGCGCTACACCCTGAGCGGTATTGCCTTTGGTGTGCTCGGTTTGCAGTGCTTAAATGTGCTGCGTATTGTCAGTTTGTTTTTTCTCGGACTTTGGAACAGCAGCGCGTTCGAGTGGGCGCACCTGTATATTTGGCAGGCGCTAATCATGCTCGATTCTTTGCTGATTTTTTTAATTTGGATTCGCTACAACCCTAAAGCACCCCAGCGATATGAAACCGCGCCCGCTTGATCCGCTGCTGCAGTATTTTGCCAAGGCGCTGTTGTGGTTGCCGGTTTTTTTTCTGCTCTGGTATTACCTGGCGGCGCTGTGCAGTGTGCCTGCAGCTTTACTGGCCAAAATTGTGGTTAACCTTATGTTTTCCGGGTTGGTGGAATCATTAGAGATGAATGGGCGGCAGCTGGAGGTGGTGACCTCTTTGCTTGTCAGTACCGAGGGCGGTCGCGGACAGGTAATCGTCACATTAAATCCGCTGATTTACTCCTGGAATATCCCCGTCTTGCTCGCTCTGTGTTTTGCGATTGAAGAGCAATACTTCTCTAACCTGCGCACCTTTTGGGCGGTGGTTGCTTTGCTGCCGTTACATGCATTTGGCTTGGCCGCCGAGTTGCTGGTCAGCCTGGCATTTCAACTGGGCCCTGAGGTGGCGGGGCAATTATCGCTAGAGAGCTGGCAGAATGAAGCTGTGGCACTGGCTTACCAGTTTGGTTACTTGATGTTACCCGTCATTGGTGCCAGCAGTATTTGGCTGCTGAGTCAGTACGATATGGTGCGACGCTTAGCAGGCCTTGCTAACGATTAGAATCTTCCCGGTGCCCGGCCGACTCAGCAGTGGCCTGATCCAAGTCACGGCCCACTTCTAAACAGTTTTGGTAGGCCTCCTGGTCGGTCTCGTAGCTGCACCAGTAGTGGTCGTCGGTTTTTATGCTTGAACAACTCGCCAGCATGGCTGCTGCCATCAGTGGGATCCACAATTTCATTTGGCTATCAACTTTATTTGTCGCGGGTTTGGTCGTGCTCGGCGCCAAGTTTATAACACCAAAAGCTAATACTGTAACCGGGCACCCGATTATCGACCGGCGGCTGGCTAAAGTGTTCCAGATCCAGTTGGCCTTTTTTAAGCTTTGGCCGCGCCTGGTTGATATACACCTTGCGGCTGGTGAGTCGCTTCGCGGTGAGGGTGTAATGCTCGCACCTCTCGCCGGGCAGGTTTACATTCACTCGAACGCCGCGCGGCTTTAAGTTAATAATCATCAGTGTCAGCTTATCCGCATCCGGGTGTCGATGGCAGTACACGCGCAGGTGTTTATCCGAGTGATAGCTTTGGTAAACCTCGGTGCCCATCAGCCTGACCCACAGCCAGCTAAGCCAGTAGTCTGGCCGTGGCTTAAGGGTAAGTCGGTCAATCAAACCATAATCGCCGCCAATCAAACTTTGCCTGACCATAACCTTGTGGCCTAACAATGCCCCCTGGCCCAGTTGATCGGCCCACCAGAATACAGAGATAAACCGGTCCGATAACTTGGGCTGACCCCCGCACTGGGCTGAGCCCGACTCTCCGGTCCACAGTTCGGCGCGAGGCTGATAGCGGTCGCGCCAGAACAACAGGGTGCGACTGTAGCGGTCAAAGTCGGCAAAGGATTTTGGGTTGAGCATAGTGCGCACGGTGGCGGCGCGGGTGCGTACGGGCGAGCGGCTGCTTTGAAAGGGGTAGTAGTGCCAGTTGACGATATCAAGCGCCATGGGCAGCTGCTGCAAAAAGCGTCGGGTGATATTGGAGAAGGGTTTAAACGTCTCCCCCAGGCGGGGCCAAAAGGCGCTGCCCGGGCCGGAAATTTTTGCCTGGGGGTAATTGTGCCGGATTTGCCGGGTGAAGGTGGCGTAATCGACGGCGAGATCGCGCGCTTTGGGTTGAGCCCGCAGGCCGTGAAAGGCCCAGTAGGCGTTTAGTTCATTGCCCAGCTCAAATACGTGAATCTGGTAGCCTTTGTTCACACTGTAATCCAGCAGGCTTTGCAATTCGTCCCCACACCACTGGCCGTGATCGCGGCGGGTGAACAGGCCGTACTTGACCGTAAAAATCAGATGTAGATCGTTGCGCTGCAGAAACTTGTGCAGTCTGTCCCATTGCGTTTGGGTCAGAACCAAGGCGTCTGGTTCGTTTTCCGGCGCCTGAAAATAGTGGATTTTATCGGCCTCGGAGCCGCCGATACGCAGGTAGGATGGACCCAGGCCGCGCACCAGCAAATCCAGCTTTTTTTGCTTGAGTTGAATTGGCGGAACCCGCAAAGTGCCAAGGCCGCGGCGGGTGCCCTCGCTGCCCTCCCACCAATATCCGCCCACAAGCACAGAAATGTCGATGGAAAATGACAGATAGCGACTGTCTACCTGCTGAACTGCACGGCAGTGTTCGACCACAATTTCAGAAGCGGAGCTAACGGTGCCGGCTCGCGCGGTGTAATGGCGTTTGAGGCGAGCGTACCAACGGGGCGGACTCAGTAGTGATAGCATAGCGAACGGGCTTACAGAGATTCACGCCCGATGGTAAGCAACAAACATGACCGGGAGGTTTCAAGTGGAACAGGTAAGCAGGCGTTTTTGGGTGACGGGTAGAGTGCAGGGTGTGCATTTTAGGGCCAGCACCGAGCGCAAAGCCCGCGAGCTGGGAGTTACCGGGTGGGTGCGCAATTTAACAGATGGCCGGGTTGAGGTGTTGGCAACTGCGCCGGATACGGCGTTAACGGAACTTGAAGCATGGCTGCATCTGGGGTCGGACAGGGCCGAAGTAATTTCGGTCGAGGTGCAGCACGAAGAGCTGCAGGCGTTTGATGGTTTTTCAGTGGTCGCTACAGTTTAAGAGGGCTGATCTTTCTTGCCCAGCAACTTACCGCCAAGGGTTATCGCTCCCACCAGCACAGCGCCTGCCAGCAAACCCACAAGTGCATTGATTAGCGTAGGAATTGCGGCACTAAAAATAATACCCCAAGTGGGTAGAGCTTCGCCCGAATGAGCCAGGTGTTCGACAAAGTGATGCACAGGGCCTATCCCATGCACCAAGATCCCTCCACCCACCAGAAACATGGCGGCGGTTCCGGCAATGGATAAGAATTTCATTAACACAGGCGCGGCGGCCAATAAAAACTGCCCCAGTTTTTGTTTTGCCTGGCTGGTTTGCGCGCTTAGGTGTAACCCGGCATCGTCCATTTTGACAATGCCCGCCACCAAACCGTAAACACCCACGGTCATACCCAGGGCAATAATGCATAGCACCGCAATTTGGCTACTTAAGGCCGCGCCGGACACCGCGCCCAGGGTAATGGTGATGATTTCTGCAGAGAGAATAAAGTCAGTGCGAATAGCGCCTTTAATTTTATTTTTTTCAAAGGCCAGCATATCCGTTTCACTCTGCGCTAACGCCTGCAGGCGCGCCTGGTGTTCGCGATCATCGGGCGCCTTGGGGTGAAGCCATTTATGGGCAATTTTCTCAAAACCCTCAAAACATAAATACGCACCGCCCAGCATCAATAAAGGCACGATAAGCCAGGGTAAAAAAGCACTGATTAACAGTGCCGCCGGAACAAGAATAAATTTGTTAACCAGCGAGCCTTTAAAAACCGCCCAAACCACCGGCAGCTCGCGTTCAGCGCGCACGCCGGTGACTTGCTCGGCGTTGAGGGCCAAGTCATCGCCAAGCACCCCGGCGGTTTTTTTCGCCGCTACCTTGGTCATTACCGCCACATCATCCAGCAGGGTGGCTATATCATCTATTAGTGTCAGTAAGCTGCTGCCGGCCATAGCTCTTCCTTAGGCGAAAACGGTATCCAAGTACATCATAACGGCAAATCCACCGAGCAGAGAAAAAGTCGCCAGGCCTTCGTGGCCGCGGTTATGGGTTTGCGGAATAATTTCATCGCTGATGACAAATAACATGGCTCCGGCCGCGCCCCCCAGCACCCAGGGCAACAAAGGCTGACTGATGGAAACCAGCGCCGCACCAAACAAGCCGCCCACAGGCTCGATCAGGCCCGTTAAAAATGCCACGCTAAACGCATAGGCACTGCGGTAGCCGACCGCTAACAGCGATATGGCCACTGCCAGTCCCTCGGGAATATTTTGCAGGCCAATTCCCAGCGTCAGAGTTAAACCGTTTTCCAGATCACCCTTGGCAAAACCTACGCCTACCGCCATCCCCTCGGGAAAGTTATGCAGTGCAATCGCTAGCACGAACAGCCATATTCGCTTTAATGCCTTGCTGTCCGAGTCCGGGAAAGGTTTGCGAAAATGTTGGTGCGGCGTACAGCGGTAAATAATTGCCAGCGCAGCGGCGCCCAGCATCATACCGCTTAACACTATGATCACTGAGCCGCTAGCGTTAAAACCTTGGGCGCTGGCTTCTTCGATACCGGGGAGCAATAAAGAGAAAATAGAGGCGGCCAGCATCACCCCGGCGGCGGCGCTTAACAAAATATCTTCTAACGAGGTGGATAAGCGGCGAATAAAAAATACGCCCAACGCGCCCACGCCGGTCATAGAGCCTGCAATCAGGCTGCCTATAAAACCCAGCCATACGGTATTTTCTGGCAGTAGCAAAAATCTAAGCCCTTAGCCCAATGCCTGAATTTATTTCAAGCAGGCGCTGTTACGTTAATGTTTATCTTAGGACCATCCAGACTGCCATGGCAATCATCATTAGATTTTCTGTTAAAGAAACAAACCCCAGTGGCACCTTGCTATCCCCACCAACACAGGCGCACTTGAGCTCGCGTTTATCGATATAAACCGCTTTGAATACCGAAACCGCGCCCAAGGTGCCTATAAAAGCGGCGGGCGGTGCCACCAACCAGGCGGGAGCTTGTGCGAGCATGCCAAGACCGGCGAAAACTTCCAGAAATGCGTACACATTGGCGTAGCGAGGATAATGCATGCCGAGCAAGTCGTAGGTAATAAACTGCAGCGAAAAGCCTTCTAAGTCCTGCAGCTTTTGGATACCTAAAACAATCATGCTTAATGCCACAAACCCGCTTATCAGGCTGGCAAAACCGGTAAAAGGCGCGGGGTTCAAATAGAGCGCCAGCGCGGCCAAAAATGTGACCGAAAAAATTGCAATCACGGGGGTGTAGCTGGTGTCACTGCCCGGTTTCGCCTCGCCAAAGTAGTCTTGTAGCTCGTCGTAGCCGCCAATGCGCTTACCATCGATAAAAGTTTGCGGCGTAGTGTCTACCCCGTGCTCCTGCTTGAATGCATCTGTTTGGGTGCGATTTTTGAGCAGGTGGTCTTCTACCTTGAAGCCTTTGCGCCGCAAAAGGTCTTTGGACTTAATTCCGTAAGGGCAAATATGCTGGGGGGTCTTCATGCGGAAAATCGTTGCGGTGGCCATAGCTCGCTCCTTCGTGCGGTGAAATGAGTCGATGAAAATGTTCTTAAAGGATTCAATCAAAGGTTGTGCCAACGGCTTTAGCGCATTTGCGCCTAGTTTTCGCGGCTAGTGGGCTTCTTCCGCTGTAAATATCGCTTAGCGGTGTAGAATTTTCAGTTGGTGGGATATAACACATCTCAAGGGCGACATTGAGAATGTCGGCCTGGGGGCAGGCAATCCAGGGTGCGTGCTTAAATGGAAAATGGCGCACCCGGCAGGATTTGAACCTGCGACCAACGGCTTCGGAAACCGCTACTCTATCCACCTGAGCTACGGGTGCGTGAACTGCTTTTTAAACTGGATCAGTGCCAGTGTCTTCCAGGTAGCGCTAGGCGCGCTACAGCTACTCCCCTCACTGCGTTCGGGCCCGGTCTTCCAGCATAGCTGAAAGCCGTTCGACGTCGCACAAAGCGGTGCTTTGTAAACGCTCGTCTCACCCACCTGAGCTACGGGTGCGTGACCTGCTTTTTAAACTGGATCAGTGCCAGTGTCTTCCAGGTAGCGCTAGGCGCGCTACAGCTACTCCCCGCCCGGTCTTCCAGCACAGCAGAAAGCCGTTCGATGTCGCACAAAGCAGTGCTTTGTAAACGCTCGTCTCACCCACCTGAGCTACGGGTGCGTGAACCGATATTGAGGCGGGCTCAGGATCAGTCGAGGACGCGCATTCTACTAGGAGAGCTGACGATCGTCTATGCCGGGTGGTTGATTGTTCACCTCGAAGCCTGTTTCTGGCTATAATGGCGCGCCTGAGAATAGTGCGGCGACCAAGCTGCCAATCAACAGAGGACTCTTAACCGTGAGCCAAGCGAGAAAAGTATTCGGCCTGATGGTCGCACTGGGAGTGGGGCTGGCCGCCTCTGCTTTCGCGTTCAGTCAATCTAACGCCGTAAAGGATGAAATTGCCGAGCGTCTGACCCCAGCGGGTAGCGTGTGTATGTCGGGTGACGACTGTGCTGCTGCGCCGGTGGCTGCCGCTAGCAGTGGCCCGCGTTCGGGTGAGGATGTATATAACGGCAGCTGCAATACCTGTCACGGTGCGGGCGTTGCCGGTGCCCCCAAGTTTGGCGACCCGGCGGCCTGGGCCGATCGCATCGCCAAGGGCATGGACACTTTGCATAAGCACGCCATTGAAGGGTTTAACGCGATGCCAGCCAAGGGCTTGTGTGCCACCTGCTCCGACGATGAGGTGATTGCTGCGGTTGACTATATTGTCGAAAACAGTCAGTAAACGACTGCTCGCAACACTAAAAAAACCCGCTGCAGCGGGTTTTTTTATGCCTATTGAAAAGGGAAAGGCTCACCGGAGCTCGATCCTATACACGCTTGTGTGTCCCTGTGCCCTCAATCAAACATACTTAGCAGGTTTGTCAGAGTCTGCTCGCCGGTGGCTTTCACTTGTTCTGCCGTCGCTGGACTAAAGCCTTCGTAGGCGATGTCATCTTGGGGCAGCTCGCTGATAAAACGGCTGGGGGTGGTTTCAGAAATTTCCCCGTACTGTTTGCGTTTACCCGCCAGGGTCATCACCAGAGTGCGCTGGGCCCGGGTAATCCCCACGTAAGCCAGGCGGCGCTCTTCCTCGATATTATCGGTTTCGATGCTGTTGCGATGGGGCAGCAGCTCTTCTTCCATGCCCACCAAATAGACAATAGGAAACTCCAAGCCCTTAGAGGCGTGCAGGGTCATCAGTTGCACCTGGTCGAGGGTCTCTTCCTCCTCCTGGCGCTCTAACAGATCACGCAGCACCAGTTTGCTAATGGCGTCCTCCATGGTGATGGCTTCACCATCGTCGCCACGTTCGATCATGGTGCGGATTGAATCTACTAGATAGCGGACGTTATCCATACGCTTTTCGGCCGCCTTGGCGCTGGAGGCATTCTGGTGTAGCCAGGCCTCGTAGCCAATATCGTCCAGCATTTGCTCGATGGCGGCTACCGGGTCGGGGCCGTTACATTTTTCTAATACCCGTTCAATCCAGCTGCGAAAGGTGCGCAATCGCTCCAGGTTTTGCTTGGGAATATGTCGCTGCAGGGCAATATCGTCGGTGGCCGTGTACAGGCTAATATGCCGTTCGCTGGCAAACCGGCCCAGCGCCTCAAGTGTGCTGGTACCGATTTGGCGGCGCGGCGTGTTGATGATGCGCAAAAAAGCGTTATCGTCGTCCGGGTTGACCAGCAGGCGCAGGTAAGACATTACGTCTTTAATTTCGGTTTTGCCAAAAAAGGAAGAGCCACCACTGATTTTGTAGGGCACCTGGTGCTGCTGCAGCTTGATTTCCATCAGCCGGCCCTGATGGTTACCCCGATAAAGAATCGCGTAATCGCTAAATTTTCCTCCCGAGCGAAGCTTGCTGGCGAGAATCTCTGTTGCCACCCGCTCGGCTTCGGCCTCTTCGTTGGCGCACTTGAGCACCCGAATTTCGTCGCCCAGGCCCATCTCACTCCACAGGGCTTTGTCGTATTCGTGGGGGTTGTGGGCGATAAGGTGGTTGGCAACGCGCAAAATACGGCTGGTAGAGCGGTAGTTTTGCTCCAGTTTAATAAGGTGCAGGTTGGGAAAGTCTTCTTTTAGCAGCACCATGTTTTCAGGCCGCGCACCGCGCCAAGCATAAATAGATTGATCGTCGTCGCCCACTACCGTTAGGGCATTGCGCCCGCCTACTAACTGCTTTACCAGCAGGTACTGGCTGGAATTGGTGTCTTGATATTCATCCACCAGCAAATACTGGATTTTGCGTTGCCAGCGGGCCAAGACTTCTGGCTTGGTATTGAACAGATGAACCGGTACCAGAATTAAATCGTCAAAATCCACCGCGTTATACGCGCGCAACGCTTGGTTGTAGCGCTCGTACACCCGCACCATAGTCAGCTCGGCCGGGCTTTGCGCCAGGTTTTCTGCCGCCTCGGGCGTTGTCAGGTCGTTTTTCCAGTTGGATATTTGGTGTTGCACCATATCGAGATGGTCGCTGTCCAACTCGCCGTCTTTAAGCATTAACTCCTTTAATAAGGCGCGCGCGTCTTCGGCATCGAAAATGGAAAAACCGGGTTTAAAGCCCAGGGTTTTGGCCTCGCGGCGGATAATATTGAGCCCCAGGTTGTGGAAGGTAGAGACGGTCAGGCCGCGGGCCGCCTTGCCCTTTACCAGATTGCCGACGCGCTCTTTCATTTCGCGGGCGGCTTTGTTGGTAAAGGTTAACGCGGCGATGTGGCGCGCGGGAATATCGCAAGTTTCGATCAAATAGGCGATTTTACGGGTAATTACCGATGTCTTACCTGAGCCTGCACCGGCCAGAACCAGGCATGGGCCATCCACGTAATGCACGGCTTCACTTTGACGGGGGTTGAGTCGGGTCACGGGGCCTCTGGGCTACATCGAATTGGGCGCGGTGGACAAGGCGGGCATTGTAGCAAAGGCCTCAGGCGATAAGAAATGCTCATTGCCGCACTAAAATTGCTTTAATTTTGTGCAATTGTGCCGACGATAGTGTATGTTTGCAGATCAGGACTTTTTGGTTGATTTAGGCGCAACAATGAGCGCCGAATAAAGGCTCTGGTTGGGGTGCAGCAAGGCACTTTTTATATCTGATTTTACCGAAAAAATAAGCGATAACACGTAAAGCAGGTTTGATCGAGACGGAATTTGCGAAAGTGGTAGGGACGTAACAATGACAACGAGCATCAGCGTACTGCTGCTCAATGGTGGCGATGAGCTCGCCGCTCAAATCTCTTCTTGGCTGGATGAAATAGCGCCCGGCCGCTATCAGATCGTGTCTAATGTTGCGCTGGACGATGCGCTGGTGACTTTGCTCAGTGGTGATTACGACCTGGGCCTGCTGTTTATGGATGAGGCGCTACAGCGCGGTCGCGACTTACTCAACCTGGTCAAAAACCAGTTTTGCCCCGCCCCGGTGGTGGTCGCCTCGCGTGAGATGAATAATGTACTCGATCGCGAAGCTATTCCGGCGGGAGCCGCCGATTACCTGGCGTTCGACAGTGTCTCGCCAGAGGGACTAGAGCGCTCGCTGCGATATGCATTGGAGCGCAAGCGCAGCGAGCAGTACCTGGCGCGTCTGGCGCACCACGACCCTCTCACGGATATACCCAACCGGGTGTTGTTTCGCGATCGTCTGGAAAACGCCATTCGTATTGCCACCCGCGATAACATGCGCTTTGCGCTTATGTTTATCGATTTGGACGACTTTAAGATCGTCAATGATCGCTACGGTCACGATGTCGGCGATGGCCTGATTCGTATGTGCGCCGAGCGTTTACAGCAACTGTTGCGCCGCAGTGACTCTATGGCGCGTATGGGCGGGGATGAATTTACGCTGCTGCTGCTGAATGTCGAGAGTTCATCGGATATCGCTCATTTGGCGGTTAAGATCATCGAGCAAATCAGCGCGCCTTACGACATTAATGGCTACCAGCTGCAGGTGGGTTGCAGCGTGGGTATTGCGTCCTACCCTGAGGCAGGGCGCAGCGCCGATGCGCTGCTCAAAAGTGCCGATCTGGCCATGTATCAGGCCAAGCAGGTTGAGGGCAGCAATTTCCGCTTTTTTACCGAAGAAATGAACCGCGACGTGCGCTATCGCCTAAGTCTTGAGGAGGATTTACGCCGCGCCGTGGACAACAGCGAGCTCTATCTTGAATACCAGCCGCGCTTTTCGGTGCGCAGTGGCAAGGTGGTGGCGCTAGAGGCGTTATTGCGCTGGAATCACCCGCAAAAGGGGATTCTCAGCGCGCACAATTTCATTTCCATTGCGGAGGATACGGGGCTGATCTTTACCATCGGCTACTGGGTGATCCGCCGCGCCTGCGAAGACTTGCAGCGTCTTAAGAAAGATTGTGGCATCGACATCAAAATGGCGATTAACCTCTCGGCGCGTCAGTTTCGAGACGAAGCCATGGTGCAGCATGTGGCCAATATATTTGCCGAAACCGGGGCCAATCCCAACTATATCGAATTTGAACTGACCGAAACCGCGCTGATGGAAAATATCGACATGGTCAGTCTTTGCATGCGGCCCCTGTCTTATTTTGGCGTAACCTTCGCGCTGGATGATTTCGGCACCGGCAGTTCGTCGTTTTTGCATCTGCAGCGTCTGCCTATAGCGGCGTTAAAAATAGACTCCCAGTTTATGGCCGACTTACTGCGCCGGCGCAGTGAGCGCCGCCTGGTATCGGCCATGATTAACCTCGCGCACAACCTGGGTAAGGTGGTGGTCGCCGAGGGCGTGGAATCTGCCAGCCAGCAGAAGTGGCTGGCGGAGGAAGGGTGTGATCAGATGCAGGGCTATTTTCTTTGTGCACCCCATGCCTACTCGCGACTTATTAAAGTGATTGATGGCTTGACCCTGGAAAAGGTGCTGGCCAGCAAACTTGACCCCAAACCCGATACTACCCCCGATCCAAGCCTCTGAAACTAAGCGCTTCGGCCAGCTGGTTGCGCCCGATTGTGTCGCAGGCGGCCATATCGGCCAGGGTGCGGGCGACTTTAAGTACGCGGTGATAGGCGCGGGTTGAGAGTTTTAGCTTCTCGACCGCGCCGGCCAGAAACGCTTCGTCACTTTCGCTCAGCTGGCAGTGTTGTTGAATGTCTTGCGCGGCCAGCTCGCTATTGCTTTTGCCCTGCCGCGCCAATGCCCTTTGTCTGGCCTGTTTTACCCGCTGCTGCACCGTCTTACTCGGCTCTCCCGCTGGGGCCTTATGCAATTCGGTGGGCAGTACCGCGGTAACCGGTACGTGCAGGTCAATGCGATCCAGCAGGGGGCCTGAAATCTTACCCCGGTAGCGCTGTACTTGATCTGGCGTGCAGCGACAGCGGCCATCGTTATCACCAAAGTAACCGCAGGGGCAGGGGTTCATGGCGGCAATAAGTTGAAAGCGCGCTGGGTAGCAGGTTTGCGCGCGGGCGCGGGCAATACGCACTTCGCCGCTTTCCATGGGCTCGCGCAGCACTTCCAGCACCTGGCGTTGAAACTCCGGCAGCTCATCCAGAAAAAGCACGCCGCCGTGGGCCAGAGATATCTCCCCTGGGCGCGGGTTACTGCCGCCGCCTACCAGCGCCGGAGCCGAAGCCGTGTGGTGGGGCGCGCGAAATGGGCGTTGGCGCCAAGCGGGTGCCTGGTTGCCGGATACTGAGTAAACCGCGGCAATGGCCATCGCATCGCGGGTTTCTATGGGCGGCAAAATACCGGGCAGGCGGCTTGCCAGCATGGTTTTACCCGTGCCAGGTGGGCCGTACATGAGCAGATTATGGCCGCCGCTGGCGGCAATCTCCAAAGCCCGTTTGGCGTGTTCCTGGCCGCGCACATCAGCAAGTTCGGGCGGCGTTGGCGGGGCGAGGTCTGGAGGCAGCTGGGCAAAGGGCAGCTGCTCGCGCCCGTGTAAATGAGCGCACACGCGCAGCAAGTTATCGGCAGTCAGGGTTTGCTGTGGGCCCGCAAGAGCCGCTTCTGCGCCGTTGTCTTGGGCCGTAATCAGACAGCGTCCTGCGTCGCGGCAGGCGAGGGCGGCGGGTAGAGCACCTTTTACCTGGCGTAGCTGCCCCGATAAGGCGAGCTCACCAATAAATTCCAGATGATCGAGACCGGCAGTAGGTACCTGCCCAGAGGCGGCGAGAATGCCTATGGCGATGGCGAGATCATAGCGGCCTCCCTCTTTGGGTAAATCGGCCGGCGCCAGATTGACGGTGATACGGCGGGCGGGAAACTCCAGATGGCTATTGAGCAGAGCGCTGCGTACCCGATCTTTGCTTTCCTTCACCGCCGTTTCCGGCAGGCCCACAATGGCCAGCCCCGGCAGGCCGTTGGATAGGTGAACTTCTACCGTTACCGGCGGCGCTTCAACGCCGAGACAGGCGCGGGTGTGAACAATGGCTAGCGACATAGGCAATCCTTTGCAGCAGCTTGTTAGCTGGAAACGTTATTAACCGAGGCTAGTTAGCTCATTGCGAGTGGTCAACTGAGCTTTGGGTCGTCCGTTGCTTGCTGCGCTTCCCAGTTTGCCACCTTAGCCTCCAATGCTTCGAGCCGCGCCCGGGTGCGGGCCAGCACGGCGGCCTGAGCATCGAATTCTTCGCGACTGACCAGATCGAGCTTGCGCAGTGCGCCCTGTAACAGGCGATTGAACTCCGGTCTGGGCAATTCGTCCAGGTTGGGCGCCTGCCTTTTCAATTCTTCAAACAGTTGCTGAGCGATCGATTGCATAGTCATTCCGGTTATTTTTGGTGCTTTTATTCTACACCCTCTGCGATGAAGTGTTTGACTACTGGCGCCAAATACATGTTTTGCCTCTGAAAAGCCGCATTCTGGTGCGTATTAAAGAGGGTAAAAGTTGCTCGTAATATGTACTACTCTTTTTGGTGCACAAATGGTGCGCCGTGTTTTTTGTGGGGCACGGTATTGGTGCATTCCGGGGGCCGGAGAGGCTCAATTCTCTCTTTAGCAGCCCCTGATTTATTTGTAAGTTGTTGATATTTAAGGGTTAAGTTTTGTTGGCCTGCTCTGTGCAAAGTTGTGATTGAGTACACAGCAAAGGGCGTGGAGCCTCTTTAATGGGTCTTTCACCTGTTTGCTTTGCGGTGTTGCGAAGTAAGCAGGCCGTCTTTCCAGTGTTTCCCGCACTCTCGGGTGCGGGTTTTTTTAGGAGCACAATAAATGAAATTGGTAACAGCGATTATCAAGCCGTTTAAGCTCGATGTGGTACGCGAAGCGTTATCCGACATCGGCGTGCACGGCATGACCGTCACCGAAGTGAAAGGCTTTGGTCGACAGAAGGGCCATTCAGAACTGTACCGCGGCGCTGAATATGTCGTCGACTTTTTGCCCAAAACCAAGGTGGAAATTGCCGTAAAAGAGTCGGAGCTTGACTCCGTAGTCGAGGCTATCACCAAAGCTGCCAACAGCGGCAAAATTGGCGATGGCAAAATCTTTGTATCCGCTCTTGAGCAGGTTCTTCGGATTCGCACCGGAGAGACCGGCGACCAAGCGCTTTAAAACGAATTGACAACAAACGGGGATTAAGCAATGGAAAATAATATTTTTCATCTGCAGTACGCCATGGACACCTTTTACTTTTTGGTGTGTGGCGCACTGGTAATGTGGATGGCAGCGGGCTTCGCCATGCTGGAATCCGGTCTGGTTCGGGCAAAGAACACCACCGAAATTCTGACTAAAAACGTCGCTCTGTACGCCATTTCGTGCATCATGTACCTGGTGTGCGGTTACGCGATTATGTACGGCGGCGGAATCTTTTTATCGGGCATTGAAGAGGTTGATGTTGCCTCTACTTTGGCTGACTTTGCCGGCCGTGAAGATGGCTTTGAAGGCGGTTCTATTTACTCGGGCGCCTCTGATTTCTTCTTCCAGGTGGTATTCGTAGCGACTGCTATGTCAATCGTCTCTGGTGCGGTTGCCGAGCGCATGAAGCTGTGGGCATTCCTGACCTTCGCGGTAGTTATGACCGGTTTCATCTACCCGATGGAAGGTAGCTGGACCTGGGGTGGTGCCGATGTATTGGGCATGTACAACCTGGGCGATCTGGGCTTCTCTGACTTCGCCGGTTCCGGCATTGTGCACATGGCTGGCGCCGCCGCAGCCCTGGCTGGTGTAATCCTGCTGGGTGCTCGTAAAGGCAAGTATGGCCCTAACGGCGAAATCCACGCGATCACCGGTGCTAACCTGCCGCTGGCGACCCTGGGTACTTTCATTCTGTGGATGGGCTGGTTCGGCTTTAACGGTGGTTCGGTTCTGAAGCTGGGCGATATTGCCAACGCCAACTCTGTAGCTATGGTGTTTTTGAACACTAACGCCGCCGCTGCCGGTGGTCTGGTTGCTGCCTTGATTGTTGCGCGTATCCTGTTCGGTAAAGCCGACCTGACCATGGCGCTTAACGGTGCCCTGGCTGGCCTGGTTGCCATTACCGCTGAGCCTTCAACTCCAACCGCGCTGGCGGCGACCTTGATCGGTGCTGTGGGTGGTGTGATTGTGGTCTTCTCTATCATTGCGCTGGACAAAATGAAAATCGATGACCCCGTCGGTGCTATCTCTGTACACGGTGTTGTAGGTCTGTTTGGTCTGCTGGTTGTGCCGGTAACCAATGGCGGTGTTAGCTTTGTTGGCCAGATCGTCGGCGCGCTGACCATCTTTGTCTGGGTCTTCGTGTTGAGCCTGATCGTTTGGAGCATCATCAAGGTGATCATCGGTCTGCGCGTTAGCGAAGAGGAAGAGTACGAAGGTGTTGACCTTGCCGAATGCGGTATGGAAGCCTACCCTGAGTTCACTTCTTCTAAGTAAGTCTCGGTATCAACGGCCCGCTCAGCGGGCCGTTTCTAACCTTCTCTCACGTTGTATATGATCCAGGGCTAACGAAGAGGATGATTTTCCCGCGCTCAGCGTGTATCTTTAGCCTAAACCCTCAGCGCAAGCGCGCCGGCCGAGCCGGGCAGATTGCCGCAATGTGAGACTAAGACAAAAAAGGAACCCGCAATGAAACTGATTACTGCTGTCGTAAAACCGTTCAAGCTCGATGACGTCCGCACTGGACTGTCTGAGGTCGGTGTTCAGGGTATGACGGTAACCGAGGTCAAAGGTTTTGGCCGTCAAAAAGGCCACACTGAGCTGTATCGCGGTGCAGAGTATGTGGTGGATTTTCTTCCCAAGGTAAAAATCGAGCTGGCTGTTGATGACTCCATGGTGGATCAGGCTGTAGAAGCCATCACCAAAGCGGCGCAAACTGGCAAGATTGGCGACGGTAAAATCTTTATCACGCCACTGGAGGAAATTATCCGTATCCGTACCGGTGAGACTGGCTCAGAGGCCATTTAAGTACTCCGTATCAAGTTTCAAAAAAAGCGCCTTAAGGCGCTTTTTTTGTGTCTGCATGCGCTGTCAGGCGCTTTTGCAGAGCTTTGTGCAGCAGCGCACGGTAGCGCCTGTGCTGCAGTACAAAGAAGGCCGGCAGAATAATAAGCAACATTACCAGCGCAGCACTGTCTCGCGAGAGGGACATAGCCGGGGCCAGCCAGGCGGTAAAAAACGCAGATACAGCAAACATCAGCGCAAAGTTCACAATATTGCCGCGCCAGCGTTCCAGCCTGACATCTGGGCCAAATACATCCTCACGAGCTGCCTTTAGCAAGGCTCTTTGCTCATCTTCGCTGAGGTGCTTTAGTTCGGGAAATTGTTTGGCTTCACGGGGGGCGTTCATACCGTCACCTGCTCACACGAGGGAAACGGCCGAGTCTAGCGATAGTTGAGATTTGGTGCAAAATTTTTTAAGGCAAAACGTACAAATAACAAAAATGAAAGCGCGTTCCCGCAGTAATAAAAAACTAGACTAAAAAAGCGATAAAAAGTTTGTGACCTGCGCCTGTTGATGCGTTATAAAGACACCGAAATAAAAGCAAAAAAGCGGGTGATTTAAGCCCGTTTAATAGCATCTGTTGGATGTTTATGCTGGCGAGTTTTGTAATGCACATTTGTGAGAGGTGTGATTATGGCGAGTCAATATGAGCTGGATGAAACCCGCGACCTTGACCAGGACGAGGAGGTGGAAATGGATGATCAAGAAGAAATCAGTGCTTCTGAGGATACTAGAGCTCAGCCCCCAGAGGATTTTAGTATTGCCTCGAGAGAAAAGCTGCGCTCTGAATTGTCGCAGCAAATAGAAGCTTTCCTGGCACGTGGAGGAAAAATCAACGAAGTTCCCAACCACAGTGCTAATGATCGACCGGGCAAACCGGCAAGTGAGTACTCTGGCAGCTTTATGTAAATTGGGTTTACATAAAAAACAGTATGGCGGCTATGGCACTGAGTGCCATGCCGACCATAATCAAGAGCCCATCCCGGCTGACTATTCCAAGGGATATTAATACCAATATCCCTGACGGAATTGCCGCGGCAAAGGGGATAGGGCCTAGTGGGATCAAAGAGGCTGCCAGCGCAATAATGAGCACTGCCTCACAGCGAATCGCCAAGGGTTCGCTGAGAAACTGATAGCGCGGTCGAATTACCTTATCGATTTTCTGGGTAAAGCGTTTGGACTTATCCAACAGCTTTACAAATCTCTCGCGATCCACTCCTAGCTTTTCTAAGCGCGATGGAATCCAAGGACGCGAGCGCCCTAGTAATAATTGCACAGCGATCAAAATAATCAGTACACCACAGACTGCTGGCACACCCGGTATCCCACCAGTGGGTAGAAATGTTATAAGAGAGGGCAGTAGCAGCAGCGGGCCGAAGCCGCGGCTGGAAAAAGCTTCCATCACTTTACCGACGTGTATTTTTTCCCCACGCTCGGCGTCCTCAATTTGTTCGATAGTTGCCGTTAGATTTTCCACGCGCTGCTCCTGCCTGCCTCAGTGATTACTGTTCAAATTTTACAGACCAAACGTTGACTTCGTGTTCGGCCGCTTCTTTACTGAGGCCGTAGCGCTCCTGGATTCTGCCGACCAGCTTATCCCGCTGGCCTAGAACTTTATCGATGTCGTCGTCGGTCAAGCGACCCCACTGTTCCCGGGCGTTGCCCTTTAATTGATTCCAGTTACCTTTTAGCTGTTCGGCGTTCATGTTTAGACTCCTACTGCTTAAAAAATGACAGCGAGTCTTTAGCAAATTACGCACCAGCGAAAAACTGAGGGAAGTTGCTGTAATAGGGCGAGTCGGCCGATGGGGGATTAGAAATTTTACAAAGTCCGGCTATTTATTACGAAATAAAACGGCTGCACGGTATGTGTGTTTGCCATAGCCCAATAGTTTTTTGAGGCTGATCAAGGGTATGGGGATATGCACATTATCCAGTGAGCTACAGTGCTCGGCGCTGTTGATGTCCGGGTCGTTAATATAGGCAAATTGATCGTCCAGCGCTACCAGCCAGACCCAGTGTGGCGCTTTGTTGCGGTTTAGTTGATAAGTGCTTATCAGCAGCAGGATTTCAAAGCCTTCATTGAACGCCTGGCGCAGCTCGGCTTCGTCAATAGATGTGGTTTCACAGGGCGTGCACCTATTTTTAAGCTCGTCGATAAAGTGGTAGTGGGTTAATTCGATCACCGCCTTCTTGTCGGGGTTACGCACGCTGTCGATAAAAGGAATCCTGTCGCTGGACTGTAACAGTCGTACGTCGTAATCGCGCTTTGTTAACGCCAGAGCCAGCCCTTGTGGCGAGCAACCTCCGTGCCCTTGGGTCATAAAAACGGTAGTAGCTTCGCGCCAAAGGTTTATTTCGTCAATGCGCCCGAGTTGAAGGACAGGGTCCAAATGCCGCATAGCCATAATGGCGGCGGCCGGGCCGCAGGTGAAATCGGTCGTTTGCGCATAAAAATCCAGGCGCTCGGGTTTGGCCAGGTTGCGACCCAGGCGCTTTTCCAGGCGCAAGCCATCACTGCCGTCCTGATAATAACCGCTTAGGCGTTTGATTGGGTGATAGCCCATGGCTTGGTATAAAGCGATGGCAGCATGATTTGTCGTGGCAACCTCAAGCCGAAGAAACAAAATGCGTCTCTCTAACGCGTTCTGCTCGGCGGCCTGCAGCAGTCTGCGCGCCAGCCCTTGTCCTCTGTGCGATTCGTCTACCGCTAGCGAATAAATTCGCGCCATGGATGTGCCTCGGCGAAACAGCAGTAGCAGATAGGCTACGGGTATTTCCCCGGCTACCAGCACCTGATTGAGGTCAGACTCGAGAAACTGACGAAAGCTGCGGCGGCTTATTTTATCGCTGGTAAAGCAGCGGCTTTCCAGGGCGACCAGTTGATCTAGGTCTGAACGTTGGGCGCGGCGAAGGGGTAGGGACTGACTCATGTAAAGACCGTAAAAATAGCGATGATATCGCTTGCTAATTGCTACGATTTTGCCACACTTGCGCCTTCGTGCAAGCGACAATTTTTACCCGGAGGGGTAGGACATAGATGACGCAATTAAAGATTGTGGTAGACAAGCAGACCGATTGGGCGGGACTGTATCCGTCGGCGGATGTGGTGCTGGCTAGTGATTATCTGGCGGACGTGGCACCCAGCGAGCGCTGTCGGGTAATAAACCTTTGCCGGCAGTACGATTACTTATCTACGGGGTACTATTGTTCGTTGCTGGCTGAGGCTCGGGCGCAGCAAGTGATCCCCTCGGTTAAGGCGCTGCGCGATCTGTCCAAGCGTCAGTGGTCTGCGGTGCTGAGCGTTAATACCTCCCTGGATAAACAGCTAAATCTATTGGCAGGCGCTAGCCAGAAGTGCTCAATGCTAGTGTGTTTTGGTAAATGCGAATTTGACGCTTTGGCAGATATTGCCCGCAGTGTGTTCGAACAGATAGCCGTGCCCATCGTGCGGGTTAATTTTACCAAACGTGACACATGGCGTTTGCAGTCGCTCGAATCTGTCGCTTTACATCAGCTTAACGAGGCCGAACAAACTTTATTCGCTGAGGCCCTGGATGGATACAGTCGTCTCGTGTGGCGCAAGCCGCGCTCGCGTAAGCAGCTCAAGTACGATATGGCGATTTTGGTCGATCCAGAGGAGCCTATGCCGCCCAGTAATTCGGTGGCGATAAAGCGGTTTATCAAAGCGGCAGAGCGTCAGGGCATTATGGCGGAGACCATTGGGCGCAAAGATTTGTCGCGACTGGTGGAGTATGACGCATTGTTTATTCGTGCTACTACATCGGTAAATCACTACACCTATCGATTCGCCCGCACAGCCCAAGCGGAAGGCCTGGTGGTGATGGATGATCCAGATTCTATTTTGCGCTGTACTAATAAGGTGTATTTAAGTCAGCTGTTAAGTACCCACAAGCTGCCTATGCCGCCCACGCGAATTCTAACCAAGAATGATATGGGCAAGGAGCAAGCGCTGATTGATGAGCTGGGTTTGCCGGTGGTGTTGAAGATACCGGATGGTTCCTTCTCTGTGGGAGTAAAAAAGGCCAATACCCTGGAGGAGCTGAAGGTCATATTGAAAGAGATGTTTCAGGGAAGCGCGCTGTTGTTGGCGCAGGGCTTTTTATACACCGAATTCGATTGGCGTATTGGCGTTTTAAACGGCCAGCCTTTATACGCTTGCCGCTACTACATGGTGAAGAATCATTGGCAGATTTATAATCATTCGGGTAGCGGCTCGTCCTCTGGCGGCTTTGACGCTATGGCAACTTTCGAAGTCCCAAAGATAGTGTTAAAGGCGGCCGTTGATGCGTGTAAATTAATTGGCGACGGATTTTACGGTGTAGATATTAAGCAAGAAGGCCGAAAAGTTTATATAATCGAAGTCAACGATAATCCATCCGTGGATTCTGCGGTGGAAGACAAGTATCTGGGGGCGGAACTTTATAACGCTGTTATGGCGGAGTTCCGAAAGCGTCTCGAGAACCGTTAGTTCTAACGGGATACGTTCTAAATAATCTAATAATTGATTTTTTTGTTCGCAAAGTAGAGCACACTTACTATGAGTGTGCTCATGGTATGGTTGAGCCTTAAGAAGGCGTAAATGTTTTTACAGGAGTTACAAATGAAAATTAAATACGGCTTGCCCGGTGTTTTTTGTAGTCTGTTGGTTCTCTCTAGCACGGTAACCGCAGATGACTTTCCTTACGCGAAATCAGGTTTTTACCTGGGCGGCCAAACCGGTGCCAGTGAATTCAAATCGGCATGTCGCGATATGTCGATAAAATGCGAAGAGGACGATGAGGTATACGGCGGTTTTGCCGGCTATCGCTTCAATGATTATTTCGCTATTGAGAGTGGTTACCACGAACTTGGCGAAGCAACTTCGTGGTACATGGTTGGCAACAACGCGAAGAAATCTGAAGTCAGTGTCGAAGGGTACGATTTATCCGTGCTTGTCGGTTTGCCGCTTTCGGATCGCTGGATGGCTTACGTTCGCGGCGGTGGCTTCTACTATGACGCAAATCTGGTAGAGGGCGGAGACGTTTTTCAGTATCAGTCTTATAGCTCTGATGGTTGGACTGAGACTGCGGGTGCTGGTTTGGTATTTCGCGCGAATGAACATTTGCAGGCTCGCTTGCAGTATGAGTACTTTAACGAGTTTGGTGATGACTGGGGTCGTCAGCCCGATGTTCAAGCCGTTACCTTTGGTCTGTTGTGGCAGTTTGGTCACGTCGATAAGCCTGAGCCGGTTGCCGCAGCGCCGGTCGCAGCGCCAGCCCCGGCGCCTGCCCCAGTTCCTCCAGCAACTAAGCCTGTCAATGTCGTAACCGAATTTGCCTTTGACTCGGCAGTTTTGGAGACTCCGGAAGCACTGGATAACTTGATCACCGACCTCAATGCGAACAAAGACCTGCAAGTGGAGCTGTTGGTGACCGGTTACGCCGATGGTGCGGGTCCGGCCGAATACAACATGAACTTGTCTAAGAAACGCGCACAAGTTGTTCACGATTACCTGGTTAATAAAGGCATTGCCTCGAGCCGTATTACTGTGAACTGGAAAGGTGAGACCGAAGCTGCTGGCGACTACCCCAACCGGGAAGATCGCAAAGTGGTTGTACAGACAGAACTGCCTAAATAGCCAGTCTTGTACAGGGTGTGAGTTCTGCGCCCGTGTTTTCCTAAACCGCCCCTCTGGGGCGGTTTTTTTTGCTCTGGCGAAGATAGGGGGAATCTGTCTATTCTGCTATGATGGCACTCTAGGGTAAGTTCAGCTTACCTGCTGCGTAAAACAACAACCGAGAGCAGCCTATGAAAGACCGCAAACCCACTTCTTTTGATATCGCCTACCGGGCTGGGGTGTCCCAGGCGACTGTGTCCAGAGCACTGAGTGATAGCCCACTGGTTAACGAGGAAACCAAGCAGCGTATTAAAGAAATCGCGCGCGAACTTAATTACAAGGTCGATAAAAATGCTCGCAACCTGCGTTCACAAAAAACTAAGACGATTGCGTTGCTGCTGAATGAAGATCACGGCACCGGCGATTCATTAATCAATCCGTTTTTCTTGTCTATGGTGGCCAGTATCATTCGTGCTAGTGCCAACCAAAACTATGATTTGCTGATTTCTTTTCAGCAATTTAGCGATGATTGGCATGCGGATTACGAAGACGCCAACCGCGCTGATGGGATTATCTTTCTCGGCTATGGCGATTACACCACCTATGTAAAAAAGCTGACGCATCTGGATGAACAGGATGCCCACTACATTACCTGGGGGCCGGTATTGCCAGGTCAGCCAGGGGTTTCCATAGGCTGCGACAACTTCAATGGTGCCCGCCAGGCAGTGGATCACTTATTGGCGCTTGGGCATCGACGTATCGCCTTTGTCGGTGGTATCTCCGATGGCAGTCCAGAGTTTAAGCGCCGCTACGAAGGTTATAGTTTAGCCTTGCAGGAAGCGGGGGTGCAGGTGGATCCGCAATTGCAAATTGATGCTGAAACCTCGGAAGACTCCGGATACCAAGCGGCATTGCAGTTACGAGAGCGAAAAATTCCTTTCGACGCGGTGCTGGGAGCCAGCGATCTAATCGCTATCGGGGTGATGAAAGCCCTGGAAGAGCAGGGACTCAACATTCCGAGTGATATCGCGATTATGGGGTTTGATGACATTCCAATGTCCGCCTATACCTATCCGCCGTTATCGACTGTACAGCAGAATACCAAGCTCGCCGGTGAGCTGCTGGTGGATAACTTGCTAAGACTTATGCAAAGCGAGCCCGTGGAATCTTTTCTGATACCCGCACAGTTAGTCATTCGCGGCTCTTGCGGAGGAAAGTCCTAGCCTGATTAGGCTATTTTTTCACGCCATGGTCACCTCTGTGTTCCAGAGGTTAATTATCGGAATGTATTTTGCTCTGAGCTTGACTGGCGCCCGAGACTAGGCTTGGGTGGTCGGCTAAGGATCGGGTATGTCATTACAAAAAAACACTTTATCTATTCTCGCTCGCAGCGGATATGCCGCAAGGGCAGTGGTGTACTTGCTGGTGGGCGGTTTGGCCTTATTGGCTGCGCTAGGAGCCGGGGGTAAGACAACGGGCGGGAAAGGCGCTTTGCAGACTTTACTCGACGAGCCTTTTGGTACTGTAATTCTTACGTGCATTGGCATCGGTTTGCTTGCGTATGCGCTGTGGCGTGTGGTTCAGGCGGTGGCGGATGCGGATGGTCACGGCACGGACTTCAAAGCTCTTTCAATTCGCGCCAGCCTATTAACCAGTGCAGTGTTGCATTTTTTATTGGCTTTTTTTGTTTTTAAGTTAATTTTGTCGGCAGGCTCTGAACAGACAAAAAATAACACAAGTCTTGTGGGCGATCTTATGGGAAGTTTCCCTGGGCGCGCACTTTTAATTTTTGCGGCACTTGCCATTGTCGTTGCCGGTCTTTCCCACGCCTACAAGGGCTGGGCTGTGCGCTTTGATCGTCACTTTGCGGTACCTGCATCTTTGCAGTCATGGCTGTACCCATTATGCCGTATAGGCTTGATTAGCCGCGGGGTAGTACTGGTTATCGTCGGTGGGCTATTAATGTTGGCGGTGTATCACCTGGATGCTAGTCAGGCGGGCGGAATGGATAAAGCTTTTGCTTGGTTGCGTGAGCAAACTTTGGGTAACGTTTTGCTGGCGGTAATTTCCGTTGGTTTGTTGGCGTTCGCCGCATACAGTTTGATTGAAGCTCGTTACAGAAAAATCAATTTGCGAGGTTAGCAGTTAGATGGGCAAATACCTCGGTTCCCAAAGTGCTCAATACTGGTTTAAAAGGGTCAGTCAGTCGAGACATATGCTGTGGTTTATCGGCGTTCTTTCATTTCTTGAAACCATTATTGTACCTGTCCCTATAGAGCTGGTGTTAATTCCATTAATGGCAGCTAACCGTGAAAAAATATGGCGCATCGCGTTTGTAACCACGGCTGCCTGTTTGCTGGCATCGCTGCTGGGATACGCCGTTGGCATGGTGTTCTTCGATTCTCTGGGAAACTGGGTTGTAGAGACTATGGGTTGGGGCGAAACTTTTGAACGTTTTCAGGACTTTTTTGAACGCTATGGTTTCGGTGCAATATTAATCGTAGGCGTGCTGCCCATTCCTTTCCAGGTGGCAATGTTAAGTGCGGGCATCGCCGGTTATTCTATTGTACTTTTTGTACTGGCGGCACTTGTTGCTCGTGGAGTTCGCTATTTTGGTCTGGCTTGGTTGGTGGCGGTATATGGCGATAAAGTGCAGCACATGTGGCAAAAACATGCACTGCGTACTAGTTTAATTGCAGGTCTAATATTGGCAGCGATCTATGCCGTATTGCACTATCTAGCGGGCTTGGCGATGTAACCTGTCATTCGATATTCTGAATCTGCTCGCGCATTTGCTCTATTAAGACTTTCAGCTCTACGGCAGCTTGTGTTGTTTCGCTGACGATAGATTTAGACGATAAAGTGTTCGCTTCGCGGTTGAGCTCCTGCATTAAAAAATCCAGGCGTCGCCCGAGCGAATTTTTTTGTTTTAGAGTTCGGCGCACTTCTTGAATATGAGTGTCCAGACGGTCTAGCTCTTCATCGACAT
This sequence comes from Gilvimarinus sp. DA14, assembly GCF_024204685.1. Taxonomy (NCBI): domain Bacteria; kingdom Pseudomonadati; phylum Pseudomonadota; class Gammaproteobacteria; order Cellvibrionales; family Cellvibrionaceae; genus Gilvimarinus; species Gilvimarinus sp. DA14. Next base: position 2,770,689 of record NZ_CP100350.1, read on the forward strand.
CCGCTTTTTGCGCCAGTAGTACTATCTCTTGTTCCAGGCGGTCGGCGTCCAGCTCTATTTGCAGTGCGCTGATTTTTTCCAACAACTTTTCTCGCTGGGCTCTGAGGATCTCGGGCAGGCGGGTGCGAACGTCCGCAACCTGCTGGCCAATAGCGTCTAGACGCTGCTCAATAAAAATCGCGAGTTCTGCACCTTCTCGTGTGCGATGCTCGATCAACTGATCCAGGGTTTGTTCATAGTGGCTCAGGGCGTTCTGCAAAAGCACATCGCGGTCGGTTCCCTCGGCTGCTTGTACGCCCGGAAAGCGCAGTACCTCGAGGGGGTTTATGGGGGCGCAATTGGGGACTTGTTCGCCAATACGGCGGCAAGCGTCGGCTAATTGTTGCAAACGCTCAGAGTCTAAACCGATCTGGCCATCATCGCCTTGCTCTGTCTGCAGGTGCAAGCTGAGCTCGACTTTGCCCCGTTGCAACTTTTTGCGGGTAACTTCGCGCAGTGCAGTTTCAATTTCGCGAAACTCCTCCGGCAATCGCAAGTACATTTCCAGGTAGCGATGGTTGACGCTGCGCACTTCCCAGATCAGCGTGTAGTCAGAGTATTTGTGCTCGATCCTGGCAAAGCCGGTCATACTGCGTGGCATGGAACTTCCTTTGGCTGGCCGCTGGCCTGCTGCGGTGCTTAGACGTTAACATGGGATAATACCATACACGATAGCGACTTCACGCTGTCCCAATACAGGATTCGAAGTATGCAAAGACCCAGTGGCCGCCTCAGTGATCAATTGCGCGACATCTCCATAACCCGCAATTTTACCCGTCACGCGGAGGGTTCGGTGTTAGTCGAGTTTGGCGAGACTAAAGTGATTTGCACTGCCAGTGTCGTGCCTGGTGTGCCGCCTTTTTTACGGGGGCAAAATCAGGGCTGGCTTACCGCCGAGTATGGCATGCTGCCCCGTTCAACCGGCACGCGGATGAATCGCGAAGCGGCGCGTGGTAAGCAGGGTGGCCGAACCGTAGAAATTCAGCGACTGATCGGCCGCTCGCTGCGCGCGGCGGTAGATTTAGCCAAGCTGGGTGAAAATACTCTACACATCGATTGCGATGTCATTCAGGCCGATGGCGGCACGCGCACGGCTTCCATCACCGGTGCCTGGGTTGCCGTGGCCGATGCAATGGCCTGGATGCAGGCGCAGGGGATGGTTAAAGAAAGCCCGCTGTTACGCGCGATTGCCTCTGTTTCTGTGGGCATCTATCAGGGCGAGCCGGTGTTGGATTTGGATTATCCCGAAGACTCCAACGCCGATACGGATATGAATGTGGTGATGGCGGATGACGGCGGGATTATCGAAATTCAGGGTACCGCGGAAGCAGAACCCTTCACCGAGAATGAGTTTGCCGCAATGCTTAAGTTGGCCAAGCAGGGAATTGCCGAGTTGAATAAGCTACAGCGCGAGGCCTTGTCCGAGTCTTAGCCTCGGACGTCCGGCGTTTGACATCAGACGGGGTGCGGTGCGCCCCTATAGCTCCATATCGTAGTCGACAATCACAGGCAAGTGACTGGAAAACTGACCGTTTTTGTAGATCGCACCATACTCTACCCGCTGGCCGATGGCGTTGGAGGCCACTTGAAAGTCGGTACGCCAGCCGGGGCCTGTGCCAATTTTACCGCTAGGCCACCAGCTGTACTCATCCGGATCGCGAATGGCGCGACGGAAGGCATCCACATAGCCTATCTGATTAAACAGTTGGCTCAGCCACTGGCGCTCATGGGGCAAAAAGCCGGATTCACTTTGCAACGCGTCTGAGTCGGTTACGTCCCGCGGGGTATGGGCCATCTGCCAGTTGCCACAGAAAATATACTCGCGGCGCTTGCGGGTGATTTTGTCCATATGTGCCTGCAGGTCGTCAAAAAACTTAATTTTAACTTCCTGAGACTCCACCTCTGAGCTGGCGCTGGGGGCGAGTAGCGAGCCGATGCTCATATGTTCATAATCAACCTGCAGGTAGCGGCCTTCCATATCGACGCCCGACGAAAAGCCCAGTCCAAAAATCAGCGCTTTGGGCTGTTTGCGGGTATAGATTGCGACACCGTTATAGTGAGGTGTTCCGGAATCAAAGAAGTACGCGAAGTAGCCTTCAGGATGAAAAATATCGTCGTCCAGCTCGTACTCGAGTGCACGTAAATCCTGCAGGCAGATAATGTCAGCGTCCTGACTGTCTAGCCATTCGTACAGGCCACGTTGCGCCGCCTGGAATATGCCATCGACGCTCAGACTGATAACTCTCATGTTAGCCCCTTAGTTGCGGACTGTGTATGATACCCGAGCTGGGAGCGGTTGTGGTATGGGTTGGCAAGTGTCCCAGGGTTTCGGCGTGATTTTTTAACATTTTTTTATCTTTTCTGGTTAAAAAATCGACTCCGCAGCGGCGGTACGCGCCGCGCTCGTTTCATTATAATAGCCCGTTTTGACGAAATCTCTACAGGAAAGCCTCAATATGAAAGACTACCAGCGTGAATTTATCGAATTAGCGATTGCTAAAGAGGCTCTATTATTCGGTGAGTTTACCCTGAAGTCGGGCCGCATTAGCCCGTACTTCTTTAACGCCGGGCGCTTTTTTCAAAGTGGTATGGGGCTGGCGGCGCTGGGGCGTTTCTACGCCCAGGCTATTGCCGAAGCGGGCGTCGAATACGATCTGATTTTTGGTCCGGCCTACAAGGGCATTCCTCTGGCCAGTGCTACGGCTGTGGCCCTGGCTGAACACCATCATAAAGATGTCCCTTACTGTTTTAACCGCAAAGAGGCCAAAGATCATGGCGAGGGGGGCACCTTGGTGGGGGCGCCACTTAACGGCCGAGCCTTAATCGTCGATGACGTAATTACCGCTGGCACGGCTGTGCGAGAAGTCATGCAGATTATATCGGCCGCTGGGGCCCAACCGGCGGGTGTGGTGATAGGACTGGATCGACAAGAACGCGGCAAAAGTGAATTGTCCGCAATCGGCGAGGTAGAGCGGGACTATCAAATTCCGGTGGTCAACATTATTACCCTGAGCGATATTATCAGCTATCTTGAGCAACAGGGTGGCTCAGAACGGTTAGAGGCTATTAAGGCCTACCGAGAGAGCTATGGCGTATAGCGGAGAGACGCAATGATTATTAAATACCTAAGTGGCACGGCACTGGCTTTGGGGATGGTATTAATTTGCAACTCCGGCCTCGCCGAGGAGGACGACGGCGATTTAGGCGATGTGCTGTTTCGCTACAAAAGTGATAACGGTAGTTTAATGGTAAACCAGAGTATTCCGCCGGATGCTGCTGCCAAGGGTTATGAGATTATCACTGACACTGGGCGAGTATTGAAAACCGTGCCTCCTGCTCCCAAGGGTGAAGATGCCGTTAAATACGCGGAGAAGTTGCGTCGTGAAGCGGCCTTGGCGGAATGGGATGCACAGCTGCGGCGTCGATTCAGCTCGGTTAAAGATATCCAGTCGGCAAAAAAGCGCGCGTTAAGTGAGTTGCAGGGTAACGTCAGTCTGCTGCAGTCTAATCTGAGTGGTATTGTCGCTCAACTGGAAGATCAGCAGCGCCGAGCAGGGATTATGGAACGCAACGGTAATGAGGTGTCGGACACGGTGCTAAAGAATATCAACAGTCTGGATGCAGAGGCTCATGAATTGCGCCGCCAAATTAAAGCCCGTAGCCAAGAGTTAGACGAGAAAGCGGCCAAATATGACCGCGATATTGAGCGGTTTAAAGAAATCAATTCTTAATTAAGAGTTCATCATGGCCACTGGCTTCATTAAGCCGCTGGCCAGGGTATGCCATTGATCCGCCCAGTATTCGGTGGGTTGACGTTTAAACTCACTGCGTACAAATTGAGTAATCCTGCCATCGGCAACGCACAACAGCAAATTGGCCGCTGCGGTCAGCGACAGCGTGGGGCGTAAACCTTCGCGTAATTCAGCTTCGCGCAATACCTGTTTTAATTGGGTTTCAATGCGTTCAAAAAACTGCGCTACTCGATTGCGCAGGCGATCAGTTTCCCCCGTTAATGCATCTCCCGTCAGCAAGCGAGTAATGCCTGGATTGCGCTCAGTAAAACTCAACAGTAAGAACAGAATCTTTTCGCAGCGCTCTAATGCGCCTGGCTCTTCACTCAGAATCAGTTTGATGCGCGAAAAGATGGTCTCTTCGATAAACTCAATCAGCCCCTCGAACATTTTGGATTTGCTCGGAAAGTGGCGATACAGCGCCGCCTCTGAAACCCCCACTTCTTTTGCCAGGGCGGCGGTGGTGATGCGCGCACCCGGGCTGGCCTCTAGCATTCGGGCCAGGGCTTCGAGGATTTGCTGACGACGAGATACTTTCTGATTGGTTTTGCTCATGGCGCAAACTCTTAGCGTTGATCTGCCCGGCAGCGCCGGGCCAAGGGTTTATACGGATTTATTGGTGATTAAGGTGCCTACGCCGACATCGGTAAAGATTTCCAGCAACACAGCGTGCGAGACGCGACCATCGACGATATGCGCTGAGGTGACCCCGCATTTTACGGCATCCAGAGCGCAGCTGATTTTCGGCAACATGCCGCCGTAAATGGTGCCGTCGGCAATCAGTTCATCTACCTGTGAGGTAGAAAGGCCGGTGAGAATTTCACCATCTTTGTTCATCAGGCCAGCCACATTCGTCAGCAGCATCAGCTTTTCGGCCTGCAAAACTTCGGCAATTTTTCCGGCGACCAAATCGGCGTTGATATTGTACGAGGCGCCGTCTTTGCCTACTCCGATGGGGGCAATCACAGGTATAAAATCACTGTTGAGCAGCATATCGATTACGGATTTGTTGATAGAGGCAACCTCTCCCACGTGGCCGATATCGATAATTTCCGAGGTGGATACTTCGGGAGTTTGCGCCTTTACCTCAAGCTTCTTCGCGCGAATAAGCTGCCCGTCTTTGCCGGTAACGCCTATCGCTTCACCACCGTTGCGGTTAATCAAGCTGACAATCTGCTTGTTTACCGTACCGCCCAGCACCATTTCCACTACGTCCATGGTTTTGCTGTCGGTAACCCGCATGCCATTGACGAACTTGGAGTCGATATTGAGCTTGTTTAATAGGTCGCCAATCTGTGGGCCGCCACCGTGAACGACGATGGGGTTCATGCCCACCAGTTTCATCATCACAATATCGCGGGCAAAACTGTTTTGCAGTTCCTCGTCCACCATGGCGTTGCCGCCAAACTTGACGACAATAGTTTTACCGGTAAAACGTTGGATATAGGGCAGAGCCTCGGTCAGCACCTTGGCAATGTTCATCGCAGCATCGCGATCAAGAGACATAGTTAAAATTCCAGGTTGAGGTTTTTGTCGATTTTGAGCAGCTCGCGCTTGAACAGCTGCTGTAGTTTATTCAGAGTTTCTTCACTTTCGGCTTCAAAGCGCAAGGTAATTTCAGGGCCGGTGTTTGAGGCTCGCGCCAATCCCCAGCCTTTGGAAAAATCCACCCGCAAACCGTCAATAGTGGTTGCCTTGCCATTTTGGAAGTCACCCTCGTTACACAGTCTTTCAATCAGTTTGAACTTTTGCTCTTCAGCGACCGGGATGCGAATTTCCGGTGTGCTGGGAAGCATGGGAAATGCGGCAAAGACTTCGTCGATGGGCTGGTCACGCAAAGTGATAATTTCCAGCATTCGCGCTGCAGCGTACAGGCCATCGTCAAAGCCGTACCAGCGCTCTTTAATAAAGATATGCCCAGAGTACTCGCCCCCAATCAGCGCGCCTGTCTCCTGCATTTTTTGTTTCATGTGCGAGTGGCCTGTCTTCCACATAATCGGGCGGCCGCCGTAGCTGGAAATTAACTGATTGAGTTGTTTAGAGCACTTGACGTCGAACAGGACATCCGCGCCCGGGTTGCGCGACAGAATATCTTTGGCAAACAACATCAGCAGCTGATCCGGCCAAATGATTTGACCTGCCGGTGTGACAACCCCTAAGCGATCGCCGTCGCCGTCAAAGGCAAGGCCTAAATCCGCTTCGGTTTCTTTAACTTTGGCAATGAGGTCTTGCAGGTTTGTTGCACTACTTGGGTCGGGTGCGTGGTTGGGGAAGTTGCCATCCAGTTCACAGTAGAGGGGAATAACGTCGCAACCGAGTTCTTCGAATAGCTGCGGTGCAACTGCGCCGGTTACGGCGTTGCCAGCATCAATTACCACAGTGATTTGGCCGGCCAGAGCGACATCGGAAAAGATTCGGTCGATATAGTCCGCAACGATGTCCTCTTCGGTGAGTTCACCCTGGCCTTCGAGATATCGGCGCTGGTTGATGCGTGAACGGATATCTTTGATCGCAGTGTCGGCCAGAGACTCGCCGTTGATCACCATTTTAAAGCCGTTGTATTCGGCTCCGTTGTGACTGGCGGTGACCATCACGCCGCTATTGGTGCCGGGCAGCTCGCACACCGCAAAATTCATCAGGGGTGTCGGTACCACACCAATATTGATCACGTCGCAACCTGAAGCCAGCAGCCCTTCAATCAGGCTCTCACACAGCTCGGGGCTATGGTTGCGACCGTCGCGGGCGACCACTACCGAGGTTTCGCCTTGGTCTTGTACTTCACTGCCAAAGGCGAGGCCCACTTGCATGGCAAGTTCGGGGGTCAGCCCGTCGCTGACCTTACCGCGAATATCATAGGCGCGGAACACCTGATCGGGAACCTCTGCGTGGCTGGCGCTGGGGGTGGGTTGCGCCGGTGCTTTTTTACGTGGTTCGGCGCTATCGAGCCCCAGAATATCGGCGTCCTCTTCGATAACTTCAATATCCAGAATGTCCTGCGACTGGTACAGGCTGCCCGGCTGCGGTGGGCTGGCCGGCTCGTTGTCTTCTTGGTTATCGGCTGTTTCATTGCGGCTGTCTTTATATTGCTGGGGCAATATCAGACCTTCACCCTCCGCCCCGGATTTAGGCCGAATCAGCAGGCGGGGTAACAGCAAAGCCAGGGCGAGTCCGGCAGTAACCAGAAGGCTAATGGTTAAAATCCACATGCCCGGCAGCTCTGCGGATTGGTCCACCAGTCGCTGCGAGGGCGTGAACTTTATGCTCAGATAACTGTTGGCAATTTTTTGCTCTGCGGCCGGTGCGGCGCTGCCTTCGCCGATACTGGTGAGCATTAGCGGCTTATGGCTGGAAAAGGATTGTTGCAGCTCGGTTTTGCCTAGCTGAGCATTGGCGTTGTTTAGTGAGGTAACGGCAGTCTGCGGTTTAAAAGTCGCAAGGAGGCTGCCGGCGGCATTTTGCTCGCCCTGCGGTGGTACCGGGCGGGCGATATGTAGCTGCCAGCCGGAGTCCAGGGGGGCCACCTCTGCTAGGGTGTCTTGGCGTCGTGTGCTGCGACGAATAAGGTCTAGCTCGGCGTAGCGCACCGGGGCACCGTGTTCTCTGATTAAGGCTTCGCTACCTTCGGGGTAGGCGCGCAGCGCAAGCAAATCCTCTTGGCCTCGGGCCAGTCGTGCAGTGATGGCTTCCAGTCGTTGGGCGTCGCGTGCCTCAATGGCCGCCGCTAGTTCTGGGTCGGCGCTCCACTGCTCTACTGTTTCGATTCGCTCGGTTATATAGGTTTCAATGGCGCGCGCAGCCGATGCGGCGTTTTCACTGGCTGCCTGAGCAACGCGCTGGCGCTGCTTTTCTTCCACCATAGAGTCGTGCAATAAAAAGGCGATAAGCGCGTTAATTGCAAGGGTTACACCCACCAGAACAAACAGTAAACGATGGCGCTTGGCGTGCAGCTTTTGCTTTGCTTCCTGGGCGCGTCTCTCTCCCCTGGTCAGCTTGGGCTTGGCGGTTTCGGTATCACTGTCCGGCGCTGTGGCCGGATTGCCCTGTTGCTGGGTCATAGTGCCTGGTCCTTTATGTTTTTACTTTTTTCCGCCAGCAGGTCGATCAGTGCGCGGGCCAATTGCGACTTGCTGCGTTTGTCGAGAGTGAGTTCGGAAGATTCATCAATCACGGTGACGGCATTGTCGTCGCTGTTAAAGCCGATGCCGGCTGCGCTGACGTCATTGGCAATAATACAGTTTACGCCTTTGCGTTGGCGCTTCGCTCTAGCATAGTCCAGAACGTGCTCGGTCTCGGCTGCAAAAGCGACGCTGAACAGATTTGGCTGGGCGGCCACCACGCTGGCGATAATGTCTGGATTGGCCACCAGTTTCAGCGTGAGCGGGTCTTTGCCGTTCTTTTTGATTTTCTGCTCGCTGATGTTAAGCGGTCGGTAGTCACACACGGCGGCAGCGGCGATAAAAATATCCGCACTGGCGGCAGCTGCCAGGCTGGCGGCCAGCATCTGCTCGGCGCTCTCGACGGCAAGTAGTTCTGCGCCCTCGGGGGCGGGCAATTGGCAGGGGCCGCTGATTAAAATCACCTTGGCGCCGGCGGCAATAGCGGCTTCGGCCAGCGCATAGCCCATTTTTCCCGAGCTGTGATTACTGAGATAGCGCACTGGGTCCAGCGCTTCACGGGTGGGGCCGGCGGTAATAACTACCGTGCTTCCAGTTAAAGAGCCGGCGCTAAAGGTGTCTGCCAGGCGTGTGGCTAGGTCAATGGGTTCGAGCATGCGGCCGGGCCCGATTTCCCCGCAGGCCTGACTGCCGCTGCCCGGGCCAAAGGCGATAATGCCCCGGCTTTGCAGGGCGGCGATATTGGCCTGGGTGCTGGCCGAGTCCCACATGGCCTGATTCATGGCCGGGGCGATATAAATAGGTGCGCGGGTGGCCAGGCACAGGGTGGTAAGCAGGTCGTCGCCCATGCCGGCATGCAGTCGGGCAATAAAATCGGCGCTGGCTGGCGCAACTAGAATGGCATCGGCCCAGCGGGCCAACTCTATGTGACCCATTGCGGCCTCGGCCTCGGGGTCCAGCAACGAAGTGTGCACGGCTTGACCGGATAGTGCCTGCATGGTCATGGGGGTGATAAATTCACAGGCCGCGCGGGTCATGGCTACCCGCACCTCGGCGCCACCCTCGCGCAGGCGGCGCACCAGTTCGGCGGCTTTGTAGGCGGCAATTCCGCCGGTTACCCCGAGCAGTATGCGTTTGTTTTGCAGGGTGCTCATGCCAAGTGAGTGCTCGCTTCGAGTTGAGACGCCTAAGATAACATTTAACCGGTGCCGTATTAAGCCTCAAAATGCAGTTAACAAGCTCGGTGGCGGTTGATTCGAGCGCTTAACTTGCAAAGCGCACGGCGCTGAACTTGACTGTATACATAAAAATTCGACAGGGAGGTCTTAATGTCTATAGCGCACTGGCCCGTGGGTGAAAGGCCGCGGGAAAAGCTTCTCGAACGGGGCGCTGCCGCTCTATCCGATGCTGAATTGCTGGCGATTTTTCTGCGCACCGGTTGCGCGGGCAAGTCGGCGGTGGATTTGGCACGCGAGCTTCTGATCGAGTTTGGCGGTTTACGGCCCCTAATGGAGGCATCGCGGGAATCCTTCTGCCGGGGCGAGGGCCTGGGTGATGCAAAGTTTACCCAGTTGCAGGCGGTGTTAGAAATGGCTCGGCGTCATTTGGGTGAATCTCTGCAAACGGGTGATGCATTGACCAGCCCCGATCTGGTGCGGCGTTATCTGGTGGCGCAGTTACGCCACAGCCCACGGGAGGTTTTTGCCCTGCTTCTATTGGACAATCAGCACCGGTTGATTCGTTACGAGCCTCTGTTTTACGGCACCTTGGACGGCGCCAGCGTATACCCCCGCGAGGTGGTCAAACTGGTGTTGGCCAGCAATGCGGCGGCGGTGATTCTTGCTCATAACCATCCCTCGGGAGTGGCCGAGCCCAGTCAGGCCGATCGGCTTATCACCGAGAAACTGGTGGCGGCGCTGGAGCTGGTGGGGGTGCGGGTGTTGGATCATATGGTGGTGGGCGACGGCGAGGTCATCTCCTTCGCCGAGCGAGGTTTTCTATAAGTTAATGGCGCCCCAGAACAAAAATTCGACAAAATCTGGCTAAAAAACCAACGAAACGTTGCTATTGATGGGCTCTTTTGGTATAAAACGCGGCTCTTCGCGGCCGGGTAACCGAGCGATGGCTGAAGTAGAGCCTCCTGAGGGCGAGTCCAGTGTTACGGACCCCGTGTTTCAGGCCGCATTGATACACACAGGCTGCATAATGAATCTTGCTCTGGGCCGCTCTGAACGGGGCGTTCGTGGAAGTGGCGCAGCGCGATTAATTTGGTATAAGAGGCAACACCATGTCTAAGGTATGTCAGGTTACCGGCAAGCGTCCCGTAACTGGAAACAATGTATCTCACGCAAAAAACCACACCAAGCGTCGTTTTTTGCCTAATCTGCACACCCACCGTTTTTGGGTAGAAGCGGAGAAGCGTTTTGTAAAACTGCGCGTATCAGCCAAAGGCATGCGCGTAATCGATAAGCGTGGCATTGAGGCTGTTTTGGCTGATCTGCGCGCGCGTGGTGAAAAGGTTTAATTGAGGAGATAAAGTCATGCGCGAGAAGATTCGTCTGAACTCTAGTGCCGGCACCGGTCATTTTTACACGACCGACAAAAACAAGCGCACCATGCCCGAGAAAATGGAGATCAAAAAATTTGATCCCGTTGCTCGTAAGCATGTGATCTACAAAGAAGGCAAAATCAAGTAAGTTGATTTTGACTTCACACAAAAAAGCCCGGCCAGAGATGGTCGGGCTTTTTTGTGTTTAACGTCCGACTGATTATTTCGGCGTTATCGTCTCCACCCCATCGCTGCGCCCCAGCAGTAATACATCCGCCCCTTTGTGAGCGAACAAGCCGTTGGCGACCACACCGGTAATCTGGTTGATTTTCAGTTCCAGGTCCTTGGGGTCGACGATAGAAAGGTTGTGCACATCGAGAATGACGTTGCCGTTATCGGTGACCACGCCTTCGCGATAGACCGGATCGCCGCCCAGTTTTACCAGCTCGCGGGCGACATAAGAGCGCGCCATGGGAATGACTTCGACCGGCAACGGAAACTCCCCTAGCACTTTTACCCACTTGCTCTCGTCGGCAATACAAATAAACTCGCGTGCTACGGCGCGTACGATTTTCTCGCGAGTCAGGGCAGCGCCGCCGCCTTTAATCAGGGCCAGCTGTGCATTGGATTCATCGGCGCCGTCTACATAGGCGAGTAGCTCGGAAACTTCGTTTAAATCCAGTACCTCAATGCCCAGGGCTTTTAATTTTTCGGCCGAGGCATCAGAGCTGGCGACGGCGGCGGCAAAGTCGTCTTTTAGCTCGCCCAGCATATCGATAAAAAAGTTGGCGGTGGAGCCAGTACCAATACCGAGAATACTGTCTTTCTCCAGCTTGGGGGTAATATAGTCAATGGCGGCGCGTGCGACCGCTTGTTTGAGCTGATCCTGATTCATGACAACCTCGAGAAGAAAATGTGTCGCTATTATAAGCGCTGAAAGGCAATTTCGCAGGCGTGTGTATCGGTTGTGCGGCGATAGCCTGAGGTTTATCATGCGGCGACTTACTTCACCGGCCCGCGAATGTTTATGACAGACTCCTACATCAAAAGAATTCTCAATGCGCGTATTTACGATCTGGCAGTGGAAACGCCGCTGGATGACGCGCGCTTATTGTCGCAGCGCACCGACAACAAAGTATTGCTTAAGCGTGAAGATCTGCAGCCGGTGTTCAGCTTTAAAATTCGCGGTGCTTACAACAAGTTGTTGCAGCTGACGGATGCCGAGCGCGATAAAGGCGTTATCGCGGCATCGGCTGGCAACCACGCTCAGGGGCTGGCGCTGAGTGCTCAGCACCTGGGAGTTAAGGCGACCATTGTGATGCCGCGTACGACTCCGGCCATCAAAGTGGATGCTGTGCGCGCGCGAGGCGCTAAAGTGGTCTTGCACGGCGATAATTTTGATGAGGCCGCCGCCCATACGCAAAAGTTGATTGAAGAAAAAGGCTACACCTATGTGCATCCGTTCGATGACCCGGATGTCATCGCCGGGCAGGGCACCGTGGCGATGGAAATTTTACGTCAGTACCCCAAGCACATCGACGCTATTTTTGTCGCGGTAGGTGGCGGCGGCTTGTGTGCCGGTGTGGCGGCGTATGTGAAGTATGTGCGCCCCGACGTGAAAGTGTTTGCGGTCGAGTCTGAAGAGTCTGCGTGCCTCGCAGCCGCGATGGAGAAAAAGCGCCGGGTGAAGCTGCCCCAAGTGGGTATTTTTGCCGATGGTGTGGCCGTGGCGCAGATTGGTAAAGAGACCTTTAAGGTCATTAAAGACAATATCGACGGGGTTATTACGGTCAATACCGACGAAATTTGCGCGGGTATAAAAGATATTTTTGAAGATACCCGTTCAATTGCCGAGCCTGCGGGCGGGGTCAGTGTTGCGGGCTTGAAAAAGTATGTGGCTGAGCACGGCATTAGCGGCCAGACCTTGGTGGCCATCGACAGTGGCGCGAATATTAATTTTGATCGCTTGCGTTATATCTCTGAGCGCACCGAAATCGGCGAAAAGCGCGAGGCTATTCTGGCGGTAACCATCCCTGAGCGCCCCGGTGCTTACAAAGAGTTTTGCCAGGCGTTGGGTAAACGCAGTATCACCGAATTTAATTATCGCTACGCTGACGCCGATAAGGCCCGTATTTTTGTCGGTGTGCAGGTCTCGGCCGATCCCAATGATCGCGACGAGCTGGTCGGTGAGTTGCGCGAGCAGGGCTATGATTTGGTGGATATGACCGATAACGAGCTGGCCAAGTTGCATATCCGCCATATGGTGGGAGGTCATGCCTCGGGGGTGGATGATGAAATGGTGTTCCGCTTTGAGTTTCCCGAGCGTCCCGGTGCCTTATTGCAGTTTTTAAATTTAGTGGCGGGGCGCTGGAACATATCCCTATTTCATTATCGCAATCACGGTTCGGCTTTTGGGCGGGTACTTGTGGGCATGGAAGTGCCGGCCAAAGAGCGCGCCCAAGTGCGTAAATTCTTGGCTGAGATCAATTATCCGTTTTGGGAAGAGACGGATAATGAAGCCTATCAGTATTTTTTGGGGTAGGTGAAAAAGGGTCTGATGTCGGAGGTCTGACGTCGGATGCAAAACATCAAGATCCATGCTTGGGGTTTGACAGCGGATGGGAACGAGACAATCGTTCCGCGTCAGACCTCCGACGTCCGACAATCACTTCCCTTTCCGTCACTACCGCATCCAGCGGTATATCCCAGGGCTCCAGCGGCAGTTTTTCCACCTCCTGACACGAGTGCGCCAGGCCGATCAGCTTGGGTTTGCTGTGGCCGGGGGTGCGGCGTTTAAACGCGAAGGTGGTGTCGTAAAAGCCGCCGCCCATGCCCAGCCTGCCGCCGGTGCGGTCAAAGCCGACCAGCGGCGTTAACACCAGATCTAAATGTCGTGCCGATAAAGGAGCGCTTTGGTGAGCGATGGGCTCGGCAATACCAAAGCGGTTGCGGCGAAACCGAGTAGCGGGGGTAAAGGGAGTGAACCAGAGTTGTCTTTTTTGCCAGGGGTGAAGAACGGGTAAATAGCATTTTACCCCCGCACGCCACAGTCTTTTAGCCAGCGGACGCGGGTCCAGTTCGCCGTCAGCGGGCCAGTACAAGGCCACTTTTTTTGTATTCGTGAGCCAGGGGTGATTCTGTAGTTGCTGAATTAGCGCTTGTCCCGCCCGGCGCTGGGCACTGGGTGGCAGAGATCGACGTCGTTGACGCAACTGTCGGCGTAAAAGTTGGCGGGATTGAGTCATAGAAAGGAAATTAAAACCCCAAGATGCCGCTGTCGAGTGGGCCTTGAACCCTAAAGTTCAAGGGGTGGCTCCAGCGATGTTATTAGGCTTTCCGGACTTGCGGACATGCTCACAAACACCAGCGAGGAGCTACCGGGTACAGCATTATCGGCTCAAGGACATAGTCGACTGGCGCACATCCCAGGGTATGTTCATAGTGTATCAAAGATTGGGGCTCTCCCCCAAAGATTAAACAGGACTAAGCTTATCCAGTTGAGCTTCAATTTTTTCCTGCATGCGGTTTAATGATTCGACATCCTTGCTGCTAGCGGCACTAGAGGATCTTGCCTGCAGCAGTTCGTGGCTCAGATTCAAAGCCGCCATCACAGCAATGCGCTCCAGACCAATAACACCGCCGCTGCTTTTAATAAGGCGCATGCGCTCATCGAGAATTTGTGCCGATTCCAGCAGCGCGCTGCGCTCTTCGGCAGGGCAGGCCACTTGATATTCTTTGTCCAGAATTCTGACGTGTACGGTTTCGTTGCTCACGGTGGGCCTCGTTTATTCAGCTTCTAGACTTTTTAGGCGCGAGATCATGGCTTCGACTCGCGAGCGGGCCAGCTCATTTTTTTCTACTAAGCGTACCCTTTCGCGCTGCCAGTCGTTTTCGCGCTGCTTGAGTTCGGTATTTTCCTGCTGCAACCGACTGCACTGGCGCAGCAGTTCGTCCAGTTTGACTTCCAGGGTGTGTAGCTGTTCGTCTGACATGGGCAGGTGACCAATAGAAATTGTGAGACTACTATATTGCGCCCCGGCAAAGGCTGCAATCGATCTTAAAGTACTTTCTAGTTTATGTGCGCAGTGCACCAATATCAAAGGTGTTTTTGTTTGGTAATGATAAGGCGCAACCCGAAGGGCTGGAGTGTTTGTTTGGAAGACAATTGCTGTCTCCAGCTTCGTCGCCGAGATCCAAAGAGCTCGCGGGGCTAGCTTTCGCCTATTTGGAATAACTAAACTGCGCTCACGCAGTCTGCTAGATACGTAACTGGCTTCCAGCAGGCGGATTAATTACTGTTAACAGGCCCTGGTTACCCCTGTGCTAGCATAGGGCGGATTTGGGAGAATTTTATGTCTGAAATTGAAAAACTGGTCAATGGCTTTGAGTTGTGGGATGAGCGCTTTGCCCCGCTGGAAGCCTTGAACAGTCCGGCGGAATTGCAGGGTATGCTCTGTGGCCGCCTCTGCGGTACGCCCTTAAATGAGGCCGATTGGCTGCGCTTGGTGAGCGACTTTATGGCGTTGACTGACGAGCCCGATCAGGCAACCACCGATGCGCTGCTGGATTTTTTAAAACAAACTCGGGGCCAGTTGGGCGGTGAAGGTTTCAGCTTTGTGTTGCTGCTGCCCGATGATGACCAAAGTATGTCGGAGCGGGTTGAGGCATTGTCGCAGTGGTGCCATGGCTTTTTGAGCGGTTTTGGCGCTTCGGGCGCCGTTGAACAGGGCGAGGTGAATCCGGACATCGCCGATACCCTGGAGGACTTTTCAGCCATTGTGCAAATTGAGTCGGACGATAACGACGCGGCCAGCGCCGAGTCCGATTTTATTGAAGTGGCTGAATATGTGCGCATGTCGGCGCTGACTTTGTACCAGGCCTTTCATGGCAGCGACAATCCGGCCCCTATTTCACCCGATTCCGGAACCTTGCATTGATCGATATGAGAATTAGCAAAACTGAATTTGCCCGCCGCCGCAAAGCGTTGATGGCGGTGATGGAGCCCAATAGCATCGCGATTGTCCCTTCGGCTCCAGAGCGCACCCGCTCGCGCGATACCGAGTATCTCTATCGCCAGGACAGCGACTTTTACTACCTGACCGGTTTTACCGAACCCGAGGCGGTGCTGGTATTGATTCCCGGGCGCGAGCACGGCGAGTTTGTGCTGTTTTGTCGCGACCGCGACCCAGAGCGCGAAATTTGGGATGGCTATCGCGCCGGCCCAGACGGTGCTTGCCGTGAATACGGCGCCGACGACGCCTTCCCGGTCGATGATATCGACGATATTCTGCCTGGTCTGCTAGAGGGCCGCGAACGTGTTTACTACGCCATGGGTAAAGATGCCGGTTTTGACCGCCAGGTCATGGAGTGGGTGAACACCATTCGCGCCAAGGTTCGCTCGGGTGCCACGCCGCCGGGAGAGTTTCTGGATTTGGCGCACTTTCTCCATGACAACCGCCTGTATAAAAGTGCCGCCGAGCTGCGCGTAATGAAAGAGGCCGGTGAAATCTCTGCCCGTGCCCATGTACGCGCCATGGAATACTGCCAGCCCGGCGTTATGGAGTATCAGCTTGAAGCAGAGATACTGCATGAGTTTGCCATGGCCGGGGCCCGCCATCCCGCCTATAGCTCGATTGTCGGTGGCGGCAAAAACGGCTGTATTCTCCACTATGTAGAAAACAGTGCAGTACTAAAAGACGGCGACCTGGTTCTGATTGATGCCGGCTGTGAGCTGGAATATTACGCCGCCGATATCACCCGCACTTTCCCGGTTAATGGACGCTTCAGCGAGGCGCAAAAAGCGCTCTACGATATCGTGTTAGAGGCGCAGTACGCCGCCTTTGAAACGCTAAAACCGGGCGCCCACTGGAACGAACCTCATGAGGCGTCGGTAAAAACCATCACCCAGGGACTGCTGGAGTTAGGCCTGTTAAACGGCGAGCTGGACGATCTGATTGAGCAGGGCGCCTACCGCCGCTTCTATATGCACCGCATTGGCCACTGGCTGGGCATGGATGTTCACGACGTCGGTGACTACAAGGTTGGCGGCGAGTGGCGGGTGCTGGAGCCGGGCATGGTGATGACGGTGGAGCCAGGCATTTATGTCGCGCCGGATGATGAAACTGTGGCCAAAAAATGGCGCGGTATCGGCATTCGGATTGAAGACGACGTAGTGATTACCAAAGAAGGTTATCAGGTGTTGACCGACGATGTGCCCAAAACCACAGCCGATATAGAAGCGCTGATGGCACGCGCTGGCGAACAGCGGAGCGCCTGATCTTGGCCGAGTATGATCTGGCAATTGTCGGTGGCGGTATGGTCGGGAGCAGCCTTGCGCTCTTGTGCGCCCGCGCCAATCCCCACTGGCGTATTGCGTTGATTGACCCGCAACCAGCCCAGGCGGGTCAGGTGCCCGAGCGTCCCAGTTTTGATGCTCGTGCTACGGCGCTATCGGCCGGCACGGCGGCTTATCTCGATAAACTGGCGGTGTGGCAGGATCTTGAAGCCGCTGCAGCGCCAATTCGGCGCGTGCATATTTCCGATAAAGGCTACCTGCCCGGTCAGAAAATTGATGCTGCCGAACTCGCGGTAAAGGCTTTGGGCTATGTCGTTCCCAACCAGCACCTGGGGCTGGCGTTGAGCAGTGCCCTGGCTCAGCGTACTGGTATTGAGGCGGTGACCGATAAGGTGTCGCAACTAACTTTTGTACCAGACTCAGCGCAGATTAGTCTTGAGGGTGGCGCAGGTATCAGCGCCAAGCTGGTAGCGATCGCCGATGGCGCCGACTCGCCGCTGTGCAAAGTTTTGGGTATCGGCCAGCGTCAGCGCCATTACCAGCAGCGCGCTGTGATCGCCAATGTGCGTGTTAGCAAAGCCCATAACAATATCGCTTACGAGCGCTTTACCGACGAGGGTCCGCTGGCTCTTCTGCCCTTGGCGGCAACACACGAGATGGCACTGGTATGGACGCAGCCGACGCTTGCGCCGGATCGAACCCGGTTGCCCGAAACAGTGTTTTTGCAGCAGCTACAACAGCGTTTTGGTCATCGCTTAGGGCGTTTTGAGGCGGTGAGTGAAAGGTTTAGTTATCCCTTACAGTTGCGCCAAGTGGATGAACAGTGGCGTAGCCGATTAGTGATTGTGGGCAATGCCGCCCACAGCTTGCATCCGGTAGCCGGGCAGGGGTTTAACCTGTCGCTGCGAGATTGCGCTGTGTTGGCAGACTGTGTTCAAGGCGTTGCCGATCCGGGGGCTGCGCAGGTGCTAAGTGCCTATAGCCAAAAGCGCCAGCAGGATCAGCTGTTAACCACCGAACTTAGCCACGCCATGGTCAAGCTGTTTAGCTCGCGCAACCCCGTACTGGTTAGCGCACGTCACATTGGTTTACTGGGTTTGGAGTTGTTCGCTCCGCTTAAGGGCGCATTTACCCAGCAGATGATGGGAGGGCAGAGTGGCGCCGCGTGATTACGACATTATTGTAGTGGGCGCCGGGATGGTTGGTTCCAGCATGGCGCTGCGTTTGGCCGCAAGCGGCTTACGTATTGCCCTGGTGGCGCCGTCACTGGAGCGCAAGCTCGATACCCATCAATACGAAGAGTTTGACCCGCGGGTGGTGGCTTTAACGGCCGCCTCACGGGAGCTATTTGAGCGCTTGGGTATTTGGCCCGAGCTTGCCCGGCAGCGCGTGTGCCCCTATCGCAAGATGCACGTGTGGGATGGCGAAGGCAGTGGCAAGATCGACTTTAGTGCCGCTGAGCTCGGCTGCGAAGCACTGGGGCATATTGTAGAAAACCGACTGATTGTCGCCGAGCTGATGACTGCTCTAAAGTCCTCTGGAGTGACTATGATCACCGGTGAGGTCGCGGGCCTGATTTACACCGAGGCGGGTGTGGGCGGTGTGACCCTGGCCGATGGCGACTCATTTCATTCGGGTTTGACCATCGCCGCTGACGGCGCGCAGTCAGCGCTGCGCGATTTTGCCGGTATCGGGGTGCGAGAGTGGTCCTATGGCCAGAGCGCGATTGTCACCACTGTGCGAACCGCGCAACACCATCAGCACACCGCCTGGCAGCGCTTTATGGCTACCGGGCCGCTGGCGTTCTTGCCCCTGTGTGAGAGTCCGGATGACGTCGACTCCAGGTATAGCTCCATTGTCTGGTCGGCTGATCAAAGCTTTGCCGCCTCGCTGATGGCGCTGAATGACACCGACTTTGCCGAGCGGCTCGCTCAAAGCTTCGAGCATTGCTTGGGCGCCGTAGAGCAGGTGGCAAAACGCCACTGCATACCTCTGGTGCAGCGCCATGCCCGCACTTATTTCCAGCCCGGTTTAGCTCTAGTGGGCGACGCCGCTCACAGTATTCACCCTCTGGCGGGGCAGGGCGTCAATCTGGGTCTGTTGGATGTCGAGGCATTAGCGCAGGAAATTCTGCGCGCACAGAATCGCGGTGTGGCGATGGCAGATGTGAGTATTTTGCGACGCTACGAGCGCGAGCGCATGGGCCACAATCTCACCATGATGGCGGCGATGGAAAGCTTTAAACGCCTATTTGGCGCCCGCGATTTGCGGCTGCTATGGCTGCGCAATTGTGCTCTGCGCTCCGCCGACTCTCTTCCTCTGTTAAAAAATACCCTGGCTCGTGAAGCCATGGGCCTGTCATTGTCATAAAACTGTAGATTCTTGCTATGAAAATCACTGCACTGGCACACTTTTTTAATGCACTTTTGTTGCTATGGTTGCTGGCGGCGGCGGGTTTTTTCGCCGCAGAGCTGAGAATAGAGACAATTTTTGTTGCACTGTTAACCTTGGTGATCGCCTGGTTTGTGTTTAAGCGCCAGCGCTGGGGCTATTTCGCCGCAGCGGCCTGGGGTTTGGCCTGCTACCAGCTGGCCAAAGAAGGCTTGGCACTTGAGCTGGTCAAACGCCCGGCAATGCTGGGTGGCTTTGCGGTGGTAATTCTTGCGCTATTTTTGCACGAAGTATTTTGCCGCCGCCCTAATATTGAGCGCAACGGCCGGCAATAGCGCCGTTAACGCTTGAAGTTGCCATAGTCAGAGTGCTTAAATTCGACCATCGCAGCCACAGCCAAGGGTGCTGAGATGGAATTTGGTCCGCCGCGACCCCGAGTAAGTTTACTGGTAGGTTCCCGCTGATCGGTGGGGAGTTGTGAAAGGCCGGTATACCGGCAATGAAAAGGAAGCAAGAGGGCGTTATGTCTGATTTGGTCAATGGTGTTGTTAAGTGGTTCAACGATGCGAAGGGTTACGGTTTTATTGAGCGCGAAGGCGGACCGGATGTGTTCGTACATTTTCGCGCTATTAATGGCACCGGTCGTCGAACGCTGCTAGAGGGTCAAAATGTGACCTTTGAAGTGGTGCAGGGACAGAAGGGTCCTCAGGCGGAAAACGTTACCGCGGTATAAGTTTCCCCTAAGTCTGATACGCTAAGCGCCGTCATTGCGGCGGGGCCGACGTTAATTAGGCTAAACCGTTAAATTTATTCCCGCCCCCGGTTGCACCGGTGCCCTTTGGGCCCTGGGTCGACCAGGGGCGCTTTTGTGTAAAAAACTATGTCTGATCTCGCTGCTGTTACCTGGTTATTTGGCCTGATTGCCGTGGGTTATTACTGGTGGCGAGCATTGCAGGCCAAGGATGTTGCCTTTGCCGCGGCGGTGCGTCACTGCCGCGAAATGAACGTGCAGATGTTGGATCAGAGCGTTTATCTGCGCCGGCTCTGGTTCAAGCGCAACAGCAAGGGTGCGCTTAGTTTGTGGCGCGCTTTCTATTTTGAGTTTACCTCCACCGGTGAAGATCGCTACACGGGCCGGGTCGTGATGCTGGGCCGTAAGATCGAGGCGGTACAACTCGACCCCCATAAAGTGCATTAAGCCCCCGCAGTGCGCCTCCGACTGGCGCTGTCTTACCGCAAACCTTTATAATCCGCCTTTTGCCCACGGGGCGGTGAGTCGGAGAAGGTCATGTCAGAGCGCAAAGCGCAGGTTTCCCGCGATACTCTGGAAACGCAAATCAGTGTCGAGCTGGATTTAGACGGCACAGGCTGCGGTAAATTTGATACCGGGGTGCCCTTTTTAGAGCACATGATGGATCAGATCGCCCGCCACGGCATGATTGATATGGATGTCTACTGCAAAGGCGACATTCACATCGATGATCACCACACCGTGGAAGACATCGGCATTACCATCGGTCAGGCCATTGCGCGTGCCGTGGGGGATAAAAAAGGCATCCGTCGCTACGGTCACGCCTATGTCCCCCTGGATGAAGCCCTGTCGCGCGTGGTGATCGACTTTTCCGGTCGTCCGGGGCTGATTATGAAAGTGCCCTTTACCCAAAAGCGCATTGGCAAATTCGATACCGAGCTTTTCTCGGAGTTCTTCCACGGCTTTGTCAATCACGCCCAGGTGACCCTGCACATTGATAATCTGCGCGGCGACAATGCTCACCACCAGATAGAAACCGTGTTTAAAGCCTTCGGCCGTGCCCTGCGTATGGCGCTGGAGCCGGACCCGCGTATGGCCGGCATCATGCCTTCCACCAAAGGTAGTCTGTAAGCTATGACTGAGTCAGTAGCCGTTATCGACTATGGCATGGGCAACTTGCACTCGGTGGCAAGCGCCTTGGGTAAGGTGTGCGATCACGAGATCTACGTCACCAGCGACCCGGCCGTAGTGGCCGCCGCCGACCGAGTGATCTTCCCGGGGGTGGGCGCCATTGGCGATTGCATGGGTGAAATTCGCCGTTTGAACTTTGATAAGCTGTTGCGCGAGCAAGTGACCAGCGGCAAACCCGTGTTGGGTATTTGCGTGGGTATGCAGGCACTTTTGACTCACAGCCAGGAAAGCGGCGGCACCGAGTGCATTGATTTGTTTCCGGGCGAGGTGAAATTCTTCGGTCACGATCACAAAAGCCCCGAGGGCGAGCCTTTAAAGGTGCCGCACATGGGCTGGAACCAGGTTGAGCAGGTGGATCACCCGCTGTGGGCGGATATCCCGCAAAACAGCCGCTTTTATTTTGTGCACAGCTTTTACGTGGAAGACACCGGCAGCGAAGTAACCGGGCGCTGTGAATACGGGGTGCGTTTCGCCGCCGCCCTGGGCCGCAACAACCTGTTTGCGGTGCAATTCCACCCCGAAAAAAGCCACACCGCTGGCCTGCAGTTACTGCATAACTTTGTGCGCTGGAACGGCCAGCGCTGATTGAACTAAGAGATTGTTACCATGCTGATTATTCCCGCCATCGACCTTAAAGACGGCCAGTGCGTACGCTTGCGCCAGGGGTTGATGGACGACTCCACCGTATTCTCCGACGACCCCGTGGCCATGGCCACCCAATGGGTAGACGCGGGCTGCCGCCGCCTGCACCTGGTGGATTTAAACGGCGCCTTCGCCGGTACCCCGGTTAACGGTGACGTGGTGACCGCCATCGCCAAAGCCTACCCCAAGCTGCCGATTCAAATCGGCGGTGGGATTCGCTCCGCCGAGACCATTGAGCACTACATTAAAGCCGGGGTGGAATACGTGATTATCGGCACTAAAGCGGTTAAAGACCCGGGTTTTGTCACCGACATGTGCCGCGAGTTTCCGGGCCATATTATTGTCGGCCTGGACGCGAAAGACGGCTGGGTCGCCACCGATGGCTGGGCTGAAGTGTCGGATGTAAAAGCCACCGACCTCGCGCGCCGCTTTGAAGCCGATGGCGTGAGCGCCATTGTTTACACCGACATCGCCCGCGACGGCATGATGCAAGGTGTGAATGTGGAGGCCACCGTCGCCATGGGTGAGGCGTCCTCCATTCCGGTGATTGCCTCTGGCGGCATCACCAATATGGATGATATTCGCGCGCTCAAAGCCAAAAGCGCCAGCGGTATCTGCGGTGCAATCACCGGCCGCGCCATTTACGAAGGCACCTTGGACGTTGCTGAGGCGCAGGCCTACTGCGACAGCGCGGAGTAATTTATGGCCCTGGCTAAACGCATAATTCCTTGTCTGGATGTGGACAATGGCCGCGTGGTGAAAGGCGTGCAGTTTGTCGATATCCGCGATGCCGGCGACCCGGTGGAAATCGCCAAGCGCTACAACGAAGCGGGCGCCGATGAAATTACCTTTTTGGATATCACCGCCAGCCACGAAGGCCGCGACACCACCGTGCACACAGTCGAGCGCATTGCCAGTGAAGTGTTTATACCGCTCACCGTGGGCGGCGGCATTCGTACTGTGGAAGACATTCGCAATATGCTGAACGCCGGTGCGGATAAAGTCGGCATTAACTCGGCGGCGGTACACAATCCGGATTTTGTGAAAGCCGCGTCCGACCGCTTCGGCGCTCAGTGCATTGTGGTGGCCATTGATGCCAAACAAGTCAGCGCTGAGGGCGAGCCCAAGCGCTGGGAGATTTTTACCCATGGCGGTCGCAAACCCACCGGCATTGATGCGGTGGAGTGGGCGAAAAAAATGTGCGCCAACGGCGCCGGTGAAATTCTGCTGACCAGCATGGATCGCGACGGCACCAAAAACGGTTTTGATTTAGAACTGACTCGCGCCATCAGTGACGCCGTGCCCATTCCCGTCATCGCCTCGGGCGGTGTGGGTAACCTGCAACACCTGGCCGATGGCGTCACCGAAGGCCGCGCCGATGCGGTTCTGGCGGCGAGCATTTTTCACTTTGGTGAATACACCGTGGGCGAGGCCAAAGAATTTATGGCCGAGCGCGGCATTGAAGTGCGGCTGTGAAAGAGCGCTGATATTAGCTGCTGACAAAAAAGCCCCGCTCGAACCGAGCGGGGCTTTTTTTATTGCTGGAGACTATTGATTAGCGCTACGGGCAGTCGTTAGTGCGTTTAAATTCTTAGTACTCGCAAGCCTCAGGATCATTGGCGACAAAATAAGATTTATAGTTGCTCGCCTCCGGGTCCATACAGCCTTTTAAGTTCAGCAGTTTGACCGAGCGAAATTCAATGGGCGCACTTTCGGCCTGCAAAGCAATATAGCCTTCGGTCAGTGGTGTGCCGTCATCCAGTTGCATGCCGCTGTAGCGAATAACTTCTTCGCCTTCGACCCGGTGGATGGCCAAGTCGTCGCCGTGTACTTCTAATTCTGCGCTCACCCACTGATCACCGTGATAGGTTTTGCTGGTGCTTTCAATAATGTGATCTTCACGCAGCTCGCCGTTGTAAACCGCGTGGGAGCCTGGCGTGACCAGGTTAGAGGTATGGCGTTCATCGGTGCCATTGCCGCCCAATAACTGCACTTCCATACAGGCGGGGTAGCCCTGCTCAAAGGCCATACTTTGCGGTGATTGGGCGTGGTACATAATACCGTTGTTACGCCAGGCCCAGTCGGGGGCGCCCGCGGCCTGCTCGCCCACAAAGCGGTACTCGATTTTGATTCGATAGTGAGAAAACGGCTGATTGTAGAAGATATGGCCGTTGCGACCCTTAAAGGTGTCGTATTCGTCGTAGCTGACGATCAACTTACCGTCTTTTACCTGAAACGTGTTCAGCGCATTTTCGTTAAGCTCGTAACCGGCGATTTTAATCGTCCAGTCGTTCAAGTCTTTACCGTTAAATAAGGTTTGCCATTGTTCGGTGTCAGGGTTGGTACTGGCCGTGTCTGTGGCAGTCTGGCTGCAGCCTGACATCAGCGCTGCGCAGAGCAAGCCCAGAGGTAAATAGGTGCGATGGTTCATGTTATTGTCCTGTCGACTATTTTTATCGGTGGACAGAGTTTAGCGGATAAAGAGTGCGGAGGCATCTTCGCTAACCAAAAGACGGGTTAAGGAGGGTTAAGTCCGATGCGTTATGTGTTTTTGGACGCGGACTTAATGCTGAGTAATACCCGCTCCCATAAGTCGTTGGTCCATTGGGCCAGTTCGTGAATAAAAGGCTCATTGACCAGTTTCGGGTCAATGCTCCAGCGGTCGATATCGCTGTGGCCAATGGCGGCGTATTCCCAGTCAATCAGATACAGGCGGCTGCCGGTGTCCAGCACATTGTCGGCAATCAGGTCGTGGTGGGTAAGCTCTGCTGGCCAGGGCGCTTGGTCAAAGGCGGCGAGCCTGGCTGAAAATGTTGCCCAGCGTTCGGCTAGCTCGGTATTTATGGGCGTGTTCTTTTGCAGAATCTGCCAGTAGCTTTCCAGGTAGCGTAAATAACTGCGCCGGTCGGTGGCGGGCGATAAATTATGGACTTTCTCCAGCAGTGCCAACAGCCTTTTGCGCTGCATAGGATTGGCAAAATCGGCTGCCGTCCAGGTACGGGCTTTAACAAAAGGCAGTAATGCAAAGCGGTGGGCCGGATCGCGGTATATCGGCTCGGGGGTTAAGCCCGCGACGGCGGCGGTGTGAACAATTTGCGCCTCATCGTCGCGGTCAATGCCCAGCAAGCGCCCGCGCGGGTTGTTAATGCGCAGAATAAAAGCTTGGCTGTAGCCCGCCCCTTCAAGCTTGATATTGCGATTGGTACGCCCGCCGGGAATAGGGCCGAGCACTTTAGGTGGGTCCGTTAATGGCAGCGGCCAGTCTCGCCAGCCCGCGAGTATGGCTTGCAGAATATTGTGTTCAGCCATAGGCGGGTTGTTGTCGATACTGTCGGCGATAATCCTTTTGCCAGTTAATTAAACCGAAGATGGAAATGATGAGATAAGACACCAACAGTAGCGCGGTTAAATACAGGCCGCGATCAATAAATAAAAATATCGAGGTGCTGTTAATCACCATCCAATACAACCAGTTTTCCAGAATTTTACGGGCCACCATAAAGGTGGTGATAACACTGGCCCAGGTCGTGAACGAATCCACATAGGGCCAGGCGGCCTCAGTATAGCGACTTAACAGGGTGCCCGATACCAAGGTAATAGCCGCAATGGCTGCGAAGGTGAGGCTGTGTTGTTTGATGCCCCAGCGCCGCACGGGCAATGGTGAATCCTGCTGCCCGCCGTGGCGCCACTGCCACCAGCCGTAGATGGCCATGGCCATGTAATAAACGTTCAGTGCCGATTCCATCAACAGCTGAACATCCCAAAACAGCGCCGTGTAAATAGCGGTGCTGGCGAATGCGCAATACCAGCACAGGCTGTTTTGTCGTACCGCGAGCAGCAAATAGGCGATGGCGAGAATCACCGCGGCGACTTCCCAGCCGGACATCTGCGCCCAGGCTTGGGCGATTACCGCACTGACGTCACTCACGCATCGGCCTCGGGTAGGGCCTCAAAGCCCGGCAAAAATTTACTCACAAACACGGCTTTACCCCAGGTTTCGACGCTGTAGCGCATGCCTTCGCCCAGCACTTGCATAACCCGCTCATAGTCGCCGGTAACAATCGTGCAGGTGGGGTTGGTGGAGACCAGCAAGCCCTCTTGCTGATTTAACCAGTCGATAAAGCCTTTTATGGGCGGAATATAGGCTTCGTTAAACGGGTACATGCTCAGTTCGGCGGTCAGTTTCATTGCATGGCTCCTTAAAAGCGGTAAGTGCCGGACAAACCCACGACGCGCGGTTCGCCAAATTGATAATAGGGCTCGGTGGCGTAGCCTTTGCGCGGGTCGTTGCCGAAGGCGCCAAAGCCTCGGGTTTGGGTATCCTCATCGGTCAGGTTGCGGCCCCAAAGCGCCAGCTCCCAGTGCGCGGCGGTGTAACCCAAGCGGGCGTTTAGCAATTCATAGGCGTCGGCCTGGGCTTCGTGGCGGCTGGAGAAATAAAAGCTGTCTTTTCCCTCTACCTCTAACTGTGCAAACCAGTGGTCGGTAAAAAAGTATTCGCCACCGGCGGTAAATTGATAGTGGGGGGCGTGGGGTAAATCGTGGCCGGATAAATCGTAAGCCTCGCCCTCGCCGGGGTTGGCGTCAGCGTGGGCGAAGCTTTGAAAGTCATCAAACTCCGAACGCAGTAACCCCAGGCTTGCGAACAAGCGCAAGGCTTCGCTTGCCTGCCAATTAATGTCTGCTTCTAAACCGTAGCTGTGGCCTGCGGCGGCATTGGTGGTGTAATCTTCAAAACTGCAGGGGCAGGTGTTGCCATCAATTTGTTGCAGTAGCGATTGCTTGGTTTGCACGTCGTCGCGATCTTGGTAGAACACGGCGATATTGCTGGTGATGCGGCTATCGTTGGAGGCAAACTTGGCGCCCACTTCGTAGTTCCACAGAAACTCCGGCTGATATTCCCGCGAGCTTTCGGGCAGTGCGGTGTTGCTGTTAAAGCCGCCGGCTTTGTAACCGCGCGAGATCAAACCGTAATACAAGGTGGTATCGGTGTGGTATTCCAGCGCCAGCTTGCCGCCCAGCATATCGTCTTCGGGGGAGAAGCTTACCTCGTCGCTGTCGCGGTAGTCGGCGCTGCGCTCTTCATAGCGCAGGCCGGTGACTAATTTAAGCGCAGCGCTTAGCGGGATATCCAACTGGCCGTACAGGGCGGTGTTTTCGGCGCTGAAATCGCTGGTAAAGTCGCCGCTTGCATAAGTGTACTCGCGCAGTAAGCTCTCGTTCTGGTCGCGGTAATACACGCCGGCCACCCAACCGAATTCGTGACGTTCGTTGTTGGACACCAGGCGTAAATCGGCGGTGGTGTTGTCGATATCGCGCAGGTAATTATCGGTTGAGCTGTAGCCGTCATAAATACAAGTGAAGTCACTGCAAATATCTGCGTAGGTCCAGTCTTCATCGAAACCGTATTCGGTATCCGACTGTGCGTGACTGCCCAGCGCCACCAGTGAGACCGCATCGTTTAAGCGCCACTGCAAGCGCGCCGAGCCAGCTGTGGTTTCGGCGCGGTCGTGGCCGGGGTTATCCGACAGGGTGGTGCGGGTATTGTCCAAAGAGAAGGCGTCGTAGCCGTTATCGACATTGACGTACAGGCCGGTCACATCCAATTGCAGCGAATCACTGGGCTGCCAGCGCAGTTTGGCGCGGGCGGTTTGCTCGTCGATATTCTGATTGTCGTCAATATTTAAGTAGGCGTTGTCCTGGTAGCCGTCGGAGCTGTGCTGCTCCAGTGCGACGCGGGCGCTCAGGGTATCGGTTAGCCCGCCGCTAATGGCTCCGCTCAGGGTTTGAATATTGTAGTCGCCCAGGGTGGCGTTCACTTCGCCGCCGAACTCTTGGGTGGGGGCGGCTGATACCATATTTATCAAGCCTGCCAGGGCGTTGGCGCCATAGAGTGTGCCCTGCGGGCCGCGCAAAATTTCCACCTGGGCAATGTCCAGCGTGGTTGCTGCCCCGCCAATGCCGGTTAAGTCTATGCCATCGACCAGCAGGCCAACGGACGGGTTAACCGGCTCAATAAATTGGCTGCGCTCACCGATACCGCGAATTTGAAAAAAGCGGCCGCGCGAGGCGCCGGTGGAAAAATTCACATTGGGGGCGGTGTTTAAAATTTGTGCCAGGTGCTCGGCGCCACGGGCGTTGATGGCTTCAGCATCAATAACACTTGCGCTGGTGGCCAACTGGCTCAGGTTCGTGGGGCGAAAGTCCGCCGTCACCAGAATTTCTTCAATGGTATTGCCCTGCGCCTGGGCGGCAATGGCGAAAGGTAAAGTGGCAAAAGCAAAGTGTGCGAGTTTCATAGAGTCTCCAACAGCAACAGGAGACCCGGCATGCTAAATAAGCGCGGATATGAGAGAGTGTCCTATCCCTACGCCGGCATTAACCGGATCAGGTTCAACGGGTTTTTCTCAGGCCTGAGAAAGCGGCCACCCCGAGGATTTAAGCGTCGGACTATTTTACGCCCAATGCTGCTCAATGCCAATCTGACGTCGTGCTAGACGCTACTTTGAGTGGGAAATTAGCGGTAGGATAGGAAGTGATAAAAAATTAAAGTTACCCGTAATGCTGAAATTTTATAAAAAAGTGGCCACGCTGCTGCTAGGTTTGTTGTTATTCAGTGCGCTGCTCAGTTATTGGTGTATCCAGAATACATTCTCGTCTCGCACATTACTGCCTGCAGCGCAGAGCGAGCTGCCCTGGCATCTGAGCGCCGAGACGGATCACTCCCAAGGTGGCCTCTCAGAGGTAACATTCCACGATGACCGCTACAGCCTTGATTATTCGCTGAGTCTTTCCGATGTTGCTCAGTATCCCTATGCAGGGGTGGCGTTAAACTTTACCGATGACGGCGGGCAGCCGACCATGCTGGATCTTACCGGATACCACAAGCTGAGCTTTAACGTGAAGTGCGTCCCTGCCAATGTTCTGGCATTTGCCGCCCATACCTTTGAGCCCGGCATCACCCAAAAAGATGATCCGCTAAGCTATCGCTCGCCGGCGACCTATTTCTCCTGTGACGAGCAGTGGTCCGCCGTCGAGTTAGATTTGACTCGCTTGGAGACGCCCCAGTGGTGGCTGGATAAGTTTGAGCTCAAGCTCTCGATGATTGATTACCAGCTTAACCGGGTACCGCGATTGGTTTTTGGTTCTACCCATCAAAGCCCCATGCTGGATTCGGCGCGGGTGCAAATTAACGCCCTTGAGCTGCGCGGGCGAGATTGGCGCTACCTGTATCTACTGGCGGGGGTTTTGGGGCTGGCTTGGCTGATGGCCATTATTTGGCTGTTTCGCGCTCATACGCGGGCGCTGACCGATGCGCTTAAACTCAAACTGCAAAAGGACCGACCTCTGGTGGCGTATCAGCAGTTGTCGGTAGAGCCCCGACGCGACCGCGATAAAGAGGCTATTTTGCGTTACCTCGCCACCGAGTATGCGAACAGCGAGTTGAACCTGGACGGTATCGCCTCGGCGACCGGAGTCGGGCGCAGTAAAATTAACTCGATCCTCAAAGCTGAGCTGGGCTATACCTTTACCGGTTATCTCAACAAAGTGCGCTTGACTGAGGCTGCACGCTTACTGTCGGCGGGACCCGAGCCGAGCATTGCGGAAATCGCGTATTCGGTTGGGTACAAAAACGTCTCTTACTTTAATAAATTGTTTAAAGATGAGTATGGTTGCACGCCCAAGGCTTTTAGAAATGTTTATAAGGATGGGGCGGGTGATAGTTAGTGCCTGGCGCTAATTAATAATATTCGCTAAAAAACTTCAACTTTTGCGCTAATCGCAATGAAAATTCCAATAGCATTAGTGGTTAACCTCTGTTTTTTCTAGGCTGAGCGCACTAGAGACACACAATAACCAAAAACATAAAATTGAGGTTCGCTATGTCATTACCCATGCCCACCGCAATCGATGCTTGCTCTCATACTCTACATCGTTGGCTAGAATCCCATCCGGCCAGTTCGTTTTTTGCCATTCAGGCCAGCTATTTGCCTGGGGTCTCGGCAGTTTTGGATGTGGCGATACAGCAGGGCCTGAGTTACTCCCCCTCGCTGTTAAAAAGTGTATTGCCCTGCTTGATCGATTGCGCTGCTCAGCTGGCCTGCCCTGAAAGCCTGGGCGAGCGCGACATTAGTGAGCTGGAAATCAGTCATTTACGCACCTGGCGGGGCGAGCCTTTGCATCTGACCGTTAGCATCGAAGTGGCTCAACATCGCTGCGCGGTGTTCAGTGCTCAGTTCAGTCTGGCCCATGATGCCACTGAGATTACCAGCGCCCAGGGAACTTTGAGTAGCCGCTTTAGCGACGACGGCTGATTGTTCCCTGCGGGGCGTAGCTCTAAAATAGCGGTTTAACGTTTGACGAGGTATGCCATGACGCTGGAGATGTTTATTCACAAATTGACCGAAGAGCCGCTGAACGTCGAGTTTAGCGAGACGATGGCGGTTATTGACGCCTACTACAGTCATACCGCTACGGCGTTCACCAATGGTGAGCTGGAAAACAGTGCCGAGCAAAATCAGGGGTCGTGCAAAATTTTGGCATTTGGCAAGCTTCACGGCTTAACCGAAGCGCAAACTCTGGCCTGTTTTGGCAAGTATTATCGCGACGATGTGTTGCAACACCCCGAGGGCACGGATCACGGTAATATCCGCAATTTTATTCAGCACGGTTGGGGCGGCGTTCACTTTGAAGACGCACCCCTTACCCTGAAATAGCTGAAAGTCACAATCCAAAAAAAGGCCCGCAAACCGAGTTTGCGGGCCTTTTTTGAATCAGTTGAGCCAACCTCCCTGTTGGTACTCAAGAGACCAATTGCTAGGTGATCAGTCCGCTAACTCCCAGCGAATATTATCCACCTGGAAGGTCACGTCCTGTTCTTCAAACACAGGCCACAGAGAAAAAGGCGTGTTCACCGTGGTGATGTCGAAACCGCCCTGATTGATGTCGGCGATAGGTACAGTGATGGTATGCCAGTTGTTGTCGCCGGGCAGTGGTACCGGCACTTCCGCCCCCACGCAGGGGTAGATACAGTCGGCCTTAACCAGGAACCCGCTGGTATTGCCGTTGTTGCTGACAACCTTCAGGTCAAACACCAGATTACCGTCGGTAAAGGCGCTCAGGTCTTTGGCAGAATCCTGAATGTAGAAAGTGCCCATACCGGTATCGGTAAACTCTACCTGCACCACTGTGCCTTTGTCCGGATCGGTTACTGTAGCGTCGATGGTGATGACCTGACCGTCAGCCTGCCACACGCCAAATCCGGGGTTGCCCCAGTCTGCGGAGAGCGTGTCCACAAAGATATCCATATCTTCGGTCACGGTGACCGGTGCCAGCTTGGGCTCGATACCGCAATCTTCCAGACAGGAGATGCGGATGTTATCCAGCTGCACGTGTGAGGCGCCGCCTACCAGTTCCACTTCGAACGGGTGCATCACCGAAGTGTAGTCCACGGTGGGGCCCCAGGTTTCGTTGGGGTTGGCTTGCAGGCTGTACAAGCGCACGGATACCGGCGTCCATTGGCCCACCATATCCTGCGTCAGTTCAACCTCGCCGAAGCTCAGGTCCGGGTACTCGGAGTTGAGTTTTACCTGCAGTTTGGCGCCCACATCGGCCGACTCTACCCAGATATCGAACTTGAACTCACCCAGGTTGCGTGGACGATTATTGAGCTGATCGTCGCCAAACTTAAAGCCGTCGTTCACCTCCGGGTAGCTGCTCATATCGCCCGAGCGCAGCCAGGCAACACCGGCGGCGGAGTTGTCGAACTGCAGATCCCAAACCGGACCGGTGGCGCTTGAATCGATGGGCGTCGCGCCGGGGTCTGAGGTGAGTGAGCCGTCCGGGTTGTACATTTGATGCTGCAGCGTGTTGTTCACTTGAGTGCTGTTCACATCAAAGGTCAGCGTCTCAATGCCGCCCTCGGCGCTGCGATACATCCAGAAATCGTCGCGTACATCCGCAGGCGGTAGATGGCCCACAATGTCGGTAACGTCTCTGTCGTCGGCTTCGCTTTCACAGCCTTTGCCGGTTACGGGGTCGTTTGCGCACGCATATACGCGCACATAGTCGACTTCCATGGTGCGTGAATCGGTAAAGGTAGGCAGGTCGATGTAGTCGCCATTGCCAAGCGCCACGTTGAGCAGCATGTGGAAGGGCTGATCAAATGGCTGTGCACCCGTGCCCACCTGGTAGCCAACCTCTTGGCCGCCCCAGTAGTAGATAAACCAGTTGCCGCTGTTGCGGGCGAAGAGCACATCGTCTACATACCAGCGAATCTCGCCTTCTTCCCATTCCACCGCGTAGGTATAAAAATCGTCCCAGATATTGGTGGGCGGCTCGTAGGGCGCACCACTGTACTGGTTCCAGGGCCACGAGTAGCCGTAGTGCAGGGTGCCGTGCATTTCGTTGGCTTCGCCGGTGGGTTGAGGGCCAGACACGCCGGGCTGAAAGGCTTCGAAAATATCTAGCTCACCACTGTGAGGCCAGCCGCCGTAAGGTGAATTAGTGGGTAGCATCCAGATAGCCGGCCATACACCTACGCCCTGCGGAACCCGCGCGCGGATTTCCATGCGACCGTATTTCCAGTCCCCCTTGCCACGTGTGCGCAGGCGCGCCGACGAGTAGTCTTTACAGACCGAGGTGTCAGCCGGGTTGTAGGCGGGGTCATCCTGATTGGTGGCCGGGCCACACACCTGTCCCGGTTCATAGATGGCGGAGATGTGCAGCATGCCGTTGTCGACGTAGCTGTTGGCGGGGTTGTCGGTATAGCACTGAGCTTCATTGTTGCCCCCGCCCCAGCAGTTCACTTCGTGTTCCCACTTTGTCGTGTCGATAGCGGCAGTTTCAAACTCATCCTGCCATACCAGTGACCAGCCATCAGAGCTGGCGGCAGAGGAGCTGGATGAGCTAGTCAACTCGCTGGATTGGCTGGAGCTGCTAGAAGAGCTCACTTCGGAGCTACTTGAAGAAGTCGCCTCCGAGCTGCTGGAAGAGGTTACCTCCGAACTGGTTGAAGAGGTGCTTGAACTACTGATTTCTACCGAGCTGGAAGAGCTGGAGGAAGCCCCGCCATCGCTGTCGGCAAATTGCCAGCGCACATTATCCAGTTGCAATTGCACGCCGCTTTGGTCCGCCCATACCGGCAGAATCACAAAGGGGGTATTCATGGCATTGATGTCAAAGGCGCCGCTGGTGCCCGCGTGACCAAGTAAATCCGCGATATCCAGCGTGTACTCGGTCCAGACATTGGCAATGGGGCTGCTGATGACATAGTCGCCGGTACCGATACCGGGGCCACTTTCCAGCTTAACCACCAGGCCTTGGGTGTTGCTGCCAAAATCCAGGACTTTTAAATCAAACACCAACTGACCTTCGCTGGCGAAGGCGCTCAGGTCTTTGGACTCCGTGGCTTGAATAAACGCCAAACCATTATTGCCGCTGTCGCTAAAGTCCAGCTGCAACACATCGCCACGCTCGGTGTCATTGACGGTGTTAATGGTGACGTGGCCGGTGTCGTTGTCCCATTTGCCGACACCAAAGTCCCACAGTGGGCCGGGGCCGCCGTTGTTATAAACATCAAACGGGGTGTCGATAACATCGATGCTGGCCTCGCTTGAGCCGGTGCCGCCCACCCAGTGAATGTTATCCACCTGAATGTGCACGCCTGACTGGTCGCCCCAAGCGGGAAGAATCACAAACGGGGTGTTCATGGCGTCGATGTTAAAGCCGGTGCTGTTAGAGGCTGTCAGCATATCGGCGATATCCACGGTGATGGTAACCCAATCGCCTACGGCTGGATTGATGGTGTAGTCACCAGTGCCCTGTCCAGGGCCACTTTCGGCCTTCACCACTAAACCGCCGGTATTTGTGCCGTAGCTCAGCACTTTGATATCGAAGGTAAGCTGGCCGCTGTCGGCAAAAGCGCGGGCGTTTTTAACACTGGTGGACTGAATAAATGCCAAGCCATTGGCATCGGATTCACTGAATTGGATGTCCAGCACTGAGCCACGGCCATCGTCGCTGACTACTTCAGCGGTGACATGGCCAGCGGTGCTTGCCCAGGTGCCTACGCCAAAATCCCAGTTAGGGCCGGGCTCGCCGTTGGCAAAAATACTGAAACTGCCTGTTAGTGTATCGCTGACAGCAGCCAGTACCGGGTCTACATCACAGGGGGTCAGACAGCCCACACGAATATCGGCCAATTGCACATGGGCCATTCCCGTCGCTTCGATCACAAAGGCGTTAATCAATTGGCCCAGGTCCATTTGGCCTGCTTCGATATTGTTGGGTTGCAGCTGATTAATCGCTATTGCGACCTCAGTCCACTCACCCACCGCAGGTGGTTCGATAACGTGATAACTGACATTGGGCCAGCCGCTGTCGAGCTTAATTTGCAGCTCAGTGCCGGGTTCGATGGACTCAACCCGCATGTTAAAACGCAGCTCGCCATACTCGGCCATATTGGTGAATTTAAGCCCGTCGTTTACCTCCGGGTAGGCCGCCATATCGGCGGTCGATAAAAATGCGTTGCCCGGGCCGTTGAACTGAATGTCCCATACGGTGTTGTCGCCGTCACTCGCATTGGGGGTGCTGATAACATTACCGCTACCGCCGTCGTAAAAGCCGGGCACCAGTGTGTTGGTGACCTCGCCGTCGGGGGTGTTAAAGGTAAAGCTGGCAGGCCCATCGTTATACAAATCAAAAAACTCGGCGACCGGTGCACTGTAGCCCGGTACCTGGGTGGCGCTGTCATCGCGCTGGGCACAACCTTTACCCGTTACCGGATCGGCGGAACATTCGTAGACCCTGACAAAATCGACTTCCATGGCTTGCGGGAAGCTCGCCGTGCCGTCGGGAGCACCTGGCCAATTACCGCCTACGGCTACGTTCAGCAGCAAGTGGTAGGGTTGGTTGAAAGGGGCATCGTCTTCGCCCAATTGAAAGCCCTGCTCCTGTCCGCCCCAATAGTAGGTGAACCAGCCATCCTGAGTTTGCGTAGCAAAATGTACGTCATCCACATACCAGCGGATTTCGCCTTGCTCCCACTCTACGGCGTAAGTGTGAAAGTTTTCCCACACATTGGCCGGGGGGGTATAGGCGCTGCCGCTGTTTAAATTACCGGGCCAAACCCGACCGTAGTGAAGGGTGCCGTGAGTTTCGTTGCCGCCACCCGCGTTGGGGTTAACCGCTTCCATAATGTCGATTTCGCCACTGAGCGGCCAGTGGCCGTACTCACTGTGGGTCGGCAGCATCCAGATGGCGGGCCACAGGCCATCGCCCTCGGGCAGCTTGGCCCGAATTTCCATGCGCCCGTAAGTCCACTCGGCTTTGTTGCGGGTGCGCAGGCGCGCCGAGGTGTAGGGCAGGGTTTTAGATGTGTCGCCTGGGAAATAGGCCGGATTTTCCTGGTTAACCGCCGGGCCACTGAACGTTTCCTGGCGCGCGACGATATGCAATTTACCGTCTTCTACATAGCTGTTGTCGGCGCGATCGGTGTAGCACTGCTGTTCGTTGTTGCCGCCGCCCCAGCAGTTAACTTCGTGTTCCCACTTAGCGGTGTCGATAGTGGAACCTTCAAACTCGTCTTGCCACACCAGGGTCCAGCCCTCACTGCTGGCCGATGATTCCGAGCTGGAAGATGCCACGCTGCTGGAAGAACTGGAAGAAGATGATGCAACCGACGAGCTGGATGAGCTGCTAGACGAACTACTGGATGAGGATATCTCACTCGAGGACGAGCTGGACGATGAGCTGGAGCTAACGACACTACTAACCGTCGAGCTGGACGAACTTTCGCTTGAGCTGCTGGAACTCTCGACACTGCTGGAACTGGATGAGCTTGAGCTGAGTGAGCTTGAACTCGGCGTGCTGGATACGACAGAAGAGCTTGATGAAGACTCGCTGGCCTCACTGGAGGAGGATTCGACGCTGGAGCTGGACGAAGTATCCACCGAGCTTGCGACGCTGCTCGCTACCGAGGAGCTGCCGTTATCAGAGCCCCCCGAGCTGCCGCCACAGGCGGATAGGGCAAGCGCTAATGCACTTACCACAAAGGGTAAATAGGCATTCGATTTCATTGTGACCTCTTTATTATTGTTAATGGCGGGGCCCGTCTGGCAGAGAGGTTTAGATGGGCGGCCGCTGTTATGGTTGGCCCACAAAATTGCTGGCTTTGTGGGATAACAGCGAGTGTGGCGCGGCCAATAAAGAGCGTCGTCCCAGATTCGTGACGGGCACTAAGGTGGCAAGTGTGCTGATTAAGTGGAAGAAAAGTGACGGGTGCCACTTTGTGACAAACGGAAAATCTGGAAACCTTTGCCAGCGCGCGTTGGTATTTAAGGCGGGATCACAAAAACGCGTGAAGTAAGCGGCGCCTTATCCTTTAGTAAGGCGCCGCCAGGGGAGTTACAGGTGTTTAGCGCTCCACTCGGGGTAGTCTTTAAGAATTTCTGCGGGTTTATCGGTATACCAGGCGTAGCCGTCGCGGCGTTCCTGGGAAATTTCCATAACATCGTAGTGCACGGAGCCGTCCCGATCACCCACCACCGGCTTGTTGCTGCCAATTTCGCAAAAGCGACCCCAAATAGGCCCCGCCCCTGGCTTTTTGACCAGAACATTGTGACCGTCTTTATCCTTTTCCCACGCCAAACCGTGCAGCTGATTCGCCGCGAACCAGTCGTGCGCGGCGCTAATGGCCTGTTTAAGTGCGTCGCTGGGGGCGTCGAGCGTCATTAAAAATTCAACCAGCTCGGCGCTTTCGGCGGTTGCCAGGGCAACGGGTTCAAACTTACGGGCGTTGATGGGGGCCAGAGTGTCCGCCTCGTGCTGGGCGCCCCAGATGGTGCGTTTACCGTCCACCACCACTTGGGTATCAAGCACGGCCTGTATGCCCTGGGCAAAACTGTCTTGCGCCTGTTTCGCCAGCTCTGGCGAAATAAACTGCAAGGGCTCGCGGCGATTAGCAGCGGCTTCTATCACCCGCAGCAGCTTGCCCATGGCCTCGTCGTTATAGGTAATGTAGTCGTGATAGCCGCCGGTCAGGGGAAAGTTCTGCGGCCATCCTCCATTGGGGTACTGCGCCTGCATAATCAGCTTGATGGCACGCTCGACGCCCTGCGCGTAGCGTGGGGTTTTGCTGGTGTTATAGGTACGGGCTAAAAACCAGATTTGCGTGGTGGTAGCGCCGTTGTCAAAGGTGGGTATGTAGTGCTTCTCGACCCCAAGCATCTGTCCCGGCTGGCGGGGTTCAAGGCTCATGTCGGTGCGTTTGGACCAGCCGCCCGAGGGCGTTTGGTAACTTAAAATAATGTCGGCAATGCGCTTTGCGTCGTCGGTGTGAAAGTAGGCGTCTTCCGGATTTGGGTCAAAGCCAAAACGTTTCGTGGGCGGCGCCTCAAGCGGCTGCTCGCGTCCGCTGTCTCGCAGCTCCTGGCTAAAGACCTGTTGATCCTTTTGCGCCAAGGTTTGCGACAGCTCGCGATACTGTTGTAGCGCTTGGTCCGTTGCGGCCGCCACAGGCAGCGCACTGCACAGCAGCAGGGTAAAAGCGATGGGGCGATACATAGAAACTCCAGATGATCTTATTGTGCCGACAGTATAATATGGTCTGACCAATTAACAATAATGGTCAGGCTGATTCTATGTTTCGATTCGTTAAGTTGCTGGCACTGGTCGCCCTTGCCCCTGTGAGTAACGCCGACTGTCTTGCGCCCAAGGCGTTAACCGAACTGGATTATCAATACGAGCAGGCGCTGCGCACGGGAGACCGTGAGTTTTTACAGCAGTTGCTGTTGCCAGATTTTGTATGGGTGCATAACCATGCCGTGGCCCATGAAAGCAAAGCCGATTTGCTCGCCCGCCTGGGGCCGGATTATCAGACTCTCAAGTCCCGCGAGCCCAGCGATGTCAAAGTGATTCGCACGGCGACGACAGCGGTGATTCACGGTTTATCGACGGTGGATAAATTCACCGACGGCCCACGCCACGCTAACAGTTATCGCTTTATGCGGACTTACGTAAAACACGGTGACGAGTGCCGGTTACTGGCGGGGCAGACTATGAAGGTGTGGAGTACAGAAACCGACAATTAGCCTCGCAAGTGTTGACGCCATCGGTGATTAAGCAATAGCCGAATTGTGCTAAGCTTGTGCGTTAAATAATAACAACTGGAGGCAAGGATGAGCCTTAGTACCCGCACACGGTTTTTGTTTTTCGTCACGTTTTTGATTTGCGTATTATTGGTTTACGGGTTCTTATCTGCAAACAAGCAGTCAATCCAAGCAGAACCGGATATCAGTCGTATAAATTCCTCTTCAGCATCGCTCTCGAAAGGCGTAGACACACCCACTGCCGAGCCCGCGACAGAGCTTAATTTGCCAGAATCCGCGCGCCGCAATCCGCAGAACTTTGCCGACGAAGACAAATACCGGCGCTTATGGGTTGAGCGAGGAAAGGATGAGGAGCAGCTGGAAATTTATAAAAGCTACTCCATGGACACTCTTAAAGCTTTGTCAGAGGATGGCGATGTCTACGCCACTATGGCCTTAGCAGAAGAAAATGATCACTGGTTGTTTAAGACTGATTTAAAACGCTTTCAAGCCTTAAGCGAGCAAGAGCAACAGCAGGCTCTGCTTGAGGTGGAGCAGGAGAGCTTGCGATTGCGGCGCTTGGCGGCGGCGCAGGGCTCGACGCAAGCGATTAGTTCCCTGTTCTACGAAAAAGGCTCTTTACTGCATTTAATTGAAAATGAGGGCTTTGGTCGGTCTGCCGACTATCATCGCCGGGTGTATGGCTACGATGACCCGGCGGTACCCTTAGAGTGGGAGTTGGCGATGGATGCCGCTGCGCTTGCGGTGGTGTTGGGGCGGCGCGGAGATGTTACCTTTGCGCAGGTTAATCTTTCAGCTTTAGCTAAAGATTATGGTTTTGAAGTCACGCTGACGGATTGGCCAGAGATATTAAACCGCGCCGATACATTTTATAGCGAGATTGCTCGGCAGCGCTCGAGCCTGGGGTTGGAGCCTTTCGATAACTCGGTGGTCAGTGGCTACAATGGCAATTACCGGGGTGAGCCCAACCATTTTTATTCAAACCTATCGCCCGATCGCTTGCCTGAACTTGAGTTGAGATGAGCCTTTGTCATCGATTGTTCCGAGGTAACCTCTGGCAGATTTGCGAACCAACCACTTATCAACATCATCGCAAAGGGCGCCGGTTGTGAATTGTGGCTTACCCACGGCGAATAAGTGCAACTAAGGTTCAGAGTGAATTGAGTCGCTTGGCCTGACGGCTTATGATAAAAAATTCATAAATGCTGGAGCTGGTGCATCCGGCCATCAGGAAAAACCCATGACAGGCGCTCCTAGATCAGACACTACTGACGATCCCCTTGATACTCATCGCAAGCATATTGGTGCGCTGGAAAAAGAGTGTCCGGTACGCGCCGCCATTAATGTGTTGCGCGGTCGCTGGAAGCCATCCATTCTCTGCGAAATCTCCCGCGGGCCGCAGCGTTACTCGGATTTACGTCGCACCCTGCCGCAGGTGTCAGCGCAAACCATGACCGTGCAACTGCGCGAACTGGAAGCCGATGGGCTGGTGATACGCGACGTCTATGCCGAAGTGCCGGTGCGGGTTGAGTATCGCCTGACACCCCTAGCCGAATCTCTGTCGGAAGTAATGGAACAGCTGGAGGCCTGGGGCGAACGCTACCTGGCCGAGCGCTCTGAGGGGCAGTCACAAAAACCTGAGTAACTCCCAAAACTGGTTCTGGATGGGTGTGAACCCCGCGTGACAAAGTGTGTTGACACACTCATCACCGGAGAACATCCATGACCAAGCTACTTATTATTAACAGCAGCGGGCGTATTAATCGCTCGATTACCCGCCAGCTAACCGCCGAATTTCGCCGCCAATGGCAGGCGGCTGCTCCCGCCACTGAGGTTATAGAGCGCGACCTGATTGCCGAGCCGCCCGCTTTCGTTAATGAGCCGTGGGTTGCGGCGGCGTTTGCCGACCCCGAACAACATACTCCACAAATGCAGCAGGCTATCGCCCCCAGCGATCAGTTGGTGGATGAGCTGATGTCGGCCGACCATGTGGTTATAGGCGCACCCTTATATAACTTTGGCATGCCTGCAGTGTTAAAAGCCTATTTCGATCAAGTTGTGCGGGTCGGTCGCACCTTTGCCTTTGACGCATCTCAGCCTAACCCTTACACACCGCTGCTGCCGCAAACGCCCGTCACGGTGATCACCAGCGCTGGCGATGGCGCCCTGTTGCCAGGCGGAGAACTCTACTCACTTAACACTTTGGAGCCCGCCATCAAAACCATTGCGGGGTTCATTGGATTGGCCGAGCCTGAGTTTATTCGCGTGGGCTACGAGGAGTATCAAGATAACCGGCACTTAGATTCTAAGGCTCGGGCGTTTGAGGATCTGACGCAGCGTATAGAAGGATTAACGGAAGCTACTGTCTATGCTGAAGGCGCAAAGGGGCGTGCACCCGTCGCTATGGCTTGATCTTGCGAATTACGATAGCTGCACCAGAAGCAGAGGAAGAAGTTGGGCAGGCCCGCTTTCGGGGCCTGCCCAAGTGCAGAGATTAAAAACTCATCTGTAAACTCAGCCAGTAATTGCGACCGGCGTCTTTGATGTTGTAATCGTCGGTAAAAATCACTTCGCTCACCGCGCCGCGGCCGGTGGCCAGGGTGTAAACACCGTCGCCGTCCAGGTCGACAAAGTCTGTGGTGTAAGAGGTAAAGTCTTCATCCAGCAGATTGTTAACGCGGCCGTACAGGGTGATGTTGTCGGTAATTTGCCAGTTCAGGCCCAAGTGGTACAAGTCGTAGTTTTTGTAGTACACCGGCTTGTCCAGCACGTTATCCCAGCTGCGATAGCGATCCGAGCGCAGCTCTGCCTGCAAGGTCATGGTAACGCTGGGCAAAATGGCCCAATCCAGTGAGGCATTGGCCATATGCTCGGCCGTGTTGGTCAGCGGTTGACCTTCCTGGGGGCCGCTTTTCTGCTCGCTGTCGGTCCAGGTGTAGTTGGCGTTAACCGACCAGTTATCGCTGATCAGGTAGCGGCCGGCAATTTCTACACCCTGAATGTCGACTTTGTCGATATTAATTTTTTGGCTGTAGGTGTCATAGCCCAGGGCGTCATAGGCACCCAGGTTTACACAGGGGCGTTGACCTCCGGTGGTTTCACAGCTGTAGATGGTGTCGCCGCGTGCAATCTTGTCTTCAAACTGAGTGTTGAAGTAGGTTGCATTGAAGTTATGGCCGTTCATGCTGGTCCAGTAGAGTGCGATTTCGCTGTTAACACTGGTTTCTGGTTCCAGCTCGGGGTTGCCCGCGAACGGCGAAGTACCCTGACCGCCAAAGCCGGTGATACCGTCATACAGATCGGTGGTTTGTGGGGTTTTATACCCGGTAGCCACACCACCTTTTACGGTCCAGCTGTCACTGATGGTGTACACACCGTAAAGTCGCGGCGACACCTGGCTGCCAAACACATCGTGTTCGTCGTAGCGTACCCCGGCGGTAACGGTGAAGGGGGTTATCGGGGTCCAGCTGTCTTCGACAAACAGCGAGTACATTTTTTGCTCTTGTACCGCACCCGGGTTGCCGCTTTCCATGCCGAACACGCCGTCTTCCAGCTCACCGTCAATTACCTGGCCGCCAATCACCAGCATGTGACTGCCCATGGCCTCAAGCGGAATATCCACGCGGGCGTCCAGGGTGTACTGGCTGCTGTCCAGTGGGCGATCGGGGCGTGGTAGGAAGGTATCTTCGGCCAGATCGCGGCGTTCGTCTTCGCTCATTCCGGCGTATTCACCCACGCCGTCGTACATCTCTTGTAACTGCAAACGTTCGGCGACAGTCAGTGGCAGGGTGCGGCCGTCGTTCTGAGTGTCCACGTAAGACAAAGAGAGATAGCTGGTGCCGAAGCCCCAGGTGGCGTCGTGGCTCAGGGACCACCATTCGCGATTAAATTCCTGATCCGCAGCATAGCCTGCGCGGGGGTTAACCTGGCCGCCGCGCGCCTGCCACAGCGCTTCAATGTTGTCTTTGGTGCCTAGTGGGTAGGACAGCTCGCCATTGTCCGGGTTGGTAAAGGGCGTGTTGTCGTAAACCTGCTCGGAAAAGTCGTAGTCAAAACGCAGGGTGTTATTTTGATTGGGGGTATAGGTCAAGCTGACGCCGTATTCCTGCTTTTCGCTGTCTACGGTGCGCCCGCCGCTGCCAAAACCCAGGCTGCGCACATGCACGGTGCCATTGGGGTCAACCGCGGGTTCAAACTGGGGGGAAGAGGCTTCGGATTCATAGTAGCTACCGCGTACACCCAGCGCCAGCGTGTTGGCAATTAAAGGGCCGGAGGCGGAGAAGTCCACCTGGCCGTCGTTGCCAAAATCGTCATTCTCTTGAATGGTGCCGGCCAGGTTTAAGGTGCCGTGCCAGCGGTCGGTCACTTTTTTGGTGATGATATTAATAACCCCGCCCATGGCATCGGCGCCGTACAGGGTAGAGGCTGGGCCGCGAATCACTTCGATACGCTCGATGGCCTCGGCCGGCGGCATATGGCCAAAAGCATTGCCGCCGAAGTTGTTGGGGTAAATGTCGCCGTGGTTATTCTGGCGTTTGCCATCAATCAAATACAGGGTGTACTCGCCGGTCAAGCCGCGCATGCTCACACTGCCTTGGCCGGTTTTATCGCGGGTGGTGCCGATATCAATACCTTCCTGGTACTTCAACATATCAAGCAGATTGACGTGGGGCCGGGTGAGAATTTCCCCTTGATCAATCACCGAAATACTGGCCGGTGCGTCGGTGATTTTTTGCTCGAAACCCGAGGCTGTCACTACGATTTCTTCGGTGACTTTCGGCTCTTTGCTTGGTTCTGCCTGTGCCGATAGTGCCAGTAAAGTCGATGTGCTCAGTCCGATTAAACCGCTGAACCGGTATTGATGAATAGCCAAAACTAATATCCCCAATTAATCGTTTTAATAATGAGGTCGAGAATTATTCACATTTGTGTGAGATTTTCAAGCGAAAATGTAAATAACTGTTTCTTGAGAGTGGGTCTACGCGGTTTTTGCGATTTTTCTGTGGATAACTTTGGCGGGTGAATCGGGGATAGGGAGGTTGCGGCGGATGCCAGGTGCGGGCAGCGGCCATTGCTTGTGGCCGCTGGAGAGGGGAGACGGTTACTGTAGTTGTGCCAGTAGAGCTTTTAGGGCTTTGGCTCGGTGACTGATACGGCCTTTCTCATCTTTACTAAGCTCGGCGGCGGCGCAATTGTGTTCGGGAACAAAGAACAGTGGGTCATAGCCAAAGCCGCCGTCACCCGCGGGGGCTTCGAGAATACTGCCCTCCCAGCTGCCCTGACAAATAAGGGGCGTTGGGTCTTCGCTGTGGCGCATAAACACCAGCACGCATTGATAGCGCGCCCCACGATTTTCGCTGGGCACGCCTTTTAGGGCCTCAAGAAGTTTGGCATTGTTACTTTCATTGGTGGCCTGGGTACCAGAGTAGCGCGCCGAATAAATGCCGGGTTGGCCGTTTAGATAGTCAACTTCAATCCCCGAGTCATCCGCTAGGGCGGGCAGGCCGGTAGCCAGGCAGGCGTTGCGCGCTTTGAGTATGGCGTTTTCCACAAAGCTCAGGCCGGTTTCTTCGGCGTCCGTTACCTGGAAATGCGATTGGGGTAATACCTCAAAGCCCACCCCGGCCAGCAGTTGCTGAAACTCTTTTAACTTACCCGGGTTAGAGCTTGCCAATACCACTTGCTGAATCATTACTCGGCCTCTTGGACATAGAGTTTGCGCGAAAATCTTACCTCGAGCGGTGTGCCACTTTGCTCGGGTATGACCTGGATAGCAAAGTTATACACTTCTTCATTGGTGTGTTTGAGCGGGGCGATATAGTAGGTGGCCTCCCCCTCGCTAATGGTTTGAAAATCCAGCGTCTGCATTTGTTGAATTAAATTTTTTGCGGTGCCCGAAACTTTGGCCGGCAGGCCCAAACTGGTTTTGCCGTCTTTGCTTTGGGTGACACTAATATTTACCAAAACCTGATTGCGGGCGCGGTTAATTTGGTAAATCTCCGCTACCGCCGGTGGTACAAAAGCGCTGTTAAAAACGCTGAAATGTACGGTGTAGCTGCCAAAGGTTTTGCTGCGTTCGGATTCGTCCAGCTCGCGCGCACTGGGGATTTCTTTTTGTGCCCAAGCTAAGCTGCTGCTCAGCAATAAAATGACACAAGCCAAGCGGGGAAAGTGGCGCAGATTCATGTGCGTCTCCGTGGTAAGTCGTTAATAGCTATTTACTCAGATGGTAAATCGCCGTCTCGCCAAATAAGTTGGGTGATAAATTCCCCAACCACTGGGCTGATTGTTGATTCACTACCTGGCGATGCAGCACATTGATATGCTTTTCGCGACACAAGACTTCAAAGTCTGTGAAGGTACAAAAGTGAATGTTGGGGGTGTCGTACCACTCGTAGGGTAGCAGGTCGGATACCGGCATGCGGCCTTTAATGGCCAGATGATAGCGCGCCTTCCAGTGGCCGAAGTTGGGAAAGGTA
Organism: Gilvimarinus sp. DA14; assembly: GCF_024204685.1. Taxonomy (NCBI): domain Bacteria; kingdom Pseudomonadati; phylum Pseudomonadota; class Gammaproteobacteria; order Cellvibrionales; family Cellvibrionaceae; genus Gilvimarinus; species Gilvimarinus sp. DA14. Next base: position 2,815,040 of record NZ_CP100350.1, read on the forward strand.
ATAATGCATTCTTTACCCACGCGCAGCATTTCATCCAGCACTATGTGCGGATAGCGCATAGTCTGTAGGGCCTGTGTCATGAGTACGGTATCGAAGCTGTTGTCTTCGAAGTTACCCAGGCCGTGCTCCAGGTTTTGGTTAATCACATTCACGCCGCGAGTGATGCAGGTTTGAATTTGCTGTGGGTCAATTTCCAGGCCGTAGCCCTGCACCTGCTTTTTTTCGCTCAGCAGCGCCAGTAAGCTGCCGTCGCCACAGGCTAAATCCAGTACGCGACTTTCGGGGGCAATCCAGGTGAGTAGCTGGTTAAAATCGAAGCGCATGGTTACTCCGTGGTAATGCCGGCCATGTAGCGGCTGAAAGATTCGCGGTAGTGCTCGTTGGGCAGCAAGAAGGCATCGTGACCATAGGGCGAGTCGACCTCGGCGTAGCTGACATTTTTCTGTGCGGAAATTAAGGCATCGACAATCTCCCGCGAGCGCTCAACCGGAAAACGCCAGTCGGTAGAAAACGAGGCGACAAAAAAGTCGCAGCTGGCGCGGCGAAAGGCCACGGCTGGATCGTCATTGTATTCGCGGGCCAAGTCAAAATAATCCAGCGCGCGAGTCATTAAAATATAGGTGTTGGCGTCAAAGCGCTCGGAAAAGGTATCGCCCTGGTAGCGCAAATAGCTCTCTACCTGAAACTCTACTAAATCATCCAGGCCTTGCTCAAAGCTGCCGCTGCGCAATTCGCGGCCGAATTTTTCTCCCATCACATGATCGGACAAATAGGTGATGTGGCCGATCATCCGCGCCACTGACAACCCACTTTTAGGGTAGGTGTTGTGGCTCAGGTAGTCGCCGTCGTGAAAATGCGGATCGCTCATAATCGCCTGACGGGCGGTTTCGTTAAACGCGATATTCTGCGCGCTTAATTTCATCGCTGAGGCGATCACCACGCAGTGGCGCAAACGCTCCGGGTACTCCAGCGCCCAGCGCATGGCCTGCATGCCGCCCAGGCTTCCACCCACCACCGCGGCCCACTGGCTGATGCCCAGGGCGTCGGCCAGGCGGGCCTGGGAATGCACCCAGTCGCGTACCCTTAGCTTGGGAAAGTCGGCGCCCCAGACGGTGTTTGTCTCGGGGTTGATGCTGCAGGGGCCAGTGGAGCCACTGCAGCCGCCCAGGTTATTCAGCGAGACGACAAAAAACTTGTTGGTGTCGATGGCTTTACCCGGGCCGATATAACCGTTCCACCAGCCGGGTTTGCGATCCTTGGCACTGTGGTACCCCGCCGCGTGGTGATCGCCGGACAGCGCGTGGCAAATCAACACCGCATTGGATTTGCTGGCATTGAGTTCGCCGTAGGTTTCTACCATAAGCTGGTAATCGCTGAGAGTGCGGCCGCAGGCGAGGGTTAAAGGCTCGCTAAAAGTGAAGGCTTGGGGGGTGACCAAGCCCACGGAGTCCGCAGGGAAAGCTTGAGTCATGCTGATGTAGGTTCCGGGCCGCTGATGGCAGACAAAAGCGCAAGTCTAAAGTTGTGCCTGTGCCCCTGCAAGTAGCGCGTGCGGCGGGGCCCGGCTTTTGGCTACATCTGCACCTGTTGCCGCGCGCTGTGCAGCGGCACTACTTTGGCTGTGGGGGCGGTGTTGGTAGCCAGTGGCGGTGCTGTGCGGTTGTTGTCTGCATGCAGCAGAGGCTCTAGCTCGTCGCGGGCCTGAACCAGTTGCGCGAGGCTTTTTTCCAGCGCACTGAGCTGCTCACTGTGGCCCAGGGTTTTGCTGCGCATTTCGCCCAAGCGCATCATTTGGTGTTCCAACAACTGCTTTTGGTGCTGGTTGTGGTGCACCAGTGGAGTCAGGGCGTCTTCCAGCCAGTGGTAGATAGACATCTGCAGGCCAAAGAAAAGCTCTTTGACTTCTTTAACCAAGGTGGCGACAAAGCGATTAATCAGTGTCTTTTTGGGAGCCATCACGCTGTTAAACGAGTGGCGCAGGCGCTCGGCGCTGGATTCCAGGCTGCGCAGTTTGCGCCTTTCGGCGGTGATGTTAAGTTGATGTTTGCGCGCGATGGAAGCTTCCAGGCCGTGCTCGGGGCGCTCGTAAATGCTGGTTAGTACCTTGTTGGCGCGCTCCACTTCGCGCAGCAGCTGGTTAATGCAGATATCCACATCCTCAAAAAAGCTGCCAATGGCTCGCGACAGACCCACGGTGGTCCAGCTGTCGGCCATATTCTGATAGGCCTCGTCGATCATGCGTTGCAGTTTGTCGTCGGCGATGGGCGCTTGCAGCGACACTTTTTGGTGGTTCAGCAGCCTTTGGCTGGTGCGCAGCGACAGTGACTGCTTGTGATAGCGGTGGTGCGCTGCGCGGATGCGTTCGCGCTGGCGGGTAATTTCCGCCTCCGCGGATTCGTCGTGGGCCTCGCGCAGGCTGGCCAGTTCGGTTTCGTTTGCAATCACCTGGCGGCACAGGCTCTGGTAGGTATTACCGATCATATCCTGGCTGTTGCGCACCAGGCGGTGGTGCATAATATTTTGCTGCGAGCGCAGAATACACTCACCCAGGCGCTGCTCTAACTGCGGAAAATTGCTGCGCAGCAAAGCACTGCTGCGGTTACGGGTTTTGCCCACCAGTGCCTGCTTGGCCGATATAGGCAACACATGTTCGCTGGGCATTTCCAACAGGTGGGCGGTCTCCACCCGCACCCGTTCGATATTAGCGGCTACCTGTTCCGGCGGGGTTAGTTCATCCCACAGCGAGTCGATTTTGTTCAACAGCGCCAGTACTTCGGTGCCATTGCTGTCGCGCAGGTTTTGTATATGATCGCGCCAGATGGTCATGTCACTGGCGCTAACGCCACTGTCGGCGGCCAGTAAAAACAGAATGGCCTGGGCTTCGGGCAGGGTTTTTAAGGTTAGCTCGGGCTCATTGCCCAGAGCATTCAGCCCGGGGGTGTCGACAATTCGCAACCCCTCGCGCAGCAGCGGGTGGTCAAGATTGATTAACGCGTGGCGCCAGGTGGGTATTTCTACCAGGCCGGTGGCTTTATCGATGGTTAAGGTTGTCAGGTCAAAGCCCAGGCGCTCGGCCTCGGCGCGGCTGACTTTTTTGTTGGCTGATACCTGGCCAATGGCGTGGGCGATGGAGTCGTGCTGCTCGGGGTCGAACTCAATGGTGAACCAGTTTTGCGGAATGCGCTTAAAGCTCTGCATGCTGGCGGCGCTGCGGCGGGTTTCGATGGGCAGCAGGCGCACGCAGTTACGCGGTTGAGCTGGGTCCCAGAATATTTCCGTGGGGCACATGGTGGTGCGCCCCGGCTGCGAGGGCAGTAGGCGGCCGGTGTGTTCGCTAAACAGCAGGGCGTTAATCAGCTCGGTTTTGCCGCGCGAGAACTCGCCCACGCAGGCGATGGTGAAGTGGTCGCCATCAATCAATGCGCGCGTGCGCTGCAAATAGCGCATGGCGTCGGCGGTGACCAATTGGTGAGCTTCGCTCCACTGACTAAAGGATCCCAGGCGCTGGTCTAAGCCGCGCTTCCAGGTATTGTATTGCGCCATTTGGCGATGCAGTGCTTTTATATCCATGTCTGCCGCACATTCCCGTGTTTTTGTTGCTTGATCCGCCATTAAAGCGCAAATTTAAGCATTGCGCCAGCGGCCTGGCAGCGGGTTGGATAAAAGGGGCACAGTGGTCGGTGAGCGGTCAGCCCGCCCGGGTCGGTAAACCCGGGGTGGAGGTTAAAGCGGGGTTAAAACCCTAACAGAAGAATTCCCCGAAAGCCCAGAGCCTGTGCGATGGCGGGAATCAAAAACTGATTGCACAGGTTGAGAATCAAAAACAAGAATATCGGCGACAGGTCGATGGGCCCCAGCGGCGGAATCACTTTGCGAATGGGCGCCATTACCGGCTCAATCAATTGGCGCAGCAGCACCAGGGCGGGGTTGTTGCTAAACGGTGCCACCCAGCTGGCGATGATATAGACAATCATGCCGACAAAATAAATTTGCACCAGCATCTTTAAAATACCCACCACGCCCATGGGCAGTATCAGTAGCGGGTTGAGCAGCCCGCCGCCGGCGACCAGGTAAATAAGCTGGCCGGCCACCCATTGCAGCAGTAACGCCAGCACCAGCGAGGCCACATCAATACCGTAAAAGCCGGGAATAACCCGCCGCAGTGGCAGCAGCAACGGGTTGGTCGCTTTGCTGATGCCCTGAGAGATAGGGTTATAGAAGTCGGCGCGCACTAGCTGAAGTAAAAAGCGCAGCAGAATAATCAGCATGTACAACGAGCCGATGGTGCGGATCAGATAAATAAGCATTTCTTGCAGGGTATTCATTAAAACTCCTCGGTTACCTGCTACTGGCTGAGCTCACGGCCCAGAGATTCGGAGCGCGCGGCGCACTCGTTCATGGCTTTTTGCACCAGTTGGCGCAGCTGGCCGTCTTCAAAAGTGTGGATGGCGCGCTCGGTGGTGCCGCCGGGTGACATCACATTGCGCTTCAGCTGATCCACGGGTACATCCACTTTATTGGCAAGGCTTGCCGCGCCTAAAGCGGTTTGCAAGGTTAGTGCGCGGGCGCTGTCCTCGTCCAGCCCCAGCGATTTACCCGCCTCGATCATCGCTTCCATAAACAGGAAGTAGTAGGCCGGGCCCGAGCCCGACACCGCCGTTACTGCGTGAATCAAGGCTTCATTATCTACCCAAATGCTAAGTCCGGTCGCCTCGGCCACTTGGCTGGCAAAGTCGCGGTCTTCTGCGCTCGCCTTGCTATTGGCGAACAACCCGCTGGCACCCACACCCACTTGCGACGGCGTGTTGGGCATGCTGCGCACTATGGCGAGGTCTTTACCAAGCCACTGGCTTAGCGTTGCGGTGTCGATTCCGGCGGCGACCGACATCATCAACTGCTTATCTAAAGCGGGGGAGAGCTCGGCACAAGTGGCTTTCAGCATTTGCGGCTTGACCGCCAGCACCACCACATCGGCCCATTGGCAGGTGGCCTGATTATCAGTGCCGACCTCTATACCCAGGTTGGCAGTTGCGGTAGCGGCGGATTCGGCGCTGCGGGTGGTGGCGCGAATCTGCTCGGCGGGATAGCCGCCCTCAATCAGACCTTTGATAATGGCGCCGGCCATATTGCCGGCGCCGATAAAGGCGAGTTTCTTAACAATCACTGTGTATCCTCTTTATAGGTGCGGGGACCAAACAGGTCTGTGCCGATACGCACCATGGTGGTGCCGCAGTCGACGGCGGTTTCCAAATCGGCGGACATACCCATAGATAAAGTATCCAGAGGCGCGTTTGGGTGGTCGCCGCCAAGACTTTGCTTTAACTCATTTAGGGCGGTGTGCATACGAGTGAAGGCGCCGCGCTGCGCCTCCGGGGTATCGGCTTTTGCTGGAATGGCCATCAGGCCGCGCAGCGTAATATTGGGCAGTGACGCACATTGCCTGGCAAATTCAGGCAGCTCTGACAAGCTGGTGCCGGATTTGCTTTGCTCGTTATCAATATTCACCTGCAGGCAAATATTTAACGGCGGTAACGATGAGGGGCGCTGATCGGATAAACGCTGGGCGATTTTTAACCGGTCTACGCTCTGCGCCCAGGCAAAGTGCTCGGCCACCGCGCGGGTTTTGTTGGATTGAATGGGGCCGATAAAATGCCACTCAATGTCGCTCAGGTCCGCAAGCTCGGTTTGTTTTTCCAGCGCCTCTTGCAGATAATTTTCACCAAAGCGACGCAGCCCACACTCATAGGCCTCGCGAATGCGCGCGGCGCTTTGGGTTTTGCTGACGGCGATTAGGGTAATGTCGGCTTCATCGCGCCCGGCGGAATCGGCGGCGCGCTGTAATCGGGCGGTGACATTGGCGAGCTTCTCGTCTATCTTGTGCATCTGACTTCCGAATGTTGCCCTGCGTGAAGCGGCCTTCGGGCGCTCACTGCAATCAAAAAAATTGACAAATAGAGTAAGGGTTTAGCTGTATGGATATTACGGAGCTCCTCGCCTTTAGCGCCAAACAGGGCGCTTCAGACTTGCACCTTTCGGCCGGTTTGCCGCCCATGATTCGGGTAGATGGGGATGTACGGCGGATTAACCTGCCCCCTATGGACCACAAACAGGTGCATAGTTTGATCTACGAGATCATGAATGACAAGCAGCGCAAGGACTACGAAGAGTTCCTGGAAACCGACTTCTCTTTTGAAGTGCCGGGTGTGGCCCGCTTCCGGGTAAACGCCTTTAACCAAAACCGCGGCGCCGGCGCGGTGTTCCGTACCATTCCCTCTAAAGTACTCACCATGGAAGAGCTGGGCATGGGCCAGGTGTTTCGCGATATCTGCGCGGTACCGCGCGGTTTGGTACTGGTCACCGGCCCCACGGGCTCGGGTAAATCCACCACCCTTGCCGCCATGATGGACTACATCAACGACAACAAATACGAACACGTACTGACCATCGAAGACCCCATCGAATTTGTGCACGAATCGAAAAAGTGCCTGGTCAACCAGCGTGAAGTGCACCGCGATACCCACGGCTTTGCCGAAGCCCTGCGCTCGGCACTGCGGGAAGACCCGGACATTATTCTGGTAGGTGAGATGCGTGATTTGGAAACCATTCGCCTGGCGCTGACTGCCGCCGAAACCGGCCACTTGGTATTCGGCACCTTGCACACCACCAGCGCCGCCAAAACCATTGACCGGGTGGTGGATGTATTCCCGGCCAATGAAAAAGCCATGGTGCGCTCCATGTTGTCGGAATCGCTGCAGGCAGTAATCTCGCAAACACTCATGAAGAAAAATGGCGGCGGCCGGGTCGCGGCCCACGAAATTATGCGCGGCACACCGGCCATTCGTAACCTGATTCGCGAAGACAAAGTCGCGCAGATGTATTCGGCCATTCAAACCGGTGCCTCTGTAGGTATGCAAACCATGGATCAGTGCCTGGAAGATCTGGTGGCCAAGCGCGTTATCTCTCGCGAAGTAGCGCGCGAAAAAGCCAAGATGCCAGAGAATTTTTAAGAACGCAGAACGCAGAACGCAGAACGCAAAAACTGCGCGAGGACAATAAAGCGGCCTAACCGCATAACGACAATAGCTGGGTGATATTATGGATTTTGATCGTCTACTGCAGTTGATGGTGGATAAGGGGGCATCGGACTTATTTATTACCGCCGGTGTGCCACCGTCAATCAAATTACACGGTAAAGTAGTTCCTGCCACCGCCACACCACTGGCGCCGGAAAAAGCGCGCGAGTTGGTGTTGTCGGTTATGAATGAAAAGCAGCGCCGGGAATTTCTGGAGGCAAAAGAACTCAACTTTGCCATCAGTGCGCGGGGCATTGGTCGTTTTCGTGCCAGTGCTTTTTATCAGCGCAACTTGGCGGGCATGGTGCTGCGCCGGATCGAAACCAAAATTCCCAAAATTGATGACCTGCATTTGCCTGAGGTGATTAAAGAGCTGGCCATGACCAAGCGCGGCCTGGTGATGTTTGTGGGCGCAACGGGTACCGGTAAATCCACCTCGCTGGCGTCGATGATTGGCCATCGCAATCGCAATTCAAAAGGGCATATTATTTCTATCGAAGACCCAATTGAATTTATCCACCAGCATGAAGGCTGTATTATTACCCAGCGCGAGGTGGGCATTGATACCGACTCCTTTGAAGTCGCGCTAAAAAATACCTTGCGCCAGGCGCCGGATGTTATTTTGATTGGCGAGGTGCGCTCGCGCGAAACCATGGAGCACGCCATCGCCTTCGCCGAAACCGGCCACCTGTGCTTATGCACCTTGCACGCTAACAACGCCAACCAGGCGCTGGACCGGATTATTCACTTTTTCCCTGCCGACCGTCACCGCCAGTTGTGGATGGACTTATCCCTTAACCTCAGAGGCATTGTGGCGCAGCAACTAATACCCACGCCAGATGGCAAAGGCCGCCGCGCTTGTTTGGAAGTGCTGCTCAATACGCCGTTAATGTCTGACTTAATTCGCAAAGGTGAAGTGGGTGAGCTAAAAGAGCTAATGAAAAAATCCACCGAGCTGGGCATGCAGACCTTCGACCAGGCGCTGTACAACCTGTACGACAGCGGCGAAATCACCTACGAAGACGCACTCGCCCACGCCGACTCGCCCAATGACTTGCGCCTGATGATTAAGCTCGGCTCCGAAACCGACGCAACCTATCTGTCCAACGCTGCCGACAGCCTCTCCATTGAAGAGGAAGATACAGGCCGCGGCGGACGGATGTTTTAACCAGGCATCATTACAAGAGCGCTCACTTGAGTGCTCTGGTTTCTTGTGCTCATCTTAAAGTCTTCTCCATAAATCCTCGATATCGACTTAGCCTGTGTTTGTCGGCCTGCGGGCGGCTAGTGCTGAAAGGACAACGTTGTCTGTTTTTTGGTCTGTGAAATGGGTCACAAAATGATCTGTGGCGCGTGATCTCTCGTTTAACTGTGATTTATTTCATAATAAGCTGACACCCTGGTTATCATAAAAAGTATTAAATCGGTCGTTAAGTTGAGCCGATACAGGGATTGTGTCTGTGGTTAAACATTCTTCTAACGTCATATCAGTTGTCTGTCGGGTAATACGAGTATTGGTGGTCGTCGGTGCGGCAACTAACGCTTTTGCCAATCCTTTGAACGACGCCATCCGCAATAATGAACAACGTATAAAAGATGATGAGCTTCGTCGCGAGGACGAGCTTCAGCGTAACCTTCCTCAGTCCGACATTTTTCTGCAGCAACCAGCCGAGCAGGAACCACTGTTTAATCAAGACAGCCAGCAGTGCTTTGATATTCACGCAATTGAAGTATCAGGGGTAACGCGGTACTCCAGCGCCAAAATAGATGAGCTAACGGCTCCCTTTACAAACCAGTGTTTGGGCATGGCCGGGCTACAAAAGATAGTCAGAGCCATCAGCAACCTGTATTTAAACAGCGGCTATGTCACCAGCAAAGCCTATGTGCAGCCTCAGGGAATACGCGACGGTGTGCTGGATATTCTAGTCGTTGAGGGCCGCCTGCAATCGTTGCAAGTTAAAAAGGGCGCGTTAACTGAGCGCCAGCTCTATTGGGCTTTTCCGGTTGCCGATGGTGAGCTGCTCAACCTGCGGGATTTAGAGCAGGGGCTGGAGAATATTAATCGTCTGCGTCAGAACACCGCGACGATGGAATTACTGCCGGGTGAGCAGCGCGGCTCGACCGTGGTGGAAGTTGACAATACTCAAACTCGCCGCCTCAGCGGTGGTGCCGGTGTGAATAACAGTGGTAGTGAAGCCACTGGCGAATATTTAGCGAACCTGTTTGTCTCTTGGGATAACCCCACAGGCTCGAGTGATAACCTGTATTTAACCTTCAGCCAGTCGGTGGATGCCCCGCCCGATGCTGAATCAAGCAGCTATGCCCTCGCTTACAGTATGCCTTTAGGCAACTTGTTGCTGCGGCTCAATGCCAACCAGTTTGATTATCAGCAAAAAGTTTCCGGCGCGGTGGTGGACTTTACGACCAGCGGTTCATCCGAGGGGCAGTCGCTGGGTGCAGACTACATGCTGCGCCGAGGGCAGGCCGATAAACTGGCGCTGTTGTTGTCTTTCAACCGTAAAGTTAGTCGCAACTATTTAGAGGATGTATATCTGGATACCTCCTCTCGGGTGCTTTACCTGACTGAGTTAGGGCTTAAATACACCCGTTATATCCAAGGCGCCGTTGCGCGATTGGAAGGCGTTTGGACGCGCAGTGGCGATTGGCTGGATGCAAAAACAAAAGTCGTTAGCGCCGAAGACGATTTTCAGTTCGACAAGTTCTCTGTAAACGCCAACTATTCAACGGGGTTTTCGTTACAAGAAGTTCCGTTTAGCTATCAAAGCAATCTGTCACTCTATTACACCCCTGATGATGTTATCGCCTCCGAGGCTTTGTCTCTCGGTGGGCAATACACCGTGCGTGGCATTGAAAACGCCAGTATCGTCGGCTACAGCGGTGGTTACTGGCGTAACCAGCTGGGCCATCAGTTTGAGTTGCCCGTTAACGCTTCGTTAAATGTTTCCCTGGCGTTGGATGTCGGCAACAGCGACACGCCCGAATTTCCCGAGCAAGGCCGCGAGTGGATGGCGGGTGCCGTTATCAGTGCGGCGCTGGCCAGTCGACGCCTTGGTATCAATTTAACCTACGCACACTCCCTGCAAAGCCCCGAGTATTTAAACGCTCAAGATTACGGCTTTTACGCATCAGCGCAGTTGTACTTTTAGCAAATAACCAAACAACACAGTTCGCGAGCGCACTATGGAACGCAAAAACAAAACACGGATTATTTCTCTTTCTGTCATTATCGCCATGATTGCCAACCCCGCCCTGGCAGAAAGGCAGCGCGCCGATGAAGTTCGAATGCGCCAGTTAATGCAGCAAGCCATGCAAACCGGTGCGGTCCAAAAGTCCAGTTCTCGGCGAACGGGTGCGCAAAAAGTTTCAGCGGATATGTCCGCGGGGGTGGTTGTCGATCACTCTGCCCCCGCTCGTAATCAATCCCGTTTAAAAGAATCCTCTAACGGCACACTGGTGGTGGATATTGCCGAGGCCAGTTCGGCGGGAGTATCTCATAACCGCTATCAGGATTTTAACGTCGATGAAAACGGCCTTATTTTAAACAATAGCACCGCACCGGTACTGACCCAGTTAGGCGGTTGGACCGACGGTAACCGCAATTTAACTGGCGGTTTGGCCAATATAATTTTAACCGAGGTAACTGGCGCCTCCCGCTCCAACCTGCTGGGTCATATAGAAGTAGCAGGCCAAGCCGCAGAATTTGTACTCGCAAACCAAAATGGCATTACCTGTGATGGCTGCGGGTTTATCAATATTCCCCGGGCAACCTTAGTCACTGGCCGGGCCAATATGATAAACGGCAACCTGGATGGCTTTACTCTGGGTGACGGTGATTTTGTGCTCCAGGGCGATGGCATCAACGCCTCGAATGTTGACCGTTTCGATATCGTAACGCGCATGGCAACTATTAATGCCAGTCTTTACGGTAAAAAGGTTAACGTATTTACCGGTAACGACTATTTCTCTTACCGCGACGGTGTTATCAGCTCGACCGAAAACTCGCAAGGCTCTACACCGTCTGGTGTTGCGCTGGACGTCGCGGCTTTGGGCGGAATGTACGCACAAAGCATCCACCTGATAGGTACCGAAAAAGGTTTGGGCGTTAACAGCGAGGGTTTAATTCAATCGGTTGAGCAGCTGGAAATTTCGGCAGATGGCGACATTCGCCTAAAAAATGCGGTCTCTAATCAAGCCGTAACCATTGCTTCCGCCTCTGAGAGTGTCATTGCCGATGGGCAAGTGTACGCGCCGACAGTGGAGCTTATTGCAAGCGACACTATCACCAATACTGGCATGCTAGCCGCTCAAGATTCACTGTCATTGCAGTCGGACCGTATCGTCCAGCAAGGGAATGTATACGCAGGCCTGGCGGAGGATGGCTCACTACTCCCTGAAGCAAGATTTAGCTTGAATGGCGTTAATCACCTGGAAAATTCCGGTTTTATATACAGCGCGGAAGATTTGTCGCTGTCATTGCAGTCGCTGAACAATAATAACGGCCACATCGTATCCGGCGGGGGGATAAATTTTGAAGTTGCCGAGCGAATTGGTAATCGCGCCGGTGTGCTTCAGGCCCAAGGTGGCAATGTGCAGCTTTCCGCCGATGTGCTGGACAATCACATCGGAGAGATTTATACATCGGATCAGTTCGAGCTTTTTATTGATGTTGATAGCGACATAGATAATTCGCAAGGTACTCTGTTTGGCGCCGAGGCTATCAGCATCCAGGTGGCTGAAGGAGGTATAGAAAATTCGCAGGGGAAAATTAAAAGCCAGCGCATAGCGCTGAGTGCAGACGGCGTCGTCAATGATGCAGGCTTTATTGATGCACAAACCCTCAGTGTAAATGCCGGTAGGTTGGATAATCGCAGCGGTGTTCTGCTGGCGAGCGATACGGAAGGCTCGGGCCTTTCGCTTCAAATTCAGGGCGACATTGACAACGAGCAGGGAAGCATTCATTCCGCAGGTGAGTTACAGCTTTCCGCAACGGGTGGCCTGAACAATACCGGCGGCACCATCAGCTCCACCCAGGGTGAGCTAACGCTGAGTGTGTTAAATGATATAAATAACACACAGGGGGCGATCACCGCGCAGACCTTTACGCTCAACGCTACCGACCTGACAAATACCGAAGGCCTGCTGTCAGCCGACTCGTTCACCGGTGGGTTGCAAAGTATCAATAATCACCGGGGCAGCATTCAAGCGCAACAGTTACATATTGATGCCGCTCAGTATCAAAGCGCGGGCGGGCTTTTGCTCGCTCACGGTGAGCAGGCTGACTTGAGCCTGAACATTGAAGGGCTTATCAGCAACACTGCAGGCGCCAGCATACAGACGCAGGGTGAGAATTTTGATGTCGCTGCCGAAAGCTTAATCAATAACGACTCCGACATCCTCCATTACGGCCACGGCGATTTCAATCTTACCGCAAGCAATACTGACAATAGCGACGGTGTTATTAGCAGCCAGGGCGACATTCGCCTGGATATTTCCAGCCTGGACAATCGTCTCGGCGTCATTAATGGCGATGCTTTGTTTGTCACCGCCGATGATCTTGTCAATGACGATGGTCAGTTGGCAGCCTCTGATATTACCGTGGATGCGCACAGTATCAGCAACCGATCCGGGTTGCTCTCGGCTGCCAATGGTTTGAATTTGCAAACTGTTGCGCTAGATAACGCCGGCGGGGAAGTTTCTGGCGCAAGTGGTGTGGCTCTGTCTTTTGCTGCGAGCGATGCTTTGGATAATCGCAACGGGGTTATTGTATCCGGCCAGGTCTTACAGATTGATGCACTAGGGTCTTTGCGCAATACCGGTGTGCTCCAATCCCAAGGCAGTTTCACTTTTACCGCAGATCAGCTGGCGAATGATGGCCAGCTGCGCGGCGACAATGTGAGCCTCGAATTAAATCAGCTTACCAATCACAATGGCGGCTTAATTGAAGCTCAGTCGCTAAGCATTGATGCCACAGATATACACAACGCGGGGGCGATTCTTTCCTCAGGGGCGGGCGATCGGGACTTTCAGCTAAGCGTCGGCAGCTTTTTCAATACGGGCCTGCTAGAGGTTTATTCCCATAACCTGAAACTCAGTGATATCGCCTACGAGACACAGGGCGGCCGTATTATTCACCACGGTGAAGGGCGGCTTTCTGTTGCCACCGGCAATGTATTTGATAACCGTACCGGCACGCTTTATACCGCAGGAAGTCTGGATATCAGTGCATCGGTAATCGATAACCGCGGCGGTGAAATCAGCGCGGGTAAAAATCTGGGTTTAACGGTAAATGCTTTTAACAATGAACAGGGCCTGCTGCAATCGGGCGGCAGCTTGACTTTTGATTTGTCCGAGCTGAACAACCGCGCCGGTCGCATTCATCTGTTTTCTGATTCCGATTCAAGCTTTACCATTGAAAACACACTCGATCTTACCGACGGCGAGATTATCTCGTTTGGTGAAGGCGGCTTATCACTTGCGGCCAATCAGGTCGTGAACACTCGTGGGCAACTATCGTCCCATAGCGACATTCATATTCAGGCTGAGACATTTTTGAATCAGCAGGGTGTTTTATCCGCTGCGACTAATGTCACCCTGAACGCGGAAGAAATCGATAACCTAGACGGTGAAATAAGTGGCCACAGCGTCACCATTACCACGCCAAAGTTTGCTAACCACGGCGTGGTATCCGCGTTTTCGCAGCAGGGCGAAGCCTTGAGCTTTTATGTGGATGAGCTTATTAACCGTGGTTTACTGGAAAGCTACGGTGTGACTTTGGATTTGAGTGATACCCACCTAGACAACCGTGATGGGCGGTTGCTGCACCAGGGGCAGGGTATGCTATCGCTGCAGCAGCAGGCGCTGGATAACACCCGTGGCCAGGTGTACACCGCAGGCTCATTAAGTGTGTCGGCGCAGTCAATTGACAATACCTCGGGGGAGATTGTCGCTGAGGGCATAGCAAGCTTAAATGCCACCCAGGGCATTGTTAATTACGCCGGGGTCATTCAATCCCAAGACAATCTCACAATACAGGCAAATGAGTTACACAACGAAGCCGAAGGCTATGTGGTATCTCTAGGCCAAGCGGCGAATATCAATGTAACAAACCTTGTCAACGACTCGGTGATTCAGGCCGCTCACGATCTAAATATTGAAGCTCATCAGTTGCGTAACCAGGGGGAGGTCATTGGCACCGGCGTAATCCTGAACGCAAACCAAATGAATAATACCGGCCTTATCAGTGCTCAGAATTTATCAGCTAAGGTAGAACAACTACTAAATAACGAAGAAGGTATTGTTCAGGCCAGTGAGCTGGACATTCTTGCAGATAGTTTCGTAAATTCTGGCACCGTGATCGGCTACGGGCAAGACGCTTCCGGTACGTCGCTTAATGTTGATACATTGGCCAACACAGGGCGCATTGAAAGTTATGGTGGTGTGCTGTCCGTGCAGGCGCGCGAACTTATTAATTCGCAAGGGTTATTGCTTGCCTCGGGGGCACAGACTCATTTGGCCGTGGCGACCGATGCGTTCGATAACCGCGATGGTGTAATCGCATCCGGCCACGACCTGACGCTCGACACTGATAGTCTCATCAACGCCAACGGTGAAGTAAGCGCGGCGCAGACACTGCTTTTACAAGCAGCACAATTGGATAACGCCAGTGGTGTTATCTCTTCAGCGGCCGAGCTGGACATTACCGCAACTTCACTAAATAACACGGCGGATGGCTTATTAGTAGCGGATGAGCAAATCCGTGCAAATATTGCGAACTTTGATAATACCCAAGGTCGGCTTGCCACCTCGGAGCTTAGCCTCACCCTTGAGGCACTGCACAACGCAAACGGATTAATCAGTGCGGATTATTTCAGTATTGCGGCCGATAGCGTAGATAACACCGCAGGGCTATTACTGGCCACAAATTCACTTGAGGCCAGCACACTAGCGGTAACCTCTTCGCTCAATAACACCGCGGGTAGCTTACAGGTAGAGGGCGGTAGCTTTGCCATTAATGCACATGAGCTAAACAATGGTGGCAGCGGCCAAATTGTTCACAGTGGCGCAGGTGAGTTGGCGGTTACTGCAGGGCGTATTAACAACGGCGCCGAGTCTGTTATTGCCGGTGAAGCGAATGTTCAGCTAACGGCTGCTACTGACCTTGTTAACCAGGGTGTGATTCAAGCGGCTGATAATTTGGTGGTTGATACCCACACGTTTGAGAATAACGCGGGCCAGATTCTGGCCGATGGCGGTATCAGCATTCGCGCTGACACCATCACTAACAGCTCGACAAACGAACAAGTGCGTGGTTGGCTAAATGCCGACTGGATAGACATTACCGTCGCACGTTTCGTGAATGACCAATACGCCCGGGTAGAGGCCTCCGAGCTTGTGCTGTCCGCCACCGAGACAGTTAACCACGGGTTGTTGCTGGCGGCTGATGAGCAAGCTGCATCCAAGCTTGCGATTACGACAGACACACTGAGCAACAGTGGTCATATTGAATCTTACAATGGTGTGGCCACCGTACAGGGCGGGGTAATAGACAACAGCGGGGTAGTGGCACAAACACAAGGCCAAACGCTGCGGCTTGAGGCCGATACCCTGAACAATACCGGAGTATTGGCCGGTGATGGCGAGCTGACGGTAATTGCCGAAGGTCAGTTACATAATCAGGGCGAAATAGCCGGTACCGGGAGCGGGGCGGTTAGCTTATCGGCCGCCGAATTGATTAACGAGCAAGGTCTGCTCAGTGCCAGCACATTGGATATTCAGGCGGGGCAGCTGAACAACCTGGCCGGAGAAATCAACGCCAATACCTTAGGCATTACCACTCAGCAGTTGGTAAACGATACCGCCACGATTCTTGCCGCGAACCTTGCAATTGAGGCCGCCGACGTCATCAACCGAGCCGATGCCGACGGGCAAAGCTACCTCAGTGCCGATACTCTTACCCTTGATGCGAATACACTCAACAACACCGCCACGGTACAGGGCCAACAGCTGACGCTGGATGCCCATGCTCTGACGAATCGCGAAGGCACCATACTGGCCACTGGCGAGCAGGGCGAAAGCTTGCGGCTGCTAGCCGCCCAAGTAGATAACAGCGGCGGACTGATTGAAGCCCACGGAGAGCATTTGTCTATCGGCGCGGCGCTTATCAATCAGCAAGGCACTTTGTTGCATACCGGTAATGGCGTACTGACGCTATCGGATATCGACAACAGCGCTGGCCAGGTGGCGACGCAAGGCGCCTTACAGCTTGACGCTACCGACGTAAACAACAGCCAACAAGGATTGATTCAGGTGGCCGGTGCTGCCCAGGTATCCGCTACTCGTTTGAATAACCAAGGCGGTACTTTGGTGGCCGGGCAAGGTTTATCGTTAAACGTCGACGAGGTGCAAAACACCGATGGCGGTTTGGTGCTATCGCAATCCACCCAAACGGACGACTTTTTCTGGAGTGGCAGCACCTGGAATAACCAGTACGGCACCTTAGAAATTCATTCGGCTGATCAGACCTTGCAGCTTGACGGGTTTAATAACGCAAGCGGTACTCTCTATCACGCCGCTGCCGGCACACTCACTCTTGAAAGTCTCGCAGACTGGAATAGTGGCGACGGCGTTATCGTCAGCGATGGCGATATCGAGGTTCAAGCGCAGCAGCGTTTTACCAACAGCGGGACACTGGCAGCGAATAGCATTGAAATTTCAGCCACTGAAATGGAAAACCAATTTGACGGTTTTATCAATGCTGGTTGGATGAGCCTGGATGCTCAAACGGCCACTAACTTTGGCACCGTCCAGACTGGTCAGTTTTCGTTGCGCTCTGGTGTGTTGCGCAACCAGGCCACGCCCGCTGGTGACGGCAGCTACGAAGGTGGCCTGCTGATGGTTACCTCGGAACAAAACAATGCGTTTAGCCTCAACGGCAACAACCTGGAAAACAACGCCGGAGCGCGGCTGCAGCTCCACTCCGCCAGTAATCACATGGATGGACAAGTAATCAACCAGGGCGTTGTCGCCGCATTGGGCGAAGGTGAGCTGTCGTTTAATGGGCTGGTTAACCACCAGGGGGTGGTGTATTCGGGCGGCTCGATCACCGTGGCGCAGGGCAACTGGGATAACCGCGAAGGCGAAGTACGTGCAGAGGGTGCCGTGAATGTGGATGCATCGGCACTGAATAATACTAACGGAATTATCCAAGCCGCGACCGGCCTGAACATTAACGCTGATACCTTAATAAATACAGACGGCTCGGTGTTTTCGGAAAACGCCATAGCGCTATCGCTGCAAAACACTCTGGATAATTCGCGCGGCGCGGTGCTGGCAGAGTCTGGGGCCGTCACCATCCAGGCTGACACCTTGCTAAACGAGCGCGGCTTTATCGAACAAGCAGGCCAGGGCAACTTGGTACTGAAGCTTGCAAGTGTGTTGAACAACACCGGCGGCCAGATTAATACCGAAAATCATCTGCTCATCGACAGCGCACAAATTATCAATAATGCCTTTGCCCCATCGGGTGAAGATGACCGCCAGGCGATTATCAACGCCGAGCACACTACCCTTACGGCAGAGCAGCTGAGTAACAGCGGCGGTTACATTCAAGGGCAAGAATTTTTGTCGTTGGATATTAATCAAATAGACAATCGCGCCGGCACCTTGATTGCTATGGGTGAAGGCAGTGGCAGTTTTACGCTGCAAAGCGAACTTTTGGATAACCGCAATGGTGGCTCGTTGCAGGTGTTCCAACACGATCTATCGCTCGTGGGGCTTGAGCTGGATAACACCGGGGGTATCATCGAGCACCGCGGCCAAGGTTTATTTACCGCGAATAGTGAATCCGTATTGCGCAACGCGGGCGGCGTGATTCAATCGGCAGGCGACATTACGTTAAACGCTGCCAGTATTGATAACACCGATGGCGCCATTGCGGGGCGGGGCGTGACCTTAACCGCCGAAAACACAATTCACAACGCGAATGAAGGCTATATCGCCGGCGATACCCTAAACCTTTCCGCCCAGTGGGTGGATAACACCAATCAGGGTATTGTGGCTTCGGTGGGCGAGGGTGAAGACACCCTGAGCTTAAATGTTAATAAATTTAGCAATCACTACGGCACCGTGCGCAACAGCTCCACCCATTGGGATTTTGTGTTTGGTGAAATTGACAACGAAAACGGTACCGTTATTCACACCGGTAGCGGACTGTTTAATCTCGACCACCCCGATACCCTCACCCTTACTGGCACCGTAGCCTCCACAGGGGATATTCACGTCAGCGCCAGCGACTTGCACAGCACAGGCAACTTACTGGCCGATGGTGATATGACTCTTGATATTACCGGAGCAGTGATTAACGCCGGGCAGGCTATTATCCGTGCCGGCGAAGAACTGAGCGTAACCGTGGGAGGGCAAATAGACAATTCGGGTGGTATCACCGCCTTCTCTGGCTTTGACCTTACCGCCAGCGGTGCGCTAAATAACAGTGGCATTATCGTTACCGATTCACAAAACGCCACAATAACTGCCAGCCGCGTTAGCAATAGTGGCGATATTGCCCACAATGGCACGGGCGCCTTTACCCTAAACACCACCCAACTCGACAATGGCCTGTTGCCGGGCGCTGCTGCTGTGCAAAGTGTCGCCAGCTCTCAGAGTGAAAGCACAAATGAACCTGCCGGCACCCTAAAAACCGGCGGTACTTTGGCAGCCAGCGGCGTTGTGCTGAATAACAATGGCGTTATCAGTGCCAGCACCTTGCAGTGGACAGACTTTGACACTCTGGTGAACCAGAGCCTCGGTCGGATAGAGGCCGGCAGCATTCAACTAAGCGGTAATGCCCTGGACAATGCCGGGCAATTGGTCGCTACCGGCACGTCGGGTTCGATGGATTTGGCCGTGGCCACACTGACTAACCGAACCGGCGCAACCTTGGCCAGCAACAGCCAAAATCAATCGTTTATGGGGGACGTAATCAATTCGGGTAGCATCGTTCATGCGGGTACCGGGGTTTTAAAACTGGGCAATGCCGGTGTTATGAACATTAGCGGCGGCACAGTTTCCACCGCGGGCACTGCGCAACTTAGCGGTAGCATTACCGGCGCGGGCACGGTATCGGCGGCCGAGCGTATTAGCATTACCGGAGTGGGTACTTTTACTAACACTGGCAGCACCCTTTACTCCCAGGGCGATATCGACATCAGTGCCGCGGTGAATAACCAGCAAGGCGTTCTGATTGCCGATGGCGTTTTGGATATTGATACCAATGGCACTATCGAAAATAACCATGGTCACTTGCAAGGTGGCCGGGTGCAGCTAAACGCCTCGCGGCTTAATAACACCGGCGGCGGTAAAATACTGTCTACCAGTGGCGGCAGCGGTTACATCAGCGTAGGAAGTCTTAATAACCAAGGCGGTAGTATTATCGCCAATAACGCCAGTTTTTCGGTCGCCACCAGCGGCGCTCTTAATAATACCGATGGCAGCATTCAACACACCGGTGGCACGCTCACGGTTACAGCTGACTCTGGGCTAAACAATACCAGTGGCAAAATACAATCCGCCGGTACCTTGCGCTTACGCGGCGGCCCTATTGAAAACGACAATCAAGGCCTACTCTCTGGCGCTGTGCTGGACATAAATACCAGTGCGCTGACTAACTCAAACCAGGCAAGAATTATTGGCACCGGCTCTGGCACTAGTGAAATTATGGTTTCCAGCTTGACTAACTCTGCCACTATGTCGGCAGGTGGTTCTGGTTTTAACGTGGATGTGGCAAATACGTTTAATAACACCGGCGGCACCCTGGCCTTTACCGGCACAGGCTTGCTGGGGTTAACCTTTAACCAATACCAGAGCGATTCTGACAGTAATATTCGCAGCAACGCCAACCTTTCCTTGCAAACCACTCAGGCCCTTGGCAACGCCGGTGACATATCCGCAGGGGGTTTTCTCAGTGTTTATGCACAATCGTTTAACAACGCTAGTTCCGGCCAGGTGGACAGCGGTAATGTGCTTGCTATTGATACGGAAGACGGCAGCTTTAGCAATGCCGGTACGGTAAGTGCGGCTGAGGCACTAGAAGTAAAGACTTCTAACTTTTCCAATAGCGGTACGCTCGCGTCAGATAATATTCTGTACTTGGACATGGATACCCTCAATTTAGGCAGCGGGAAAATTGAGGCCAAGGGCCTGTTGGATATTCAGGTAATCAATAGCGTTAACCTTGGTGCCAACGAATCCTTAGTCAGTGAGGGTAGCCTCATTCTTGCCAGCGAGGGCAGTATTTTTAATGGCGGCACTATATCAGCCAACGGGGATGTCACGTTAACTTCGCAAGGTTTAACCAATGATGTGTCGGCTGTGATCAGCAGTGGCGCTACGGCGGAGCTAAACATTACCGGAAACCTGAATAATAGCGGCACCATTGAAAGCTCAAGCAACGTAATTGTTAACGCCGAGAATGTACTAAACAATCATTCTATTCGCGCGGGAAATAATCTTGAGCTGTTTGCCGATAATATTGCCAACCAGAACAACGCCGTATTGTACTCCGGCACCTCCATGACTTTGGGAGTAAGCGACACCTTAAATAATTACTACGCCGATATCTTGTCTTTAGGCACAATCAGTATCGGAGGTAAGTCTGCGGGTAGCAGCGCCAACGTTATTCAAAATACCGGCGGAACTATCAATTCTTCAACAGATATGAGCTTGTCGGCCCAAAGCGTCGTCAACTCGACAGAGGGGGTCAGTGAAGAGTATTTGGGCTTAACCGATACCACTGAAGACAGTACCTATGTCGCGTTTCAGGAGAAATGGGGCAACGGGGCAGAAACTTCAGAGGGGCAAGCACTGCTATCCGGGATGACTATCACGGAAGGTTTTCATCCTGGCAGCGTTCCTCTACAGAAAGACCTTCAGTTTTACGATAAGAAGCTCGTAACAGAAAAAGAGTACTTCACCACTGTGGTTAGAACGGAGGGTAAACGAGCCGGATTAATTTCATCCGGTGGCAACATGGCTTTTTACAATGCAGATGTGATCAATGCCTTTGGAAATATCACTGTTGGCGGAAACCTCACCGCTCAGGGGGCGAAGCTGGCCAGTTTTAATACCGCTAAAGATCAAACTGATGTAATTACCACTACCTACGATGAATACCATGTTGAGTATGATGCCTACGATACTGATGCGAACGGTATGGAAACATACAGGGAGGAATACAGATTTGTTGGCTATAAAAACCGCAATCAGGAAGAATCCGTCGAAGGCGCCGATGTTAAGTACGGCCAAATTAACGTTGCGGGAAGTATGGCGGCCAGCTTTGAGCAGGATATTTCATTTGAGGGAAGTAGTAGTCTTGACGGAGTGGACGAGCGTTCAATAAATGTCAACAACACCGCTGAAACGGTTGGCCGCCTCCAAGACAAACAAGATGAATACGCCAGCGTAACAGGCGACGGCGGTAGAAACGGTCAGAAAGGAAATACCAACCAGTCGCAACGGCAATATGCAGACCAGGAAACCGGGCGCGATGGCGATGCCACAGCCGGTGGCGACAAAGAAATACACGTAAACATTCTTTCTCGCCAAGCTGAGGATGCCACGGCCAAGCAGGCTCAGGCCCAGCAAGCGGCTGCCTCTACGGCGCGGCCCACGCAAGAGCGCGCCGAAGCGGGTGATGACTTTGTACAACAACAACTGCAAGACTTAATTGCACGCTACACACCAGAGCCAGAAGTTTCCGCTGCTGAGCAGGCGCAAGGCAGCGATGCGGGTGTGGATGGCACCGGCGCCCAGCAGCAAGCATTGGCAGATGGCGAATCCACCCCGGTAGCCGGTACCCAGGTAGACGGTAATACCGAGGTGGAGGCCAGCAACACAAATACTGAAGGCGGTAGCCACACGTTACCGGCGGAAAATACAGATCAGCTGGCCGAGTTTAAAAGCCGCGCCGCCGAACAGGGCAAAGAAGTGGTGCTAACCCCGGGTGGCCAATACGTGATGGTGGACCCGAAAAAACCCGACGCCTCGGGGGCGCAAAGCCCCACGGGCGTTGAAATTTCTACCGCGCCGGCTGACTACAACCCCGAGCACTTAGGCGGCCTTTACGTTGAAAACACCGCTCCCGAAGGGCAATACCTGGTAGAGACCCGCCCGGAATACACCGAGTACGGTAACTTTCTGGGCTCGGACTATTTGCTAAACGCCATTGGCTACAACCCGGATAAAACCCAAAAGCGGTTGGGGGATGCCTTTTATGAAACCCAGCTGGTCAACCAGGCGCTAGTGGGCCAGGCCAACCTGAGTTTTGGCGCTTACGGCGTGAGCGACGAAGCGCGCATGCAGCACTTGATGGACAACGCCATCGCCGCCAATGGCTCGATGGAGCTGGCCGTGGGTATTGCGCTTACCGCAGATCAAGCGGCCAGCCTTACCGACGATATCGTCTGGATGGTAGAGGAAGAAGTAAACGGAGAAACTGTGCTCGTTCCCCGGCTGTATCTGGCAAGTTTAAGTCAGGATGACATGCTGGCGAATGACAGCGCCCTTCGTGTGGGCGGTAATGTGTATGTTGAGTCTGGCGGTAACATAACGTTTAACGAAAATGTTCGCAGCCGCGGCACCATGAACTTTTCGGCCGATGGTGCAATTGATCAAAATGCCAACCTCACCTCTTTAAGCGGTTTAGGGTTAACGGCGGGTGAAACACTGACTAATACCGGCACCTTACAGGCAGACTTGTTAGAGCTAACCGCAGGCGGCGATGTTACCAACCTTGGTTCGCTGGGGGCCGACCGGGGGTTATGGGTAAACTCTGAGGGCGGCAGTATTATCAACAGCTCGGTGGCCGATATGGTGTCGGGCGGTACCCTTAGCCTGACGGCGCAGCAGGATATTATTAACCAGCAAGGCTACCTTGAAGGCGTAGACGTTGCTCTAACTACCGAACTGGGCGACATAGTTAACAGAACCGAATTCGAACAACTTGAATACAGCACGGCCTGGAGCCAGGGTGTAAAAACCAAAGTGGGTGAAGCCTCGGTGATTGTGTCTCATAACTCACTGTCGCTGGATGCAGGCAACAACCTTGAATTGCAAGGAAGCTCCCTTTCTGCCGACTCATTTATTGCCCTTCGGGCGGGCAATGACATTCAGCTTGAAGCGATAGAGAAAAAATCTACTTATCAATCCCTCCATCACGACAGCGAAGGCAGCCGGGTTGAGTATCAGGTTGCGAACATTCAAAGCGGCGGCGACTTATTAGTCGATGCCGGGCGCGATATCAATGCCGAGGGTACTCAGTTTGGTGCCGGTGGCTTTGCATCAATAAGCGCAGGCCGCGATATTAACCTGGAGGCCGTCGCCAATAGCCGGCACAGTCGTTTCGATTATGGTGACCGTAAAGGCGAGCGCGAGGTAATAACCCACACCCAAGCCAATGTTATTGGTGATCAGGGTGTTAGCCTTAAAGCCGGTCAAGATATTAACTTAACTGGCAGCAATGTTATTTCCGAAAACGGCAATATTCGTTTGCACGCCGAGCGCGATACAAACTTGGTGGCGGTAACGGATTCTGAGTATCACTATAGCTATGAACGTAAAGATAAATCGTTTGGCCGCAGTGAAACCCGCGAGTCGGAAAGCTACGATGAAACTGTCGTGGGTAATAACGTGTTGGCAGGCGGGCAAGTTTTTATAAATACCGCGTTGGATGAAGAAAATGATCAGATAAATCTGCTCTCGAGCCGAGATGTAAACATAGTGGGCGGCAATATTTCCGGTACGGATGTCACCATCGGTGCAGGTCAGGATGTCAACTTAGTGGCTTCTGAAGAAGTGCACACATCGTTTGAACGCGTTCGCTCTAGTGGTTTTGGTGGTATTAGCGGTAGTAGCGACAAGGTCACCGATGGGGCAGCGCTTCAAGTCGGTACATCGGTTACGGCGAGTGACAACGCGACAATACTCTCGGGCCGTACCACCACCTTGGCGGCAAGTGGTGTTAACGCCGGTGAGGATATAGAAATCCAAACTGGTCTGACAGACGACAGCGGCGATTTAAATCTGCTGGCGATGAATGAAACCACCTACCATAAAGAAGAGCACACCAGCCGCTCCTTCTCACTCAATATTGATAGCAGCTCAGTATCGTGGAGCAAAGAAGATAAAAATGAAACGGACAATATTAATCAGGTGTCCATTGGTAGTGTGCTTAACGCTGGCAATAACGTCACCGTTAATTCGCGTAATGATGTAAATATCCAAGGTGGCCTAGTGAACGCCGGAAAAGCGGTGGGTATTAAGGCCGCCGGTGATATCAACGTCACCGCCGCTACCTCAAACAGTCAGCAAAGTGAAAGTCAATCCGTGACTCGTTCGGGTATGAGTTTAAGCACTGACTCCAACGGCGTTACGTTCTTTAGTGGTGATCGAACCGAAGAACAGGGGCTAGAGGGCTCTATTGCGCAAAGTAACGGTAGCCTGATAAATGCTGGCACCAATGCAGTCTTTGATGCGGGCAATGACATTACCATTGCCGGCAGTAATGTTGCGGCTGAAGACGACATTTCTCTCTCAGCCGAAAACAATATCAATATTGTCACCAGCGTAGAGGGAAGCTCCACTGCGACAGAAGACACACTGATTAAAGACGGTTTAACTATCCGTGCTAATCACAATATTGGCGATGCGGTAGATACGATTGGCGCCCTTGGCAGTGGCGACAATGCTGTCAGTGATGCCAGCGGAGCAATGGAAGCCGCCGATGCGATCAGCAATATCGGCGCTAGTGCCAGCGCTCATCTTGGGCAAACCACGACCACCACCCGCAACACCGCCGACAGCCAAGAGGCGATAGGATCAAACCTTGCGGCCGGTGGTAATGTCACCATCGACGCCGGTAATACGGCTACGGTAAGCGGCTCCACCGTCAATGCCGAAGGTGATATTGATATAGACGGCAAAGACGTCAATATCCTTGCTGCCGATAATACTTACACCAACACCAACAGCACTGAATACTTGCAAGTCGGGGCGACCTTACAGGCCACCAGCGGTAATGCCAGCCTTACCGCCGGGTTTAGCCAGTCTGAATCTGACCTCACGGATACCATCATCACCAACACAGGCTCGGTGCTCAATGCCGGTGGCAACCTCAATGTAACCGCTGAAGACGAGCTGACCGTGACCGGTAGCGACATGAACGCCACCAATATTGCGCTTGCCGGGCACAATGTCACGATTAATGCTTCTGAAGGGCTGGAAGATTCCAGTTCGGATTCAGAGCACTTAAGCGCCGGGGCGGGTATTAACTTTGGCTCAGAGGGCATTGGCTTTACCGCCAATATGGCCATGGGTGAGAGTGAGTTAGACAGCACGACAACGACGCGTCAAAACAGCCACATTACTGCCACGGATAATCTCAGTATCACTAGTGCTAACGACACCACCATTGAGGGCGGCAACTTACAGGGTGCCACCGTCGACATGAATGTGGGCAACAACCTTACCGTGGCTTCGGTACAAGATATTGGCATGGTGGAAGGCGAACAATGGGACGTGAGCGCCAGTATTACAGTCGGTGCTGGGGTTTCCGGCGGTGCTAGCGTGGGCTACGGTGAAACAGAAGGCTCCAGCGCCTGGGTGAGCGAGCAGACCAGCATCATTGGCTCTGAATCCGTCAACATAAATGTCGGTGGTCACACTCAAATCGACGGCGCACTGATCGCCAACATCGATGAAAACGGCGAAGACCAAGGTAACTTGGTACTGGATACCGGCACCATCGGTTTCAGTGACATTGAAGATCACGACGAATATGAGAGCTTCTACCTTAACGTTGGCTTTAGTACCGGTGGCGATGCCGGTGCCAACAGCAACACCGGTGCCAGCCAAGATGAGCAAGGACCAAGCTGGACAGCGCAGGGTAACTACGCCGATCACGATTACCGTCAAACCAACTACGCCACCGTGGGTAATGGCAATATCGTTGTACGCGACGACCCCGATGTCGATCTGTCGGGTTTAAACCGGGATGTCGATAGTGCGCAGGTTACTACTAAAGAGGATTCTACTAACGTTGATGTGTATGTGAGTAGTACGGCGATTGAAGCGATTGGTGGGTTGTTTGCGGAGGATGATCCGGAGACGGCGGAGAACGAAAATACGCTTGAGCGTTGGGGGAGTAACCTGAAGGATATTGTAGCGGTAGATACTTACACCGCTATGGGTCATAAGGTTTCTCAGCTAGCCAATCCAGAGGAAATTGCAGTAGGGTGGGAACAGACGAAAAAAACATTAGGCATTACATCCGAGCCGCCACCCCAGTTAACCGCGTCCATGCAGCGCCGTAATGACGAAATCATCGAAGAGCAAACGGCTAAAGTCGCAGCTAGATATGGTGAGGAAGCCGCACAAAATTTAGATTTCCTTCATGATGAGACGGGTGCGATCGTCGGTGCCGAATACAACGGTATGCCTCTGATTGCGAATGACGATGCGGCGCAACAACTTGCGTCAAACTTAAAAGTGAAAGAAGAAGACTTAGCGCGTCGAGAAGGTTACGACAGCACTCTAGCTTCGAATCAAGAGCGCATTGATAGTGCCGAAGCCATGCTCGATGAACCAATATTACCTAGTCCAGAATTTTATGGTGCCATCGCATTTAGCAATCAAAATATTTCTGATATCAACCGTGAAATTGTAGGGGGTATTAGGTTGGAGGATACCATCGGAGATAATATTGGAATGTATTACCCTGTTGATGGCGATGGCGTATATTCTCTTTCAGGGCCAGTAGTTTTGGGGACGCGGACAATAGCTTTGGGAGGAGATTTAGGTATGGGGCCAGGAGTTACTGCTGCGCTCAGCTATAACTGGGACCATCATGGCAATGCTGCGATTCATTTCACGCTTGGAGGTGGCGGCGATACCGGAAGTGGTGGTGTTAACATTACTTATCAGAGTACTACTGCAAATAATATATTTGACCTTGAAAGGTGGGCTGGGCAAACTCAAGTGGGGGGTGACTTAATTTTGGATGTGGATAAAGGAAAAGTCTTTGGTGATGGGTTTACGGGAAACTATACGGCCTTGGGGTTAGACTTTTTGCCTGCCGACATTCCGATAACCTACTCAGGTCACGTCACATATACGTGGCCGATATTAAACATAAAAGACCAAAGAAGAGAAAGTGGAAAAGATGATTGATTTTATTTCTGAAATTTATCAGGTTATGGGCGTCATTGTTGCCATTTTTTGCTTTCCTCTGGTGATCTTTTTTATAATATCAGTATATTTTAAGGTGTTCAGGAGAAATAGAAAAAAGTCAGTTAATTTTGCTGTAGCCTTTGTTGTAAATCTAGCGTTAATAGGGGGAGGTAGTTTTTTACTTAAAGCTTTTTCAGCCATAGCTGTTATTAATGAAATAGATGAAATAGCTAGTGGTCATAACTTTTCTGTAAAGATTAACAGTGTTGATTTTTCATCAGGTGAGGAGCTGGTGGAAGATTTTGTTAGTCGTAATGTCCCTCCTAAAGTTAGTGGGTCCCATCCTACGAAGAAGATCTCTGTTGAGATGAAATCTTCGCTAGGCGAAATAGAACTAGAGCTCTTTAGAGATTCTCGAGAACATAACCTCTATTGGGTATGGTATACGGGTTATCGAGGAACTCATAACGGTAGCTTTTTAGTTCAAACAGACTTATTTTCTGATTATTAGTATTCGAGGTCCGCGAGACATATGGGGTCGTTGATTTTTGAGGGTGGTTTGGTTATTTTCGATTTCTAAGGTTAGGACAATTGATTTGTTCAAGGAGGAGCAAATGCCCCGTCTTCAGATCAATAACAGAGAGATTGGGGTCAGGTCTTGAATTGTGAATTCGACGATTGACTGCTAATCTGATTCTTATGGCCAGACCGCTACGCATAGAATTTGCCGGAGCTCTCTATCATGTCACTTCACGGGGTGATGGTAGGGAAGATATCTATCTGAATGATGAGGATAGAGCAGTCTGGCTGGAAGTGTTGGGTGAGGTTTGCAACCGCTACAATTGGGTTTGCCATGCCTACTGCCTGATGAGTAATCATTATCATATTCTGATAGAAACCCCAGAGTCTAATTTGTCCGTGGGAATGCGCCAACTAAACGGTGTTTATACGCAGCGTTTTAATCGGCTGCATTCCCGTGTAGGCCATGTGTTTCAGGGGCGCTACAAGGCGATTCTTGTTGATAAGGAATCCTACTTGCTGGAGTTGGCGCGTTATATCGTTTTAAACCCTGTTCGAGCGAGAATGGTCCGAAAAGCCCAGCAATGGCGCTGGAGTAGTTATCGAGCAACGGCTGGATTCGAGCCGGTAAAACCTTGGTTAAATGTCGATTGGTTGCTGAGCAGTTTTGCTCGCCGACGAAAAACCGCTTGTGAGCGCTATCAGCGCTTTGTGGAAGAAGGGAAAGGGCAGCCATCACCGTGGGAAAGTTTAAAGAATCAGGTGTTTCTAGGAAGTGAAGCATTTGTTGAGCAGATGCAAACGTTATTGGATTCTGATAAAAGCTTAGATGAGGTACCAAGCAGTCAAAGGCGCCCATTCGCTAAACCACTGAGTGACTATGCAAGATCAGCCGAATCACGCAATGAAGCGATAGTAGCCACCTGGCTTTCGGGTGGGTATAAAATGAAAGAAATAGCTGAGTACTTTGGGTTACATTACTCTTCTGTGAGTAAAATAATAAAAGCCCACGAGAATTCACAATTCAAGACCTGACCCTATTCTTTTCATGAATAAAATCAGAGTTACACTGCTTTTTTCGTGTAACTTATGTGAGGGTTTTTATGATTAAAAGGATAGTTAAGTCTGTAAGATACGCTAATACTTTGAACAAAGTTGATAGAAAATGTTTGGATAAAAATTGGAAGGAAGTGATTGAATTACTAAATAAATGTAGGGCGATATTGGGAAAAGATAATGTTACAACTTCTATTTTGACTGCTACGGCTTATTTCCAGTTGCTTGATTGGGAGTCTGCCTCTAAGTATATTTCATGTGCTAAAAACATTTGTGAAAATAGTAATCGACTAAATAAAGACGAAAAGAAATATTTGATAACTTATTTGAAAGGTATGGAGCTAACTATAACTTCCAGAGGAGATGAAAGTGTTGTGTATGATGGTCTAGATTATTCATACAATGAAGATAATATTGATTCCACATTTAAGACACGGTTCTTTTTCAAAAAATTTAAAGAGCCAGCTGCTGATTCCAATTACAATCAATAGGATCATTGAGATCATTGGGTTCAAGTTGAACCTGCTACAGTTTAACGGGCACTTTTAATAAGGGACAATTGTGCCCTCAGTAGTGTTTGAGGTTTCTACAAAAAAACGGGCTTAGAAATTGGAGGCATATTTAGCCTCTTCTTATGGTCAGACCACTACGCATAGAATTTTCCGCGCAAGTTCTGGCGACAGTTCACTTAATCGCAAAACCATTGATTTTATAAATTTAGTTTATGAATTAGTCTGACTTATAAGTATCTCGAGCCAAATGGACAACGTTGTCCATTTGTGCGGTCCTGTGCGCTGTGTCACATCTTCGGTTTTGGCGTGAGAAGCTCTGTTTATTTGTGACGAAATCGCGGTTAACATTCCTCTCGCGTATCCGTTTCTTATGAGAGCAGAAAATGGATATGGTAAATAAAGAATAATAACTACTTAAATAGTTTTGATTTGGCTTTGGCCAATAATCCCTGCAAGGATGCGAGAATACTTTTAAGGATGAAGCCTACCTTCCCACAATTCAGTTTTATTTTTTTCACTTTTAGTGATTTCGCGGTGCGTATTTCGCATTCGCGTGCTGTGTTGTGTTTGATAAAAAATATGGAGACCAAGATGCATATGAATGCTAAGTTAATGACAGCGCTTATGGCCCTTGCACTTTCTGCGTGCGGTGGAGGCGGTAGTTCCTCTGGTGGATCCGCTTCGAGTGTTGCTTCTACTGCCCAGTCCAGTTCATCAAGTGTTGCTAGTTCTGAATCTACAGAATTCAATGAGATTATGGGGCTGTACGATGCTTCATCTGGAGTAGATAACAACTATTATTACATCGATTCCAGCGGTACCTTGACGGCGTACAATTATTTAGGCGACGGCGCAGATGCGGGCGACAATTGTTACCGCGAGGCTGTAGAGGATGACGTAAACGCAGATATTACAGGATCTAGCTTAAATGCAGAGTCGTCCGGTGATTACTCGATTGATATTGGGGGCAATACCGTCACGTTAGAAATGACGGGTGATGAAATTACCCGAATCTCGGCGGGTGGTATCTCGGCAGGGGGTAGCATGTCGTTGACGCTCGGCGGTGTCTCTTTTCGTTTGACGCCGGATAGAGCAACTGACTTGTCGATTGATGACATTACCAGCATGATGTGCGAGTAAAGTTTTCGGCTACAGCGATAAAAAAAGCCCGCTTAAACAGCGGGCTTTTTTTATAGGTAATTATTTTTTGCGCCATTCTTTTCCCGTTGCAGCCCAGTAGGCGCCGTCGTATTCGTGGTAGAAGGATTGGGTGAAAGCCCACTCACGCAATCGTTTTGTGTGTGAGAAACTTTGTTTATTTGTTACGGCGTCGCAGTTAGTATTTGACCCACAGATTCTCTTTTTGCGAGAATGAGCAGCGAAAGCTGATATGAATTAGATTAAATTTGGCTTAGGTCATGAATCCTCGCAAGGAGGTGAAGGCCTGTTTAAGGATGGAGCCAATGTTTTCACAGTTCACCATTATTTTTACACTTTTAGCTATTTCGCGGAGCTCAATTTTTAGTCGCGTACCTTATTATGTTTGATAAAAACATGGAGACAGATATGCATATGAATGCAAGGTTAATAGCAGCGCTTATGGCTCTCACTCTTTCGGCGTGCGGCGGAGGTGAAGAAGGCCCTTTTGGTGAATCCTCTTCGAGTGTGGCGTCAAGTTCATCTAGCGGTTCCAGTTCTGAATCCACAGAATTTGATGAGGTTATGGGGTTGTACGATGCTTCATCTGGGGTAGATAAAAACTATTATTACATCGATTCCAGCGGTACCTTAACGGCTTACAATTATTTAGGCGACGGCGCAGACGCGGGCGATAATTGCTACCGCGAGGCTGTAGAGGATGATGCGAACGCCGATATTACGGGATCTAGCTTAAATGCAGAGTCGTCCGGCGATTACTCGATTGATATTGGTGGCAATACCGTCACGTTAGAAATGACGGGCGATGAAATTACCCGAATCTCGGCAGGCGGTATCTCGACAGTGGGTAGCATGGCGTTGACACTCGGCGGTGTCTCTTTCCGCTTGACGTCGAAGAGAGCAACCGATTTGTCGATTGATGACATTACCAGCATGATGTGCGAGTAAGGTTTTCGGTTACAGCGATAAAAAAAGCCCGCTTAAACAGCGGGCTTTTTTTATGTGCAATTATTTTTTTCGAAGCCCTTTTCCCGTCGCGGCCCAGTACACGCCGCCGTAGATATGCTCCAGGAACATTTTGTCTTTATAGGTGGAAGGCATGTGGCCTAAGCCGGTGTAGAAAGCACGGCCGCCGTCGTATTCGTGGTACCAGGCAATTGGGTGAAAGCCCATGCCTTTACCGGCCACCTGGCCCCAGTCGGCAACCGGGTCATAGGTGTTTTCGTCTACGGCGAGAATGTAATTGAGACCGTCGATGCGCTCGGCGCCAAATTCGTAGTATTCGTCGGTCCACAGGAAGCGGTCGGGCATGCGCTCTAGGCCGGGAAATTTACGATCCAGTACTTCCACTTCGGCGGTTTGAATGGCCGGATGAATGTGGAAGGTGCGGCCGACCATTTTGGTGTACCAGTCCCAGTCGTATTCGGTATCGGATGCTGAGTGGATACCGACGAAGCCTTTACCGGACTGAATAAATCGCTCCATGGCGGCTTGCTGGTCGTCGTTGAGGATGTCTGCGGTAGTGTTTAAAAAGACGATCACGTCGTAGTTTTTCAGGCGGTCGTCGGCAAATACGTCGGACATTTCTTGCCAGTCGAGCTTGAAGTGATGACGCTCGGCCATTTCCTGCATGGCATCCACACCGGCGTTGATGGATTTGTGATGCCAGCCTCCAGTTTTGGTGAACAGCAGAACGCTAAACTGTTCGGCGAGCGCGGGTAGGGCTGAGACAAGTAGGGTGGCTGCCAGGGCCAGCCTGGCGGTAAATGAGCGCATGGCATTTCTCCATTATTGTTAAGGGCGCCTGCTATGGGCGCGCGTTTTGTGTGCCGATAAAGATAAACGGCGCTTGCGGGAGAGACAACCGTGTTAGCAATTATTAACGCGCCTTGGTGTCGGTAGTCCCTATGCCTAAGCTGTCCCATAGGGCATCCACCCGAGTTTTGACTGCCTCATCCATCACAATGGGCTCGCCCCATTCGCGATCGGTTTCTCCTGGCCACTTATTGGTGGCGTCCATACCCATTTTGGAGCCCAGGCCCGATACAGGGGAGGCAAAGTCCAAGTAATCGATAGGTGTGTTTTCCACCAGTGTGGTATCGCGCGCCGGGTCCATACGGGTGGTGATGGCCCAGATGACGTCTTTCCAGTCGCGGGCGTTGACGTCGTCGTCGGTGACAATGACGAACTTAGTGTACATAAACTGTCGCAGGAATGACCAAACGCCCATCATCACCCGTTTGGCGTGACCCGGGTATTGTTTTTTCATGGTGACGACGGCCATGCGATATGAGCAACCTTCTGGCGGAAGATAAAAATCGACAATTTCCGGAAACTGCTTTTGCAGCAGCGGAATAAAGACTTCGTTCAGC
The DNA here is from genome assembly GCF_024204685.1 of Gilvimarinus sp. DA14. NCBI lineage: Bacteria > Pseudomonadati > Pseudomonadota > Gammaproteobacteria > Cellvibrionales > Cellvibrionaceae > Gilvimarinus > Gilvimarinus sp. DA14. Next base: position 2,847,968 of record NZ_CP100350.1, read on the forward strand.
GCCAGGCCCAATACCGCAGGCTCGTCTGGCGGCCGGCCGGTATAGGTGCTGTGGTAAATGGGATCTTTACGGTGGGTGATGCGGGTGACGGTAAAGACCGGAAAACTGTCGACTTCGTTGTAGTAGCCGGTGTGGTCACCGTAGGGCCCTTCAGGCGCCATATCGTCAGGTGCGATGTGGCCCTCTAAAATAAACTCGGCCGAGGCGGGTACCTGCAGCTCGTTGTCGCCTGCTTTTACTACCTCGGTTTTATCCCCCCGCAGCAGGCCTGCAAAAGCGTATTCGCTCAGCGTATCTGGCACGGGTGTGACCGCCCCTAAAATTGTGGCTGGGTCGGCGCCCAAGGCGACCGCCACGGGAAAGGGTTTGCCCGGATGCTCTTGCTGCCATTCGCGAAAATCCAGCGCGCCGCCGCGGTGGCTTAACCAGCGCATGATCAGACGGTTTTTACCGATCTTTTGCATGCGATAAATACCCAGGTTTTGGCGCTCTTTGTGGGGGCCGCGGGTAATAACCAATGGCCAGGTGACCAACGGCGCGGCATCGCCTGGCCAGCAGGTTTGAATGGGAAGTTTGTCGAGGTCGATGTCCTGCTCGTTAATGATGACCTCTTGGCAGGGCGCTTTTTTTAACACCTTGGGCGCCATGTTCAGCACTTGTTTAAAGATGGGCATTTTTTCCCAGGCGTCTTTTAGGCCTTTGGGCGGCTCGGGTTCTTTTAAAAAGGCCAGGAGCTTGCCGATTTCGCGCAACGCTTCCACCGAATCTTCGCCCATGCCCATGGCTACCCGCTCGGGGGTGCCGAACAGGTTGCCCAGTACCGGAATGTCGTAACCTTTGGGGTTTTCAAACAAAAGGGCAGGGCCGCCAGCGCGCAAGGTGCGGTCGCAGATTTCGGTCATTTCCAAGTTGGGGTCAACTTCGACGCTGATGCGTTTAAGTTCGCCGCGCGCTTCGAGTTGGGAGATAAAATCGCGAAGGTCGGTGTATTTCATGATGGGTCCGGAAAACGGTTTACGGGATACGGTGGCTGGAAAGTATAACGAAAAACGGGGAACATTTACGTTCCCCGTTTTTCGTCAACCGTTCACCGGTGGCTTACTTTCTTTTCATCGACAGGAAGAATTCATCGTTGGTTTTAAAGTCTTTTAGCTTATCCACCAAGAATTCGGTGGCCGCTACGTCTTCCATATCGTTCAGCAGGCGGCGCAAAATCCATACGCGTTGCATTTCGTCGTCTTTCATTAACAAATCTTCGCGGCGAGTGCCGGAGCGGCGTACGTTAATGGCAGGGTAGGTACGTTTTTCCGCGATCTTGCGATCCAAGTGCAGCTCAAGGTTACCGGTGCCTTTAAACTCTTCGTAAATCACTTCGTCCATTTTCGAGCCGGTGTCCACCAGTGCGGTAGCGATAATAGACAGGCTACCGCCCTCTTCAATGTTACGCGCGGCACCAAAGAAACGCTTGGGGCGCTCCAGAGCGTGGGCATCCACGCCGCCGGTCAGAACTTTACCGGATGAGGGAATCACAGTGTTATAGGCGCGAGCCAGACGAGTGATGGAGTCCAGCAGGATGATGACATCTTTTTTGTGCTCTACCAGGCGTTTGGCGCGCTCAATCACCATGTCGGCCACTTGCACGTGGCGCGCTGGTGGTTCATCGAAGGTGGAGGCAACCACTTCACCGCGTACGGAGCGCTGCATTTCGGTTACTTCTTCCGGGCGCTCGTCAATCAGCAGTACGATCAGGTGGCACTCAGGGTTGTTGCGAGTGATGGCCTGAGCAATGTTCTGCATCATGATGGTTTTACCCGCCTTGGGCGGTGCGACAATCAAGCCGCGCTGACCCTTACCGATAGGGCTGATCAGATCAATGATGCGGCCGGTCAAGTCTTCGGTAGAGCCATTACCAGCTTCGAGTACTAGGCGTTCGTCGGGGAAGAGGGGGGTGAGGTTTTCAAAGAGAATTTTGTTGCGGGAGCTTTCGGGTTTGTCGAAGTTAATCTCGTTAACCTTCAGCAGGGCAAAATAGCGTTCGCCTTCTTTAGGGGGGCGAATCTTACCCGCAATGGTGTCGCCGGTGCGCAGGTTAAAGCGACGAATTTGGCTGGGCGACACGTAAATGTCGTCGGGACCGGCCAGGTATGAACTGTCGGCTGAGCGCAAAAAGCCGAAGCCGTCTTGTAGAATTTCCAGCACCCCGTCGCCGTAGATGTCTTCACCGCTTTTGGCGTGGCGCTTGAGGATATTAAAGATGATGTCTTGTTTGCGCGAGCGGGCGAGGTTTTCTTGCCCCATTTCGCGGGCGATATCAATCAGTTCTTCAATGGGTTTCTTTTTAAGATCGGTAAGGTTCATACAGTTGGACTTGGTTAAGTGAAAAGTTTATGCAGGAAGTTAATGCCTGAATGGTTGATCTGCTCAGCAGATTGAAAGAGTTAACTCGGGTTGCTAGTTACTGGTGAGCAACCCGCAGGCAGCCCGTTTAAGTTTGCGCGTATCTTGTTGTTTTATGACGCAAACTGCAATTACGTTTTTGTTACAAAGCATTCGTTACCGAATAACCTACAGAGCTATCTTGAAAAGCGTAGGGAAAGTCTCAGGGAATCTTTGTTGGCCCAATTCTGGCGGGTGTGTGTCGCTTGAAAGTGGGCTTAACTAACGAGAGCTGTAACAGGTGTTCGGAGTATAGCGGCAAAGTTGGGAAAGTGCAAAGCCCCCCGCAGACAATGGGCATCGCCTGCGGGATGGGTCGAATTTATAGCGCAGAATCGATAAATTCAACCAGCTGAGCACGGCTCAGGGCGCCCACTTTAGTGGACTCGGCGCTGCCGCCTTTGTAGATGATCAGTGTTGGAATACCGCGAATACCAAACTTGGCCGGGGTTTCTTTGTTGGCATCTACATCCATTTTGGCGATTTTGATTTTGCCCGCATATTGGTCGGCCAGCTCATCGAGAACCGGCGCGATCATTTTGCAGGGGCCGCACCAGGCTGCCCAGAAGTCTACCAGTACCGGCAGATCAGATTGCAGAACATCGGCGTCGAAAGAATCGTCGGTAACGTGAACAATGGCGTCGTTACTCATAGTCAAATAGTCTCCAGGCCCGTATTTGGGTATTTGAGTGTGTGTGCAATGGGAATGCCCTGCACGGGTAAATGGGGGCTCAAGCGCTTAAATCAAGCCTCGCAATGGCTTGCATAATAAGGATTGCACAGATACCGATCAAGCCGAAATAGACTATGGTGCCAATTGGTGAGGTCTATCTTTCGTCAGACGGCTTGCCCAGAGAGGTCATTTGCTGGGTCAGGCCGAGTTTGTCCAGGGCTTTGCACAGGCTTTCCAGGGTAATCGGCTTGCATAGAAAATGATCCATGCCACAGGCGAATACGGCTTCGCGGTGTTCCTCCAAGGCGTGCGCGGTAAGCGCGACGATCGTAGTAGCGGTAAGGTTGTGCTGACGTTCGTAGGCGCGAATCGCACGGGTCGCGGCAAAACCGTCCAGCTCTGGCATTTCGCAGTCCATTAGGATCAGGTCATAGGCGCGCTCGGCGCTCTGCACTGCTCGCAGGGCCTGCTCGCCATTTTCCACGACGGTGGGAGACACGGCCAGCTTGCCCAGCAAGCCGGTGATCACCATACGGTTTACCGCATTGTCCTCTGCTACCAGAATATTCAGGCTCGAGAGCAGGCGCGCCTCTACGCTGGTCTCCTGCACTTGGTTTTGCTGCGCCGGTGGGTCAAGGTTTAGGCTGGTGCACAGTGCGGCGAACAGGTGACGGGGAATAACTGGTTTGCGCAGCACCTTGGAAATTTTCAGCTGTTGTTGTGCAGCGCTGTCTATTGGCTCTTCCGAACCTGTGAGCAGAACGATCGGCAGCTGCTGGTGATTGTGGTGCCGACGTATGCGCTCAGCCAGCGCGAGGCCTGACATAACTGGCAGCTCCTGACATACGACCGCCAGGTCGAAATCGAGTTGTTCAATCAGCTCCAGCGCCGAGCTGGCGTTAACGGCGCAGCTGAGCTTTACTTGCCACTCTTGGCACAATCGCCGCATCAGCAGCCGGATGGGCTCGGAAGGTTCTACCAGGAGCAAATGCTTGCCGGCGAGTTGAGTATTGGCTTTTACCTCGGCTGCTGTTGCAGCGCTGTTAAAGCGGGCGGTAAACCAAAAACGCGATCCCTCATTTTTGACGCTGCTCACGCCAATATCTCCGTGCATGAGTTCGCATAGGCTCTTGCAAATAGCCAGGCCCAGCCCGGTGCCTCCATAGTTGCGGGTGGTGGTGGTGTCGGCCTGGTTAAAAGCATCGAACAAGTGCTCTTGCACCTCGGGGCGTATGCCAATTCCGGTGTCATTTACGCTAAACATGAGTTTGGGCTGGTCGATGCTGGAGTCGGCGGCGGGCATAATCTCGAGGCTAATACAGCCTTGCTGGGTAAATTTAAAGGCGTTGCCCATCAAGTTAATAATGATTTGTCGCAGCCGTGTTGGATCTCCAAGTACTTTGTGCGGCACTTGAGGGGCGATATAACAGTAGAGCTCCAGGCGACGTTTGTTAGCGGTTGGTCCGAACAGTTGCACAGTATCTTCAACCAGAGCCGGTAGATCGAACTCCGTTTTTTCCAGCTGCATTTTGCCCGCTTCAATCTTGGAGTAATCGAGAATGTCGTTGATGATTTCCAGCAAGGTCTCGCCGGAGCGATGGATGACGTCCAGATAGTGTTTTTGGTTGTCGTCCAGTGGCGTGTCGCGCAGCATTTCCAGCATGCCTATGACACCGTTCATAGGGGTACGAATTTCGTGGCTCATGGTGGCTAAAAACTGGCTTTTCGCGCGGCTGGCGTCTTCGGCGGCGAGCTTTTGTCGGCGTGTTTCCAGCTTTTCCTCTTTTTCCGCTAACAGCGCCAGCTCCATCGAGCGGCGCTGGTCTAGATCTTCAAGCAAGGTTTCGCGCATGTCATTGATGGCGTCAGTCACATTGTCCAGCTCATCGGGGCGGGGATCGGTTTTAACTCGGTTAAGGGTTAGCGGGGTGGCTAGTTTGTCGAGGTTGAGACGGCGCGTGTACTGGGCAATGGTGTCCATGTGCCGGGTCAGTAGGGTGTGTATCAGCCACAAGATAAGGATGGATACCAGTAGGGTCTTGGTGCCTTGGATCAGCGCAATAAACAGCGCGCGCTCCCAGAGTTTGTCGTAAATGCTCGACAAATTGGCCGTTATAGTCAGCTGCCCTAAGTCTTGGGGTTTGGTGGTTTCGTCCTGGTAGATTAGATCATAGTGTTTGGTCAGAAAACGCGATGGATTAGCGGCGATCGCCTGGTCGTCTATCGCCTGTTTGCTGACGGTAAGAACCTGGGGCTTGTTGTTCCAGTCCAGCCAGTCGACTTTTACTTGCACCACATCCGCCACATCTAGCACGCTGTTTACCTGAACTTGCAGTTGGTCCTGATCGAAGCCCCAAAGGCTTTTGGTGATGCTGGCGAGGGTGCTGACTCGCACCTGATCAAGGCGTTTTTCCAGTGAGGAAACATCGTCGTTAAAGCTAGTATAAAGCTGTAATACGATAGCAATTAGGGTAATCAGAGAGCTGCAAAGAATAATCAGGCCGAGCAGGCGGGCGGCGATAGGGTTGTCGCGGGTGTAGCGTGCAAATGATGGCATTGAGTGTAAATGCTGGGCTGTGAACGGTCGCTTAAGTGTAGCAGTGGGCGCCAGCTTTGCCGATAAATACTGATATTGGCGACGCTAACTGTAACAACCAAGTACCTCGTTGAGAAACCTTAATCCCAGGTTGGTGGTGCCAATGCGCTCTTCTAAGGAGGTGACCAAGCCGCGCGTGTGCAGGCGCTGCCATTGGGGGTGCAGAGAACTCAGCTTGAGACCAGTGCGCTGTTGATAGAGGCTCGGCTCACAGCCTTCGAGCAGACGCAGGGCGTTAAGCAGAAACTCCAGCGGTCGCGCGTCTGGATCTATGGTTTCGCGCCCCGCAATGGCCGGGTTGGTAAAGCGCCCGGGCCCAGTACCTGCCTGCAGATAGCGATCCGGCTGACGGGTTTTCCACTGGCGGATGATGGTGTCTTCCTCGGCAAGGGTGATTTTTCCGTGCGCGCCTGCGCCTATGCCCAGATAGTCGCCGAATTGCCAGTAGTTAATATTATGCTTTGCCTGTGGGCCGCTTGCGTAGGCAGATACTTCGTAACGCTTGTAGCCTGCCGCTTGCAGCAGATCGTGGCCGTCGTCCTGAATATCGGCCAGGGTGTCTTCTTCGGGTAGCTGGGGCGGCTGACTGTAGAAAACGGTATTGGGTTCGATGGTCAGCTGGTACCAGCTGATGTGCTCGGGCGCGAAATCTATCGCGGTGCGTAAATCTTCCAGCCCCGCCGCTCGGCTTTGGTCCGGCAGGCCGTGCATTAAATCCAGGTTGATATTGTTGAAACCGGCTCGCCTCGCCGTGGCGACCGCTCGATGCGCCGCGGCGCTGTCGTGTATCCGCCCCAGTGCTTTTAACTGTGCATCGGCAAAGCTCTGAATACCGATAGAAAGTCGGTTGACGCCGGCGCGGCGAAAATCCGTGAACTTTGCTTGCTCAAAGGTGCCTGGGTTGGCTTCTAGGGTGATTTCTATGCCGGATTCAAAGCCAATGATCGACTCTGCATCCTGCAGTATTTGGCCTATTGCTTGTGCCGAGAAAAGGCTGGGGGTGCCGCCGCCAAAAAAAATGCTGCCCAGCTTGCGCCCCTGGGCCAATTCGGCATCGGCGCTTAAGTCTTGGGCCAGGGCAGCTACATACTCGGCTTCGGGTAATTCGGCTGCCGCCTGGTGGGAGTTAAAATCGCAATACGGGCATTTGCGCACGCACCAGGGAATATGGATGTAGAGTGATAGAGGGGGAATCTGCAGGCTCGACAAGGTGGCACCAGGGTTAGAGTATTGCGCTGTTATTATCGCACGGAGCGCCGGCTCTGCCTATGCGTTCTGATTGAGCCAGGTTTCCAGAATCAGCCTTGCTGCAATCGCGTCTACCGGATCGCTTTTATAATGGCTCGAGCCGCCTGCGGCGCGGTGCTCTTGTTTGGCTTCGAAACTGGACAGGCGCTCATCTACCATTTGTACCGCCAGCCCGAAACGGCCGTGAATACGATTGGCGAATTTGCGTGCGCGTGTGCTCAGCTCGCTCTCGCTGCCGTCCATATTTAGGGGTAGACCGACTAACACTAAATCGGGCTGCCATTCATCCAGCAGTTTTTTAATCTCATCCCAATTGGGAATGCCGTCGCGGGCGCGCAATTCGGTGAGCGGCGAGGCCATGCCGGTCTGACGTTGCCCGGTGGCTACACCGATACTGCGAGTGCCATAGTCGAAGGCGAGCAGTGCGGTCACTATGCGTGGCCCGCGACACTGGAAATTAAGTTGAGGTCGATACCGAGGTTGCGTGCAGCCGCAGCCCAGCGCTGCTCGGTGGGGGTGTGAAATAAAATTTGTTGATCGGCGGGAACTGTCAGCCAGGCGTTGTCGGCAATTTCCTGTTCCAGTTGGCCCTTTTCCCAGCCGGCATAGCCCAGCGCCACCAGTGAGTTTTCAGGCCCTCGGCCTTCGGCCATGGCTTCAAGAATGTCCCGGCTTGCGGTGAGCGAAATATCGGGTGACACCTGGATGCTCGATTGCCATTGCTGGTTGGCACAGTTGGGGTGCAAGACAAAACCGCGCTCGACACTGACCGGGCCGCCCGCCAGGGCGGGGCGTTCGGCTGAGCTGTGTTCTAGGCTCAGTTCAAGCTGTTGATAAATGTCGCCCAGTGTCAGATCCATAGGCAGGTTGATGACAATCCCCATAGCGCCATCATCTGAGTGTTCACAGATATAGGTTACGCTGTGGGCAAAATGAGGATCGCTCATGCCGGGCATGGCAATCAGGAAATGATTGCGAAGTGAGCCAGGTTCCAGAGATTCGTTGGTGTCGGTCGTGGTCATGTTGTTAAGTATTAGGGCGAATGCGGACAAACTCAAGCGTGTTATTGACTGGCCGAGGCGGTACTCAGGCCGTCTATCTCGAACGACCAGGTGCGGATAATTTGCAGTTGGTCGTAATTTGCCCGTACTTGAGCAGGAATGGGGTCGAACGGGGCGGCGAGGCGCACGATCTGCAATGCGGCTTGATCCAGAATTCCGATACCCGAGGACTCAGACAGCTCTAACTCGCGAATGGTGCCGTTGGGGTTAATCGTTACCGACATCCGCAGTTTTCCTGTAATGCGCTGTGATAACGCCTGCTGTGGATAATTGTCGTTACCCACCTGCTCGATTTTCCGGCTCCAGTTAAGCAAATACTCAGCCTCGGGTGCTGTTTTAGTCGCCACTGAGGTCAGGCGACGCAGGCGAGGGCGCTTGGCATATTCCTGACGCTGGCGGTCGAGCTTGGCCTGCAGGCTGGCAATTTCTGGTGTGACTAGTGGTTGCTCATCCGGTTGGCCCTCGCGCTCGTCTTCTTGGCGCTGGCTCTCGCTGTCGGTGGGCTGCTGGATCTGTCTTGGAGACGCCTCTGTGCTGGTGACGATTTGCGCCTGAGTAGCCATTGCTTCCGAGGCCGCTTGAATCCGTGGCACCGGATTAATTGGCTTCACCTGAGGCGCGGCAAAATCCGCTTGCTGATCGGTGGTTAGCTCTTGATCGGCAAGTTCGGTGCCGCTTGCTTCTTGATTGTGTTGCGCGAGAAATCGCGCATCCTGCGGGGCCGTTGCAGACTGATAATTAGCCAGAGTAATTTCCAGCGTCGGAGCCAGATCATCGGGTTTGGGGAGGCTGAAAGTAAGTCCGAAAATCAGCAATGCATGAGCGACGATGGCGACAAAAACCGTAAAGCTCAAGCGATCCAGGCTTTTAACACTGGTGTCCACGCCCACCGCGACAGCGTTTGCTGCAGCGCTGTTGCCGCCGGTGCTCATACTTTAGCGGCCCTCGATGACACTTGGTTTTCGACTGCCTGCATCAGTTTGGCGCCTATTTGGGTGTCATAAGCGCGGTCAATTTCGCGCACGCAGGTGGGGCTAGTGACATTAATCTCGGTGAGATAGTCGCCGATGACATCAAGCCCGACAAACAGCAGGCCGCGCTCCACCAGTTGCTGTGCCACCTGGCTGACAATCCATTGGTCGCGTTCGGTCAGAGGTTGCGGCTGGCCCCGGCCGCCAGCCGCAAGGTTGCCACGGGTTTCACCTTCTGCGGGAATGCGGGCCAGGGCATAGGGGATGGCTTCGCCGGCCACCACCAGAATGCGTTTGTCGCCATTGCTGATTTCAGGAATAAACTTCTGCGCCATGATGAGGTGACGGCCCTGTTCGGTCAGCGTTTCGAGGATTGAGCCGACGTTGGGGTCATCGGCGCGGCAGCGAAATATGCCGCTGCCGCCCATACCGTCCAGGGGCTTAAAAATGACGTCTTTGTGATCTTTGTGGAAGCTCTTTAGTTGATCCATGCGCGCGCTGACGATCATCGGAGGGCAGCACTGGGGAAACTGAGTGGCAAAGATCTTCTCGTTGCAGTCGCGCAGGCTGGCCGGGTCATTCACGATCAGGGCGCCTTGGCGCTGGGCTGCCTCGAGTATGTAGGTGCTGTATATATAGTCGGTGTCAAAAGGCGGATCTTTGCGCATCAAAATGGCATCTAGCTCGCCCAGCGCAATATCGCTGGGCGCTCCCAGCTCGTGCCATTTATCTGCGTCTTCAAACACCTCGAGTGGGCGAGCGAAGGCGCGCGCCTGATCGCGACTCAAATACAGATCCGTGGGCTCCATGTAATAGAGTTCATGACCGCACTCGCGGGCGGCTAATAGCAACGCTAATGTCGTATCTTTGTAGTAGGTTATGCTTGCGATGGGGTCCATCACAACGCCGATTTTAAGGCTCATTACAGTGAATCCAGCTGGTCGTTGGCGGCTGCCTTGGCTTTGCACGATGGCTATGGCGCAGGCTTTGTCCGAAAAGGGGTAAAGTTATCCGCTCAGTGGTGCCGACGCAAGCCTGTTTCGTCATAATTGAGAGTAATATCAAAGTGGTTAAACTGTTGATTTTTGAATATATTCAGTCATTTATAGATAAAGCCTAAAAACTATGTTAAAAGTTGGTCGTATAAATAAACCCGGATCGTTTGCGGCCGGGCCCGGTGCGCTCTCGGTTTCCTCCGGGTAGCAGCGCGTCTAGGCAGATCCCAAAAAATACAACGCAAAGGTCAGTATGTATGGACGTTAGCTTGGAAAGTCTCAAAATCATGGTGATCGACGACAGTAAAACCATTCGTCGTACCGCCGAAACGCTGCTAAAAAAAGCAGGTTGCACTGTCATTACCGCTACCGACGGGTTTGATGCTCTGGCAAAAATTGCTGATTCGCGTCCCGACATCATATTTGTGGATATTATGATGCCCCGCCTGGACGGCTATCAGACCTGTGCACTGATTAAGAATAATACCGAGTTTAAATCCACGCCGGTCATTATGCTGTCCAGCAAAGACGGCTTGTTTGATAAGGCCAAGGGCAGAATTGTCGGTTCCGATCAGTACCTGACTAAGCCATTCAGCAAAAGTGAGCTGTTAGGGGCCATCGAAGAGCATGTAAAACAGGCTAAAGCCTCCTGAGAATTACAGCCATAACACTAAAATAACCGAAGACTTAGACTACTTAATATTTATTGGGGATCCCATGGCCAGAGTATTAATCATCGATGATTCGCCAACCGAAACTTATAAACTGACCACCATGCTGGAAAAAAGCGGCCATGCCGTACTCACCGCCCCCAACGGCGAAGAGGGTGTTGAGCTGGCAAAAAAAGAAAAGCCAGATGTTGTCTTAATGGATATCGTCATGCCGGGTTTAAACGGCTTTCAGGCCACTCGCCAGCTGACCAAAGCGCCGGAAACGGCCAACATTCCCGTGATTATCGTGACCACCAAAGATCAGCAAACCGATCGCGTTTGGGGTATGCGCCAGGGCGCAAAAGCCTATCTGGCTAAACCCATTACAGCTGATGTATTGATGAATGCCATAAATGAAGTAATGGCCTAGCTGCCCGGCGTTCGCGTTTGGGTAAGGAGCCAATAACTAAATTAACGGAACCGAATTTATGGCGGAACAATCCAGTGCGTTTACAGCGCTTGCACGGTTAGCTCAAGGCAGTCGCAATGCAGCGCGCGGGCTTCCCGCCCAGCTGGATGTGCGCGAGCAGTGGAGCGGGGTGGGTTTTACCCTGTTAGGCAGCTACTTCGTCGCTTCCATGGATGAAGTCGCGGAAATGCTCGAAGTCCCTCATTTTACTCATTTGCCCGGCGTGCAGCCCTGGGTGCGTGGTGTGGCCAATGTACGCGGTCGCTTGCTGCCATTGTTTGATTTGGCTGCATTTTGCGGCGGGCGCCTGGTGGGTGGACGCAAGCGGCGTCGGGTGCTGGTGTTAGAAACCGAAACGCTGTATTCGGGTTTGATCGTCGATCAAGTATTCGGTATGCAGCACTTCCCTGTGGATGAATACCACAGTGAGAGTGGAGATTTAGTTGAGGCTATTCAGCCTTATGTGCAAGGCAGTTACATCGTGGGTGAGCAGCGATGGAACGTTTTTAAGTTATCGGAATTAGCCCGAGATCAGCGCTTTACCAACGCGGCTAAAGATTGATTCGGGTATTTGTCGGAATGAAAGATTCAAGAGGGATTTTGGTCGCCGCAGATTAAAGACGGCCAGATTGACCCTTTACCAACAATTTACAACAAGCTACAAAGTCGGTCGGGAGTGAGTCAATGAAAACTGAGTCCAGAACTATCGCTGGGACGATCAAGAGCAATCCTGCGATTGTTCTTGCTGGCGTGCTATTGGTAATCTTTTTGGTTGCCACGCTGGTGGTCTTTATGTTGGTGCAGAAAAATGCTGCCAACGATCAGCGATATTTGCAGCAAGCCGCAGAATTGCGTGCCCAGGCTTTCCAGTTAACATCGTTAGCGCGGGATGCAACATCGGGTGAAGAAGAGGCGTTTACCGAGTTATCGACCGTGGTTGATACCATGTCGAACACTTGGGAGACGCTGCGCAATGCCGATGCCTATACCCGCGAAGAGCTGCGGGCCGAATTTGATAGCTACGGCTCGGTCTGGAAAGACCTGAAGGCTAACGCTGAGACCATTTTGGAGAACCAAGAAACCATCGTGTTTCTGAACCAAGTTGGTAGCGAGCTGAACAACAACCTGCCTACCCTGCAATCGCAGCACAATATCATCGTTGAAATTTTGCTGGAAACCGACGCGCCGGCGGAACAGGTTTCTCAGGCTCGTATGCAGTCTTGGCGCGCCGAACGTATCGGTCGGAACGTGGATAAAATGCTACGCGGTGGCGATGAGGATGCCACCAAAGTTGCGGACCAGTTTAACCTCGATGCCAACATTTATGGTCGCGTATTGAATGCAATGCGTGAAGGCGACGAGATGATGGGCATTTCAATGGTAACCGACCCGGATGCCCGCGCCAGTCTGGAAGAGATTGCGTCGTTGTTTGAAACCGTAAGTGGCTCGGTGCAGACCATTTTCGAAGGTGCTCCCGCCCTGTTTGAAGCGCGTCAGGCCGAAGAAGCTGTACTCGACCAAACACCGGTACTGTTGCAATCGCTCAGTGATATCACCGATAAGGTATCCGTGCAGGGCGAGGCGCGTCCACTGAACAACAATGTGCTGCTTGCACTGGCCGCCGCTGCGATTATTTGCTTGGGTGTAATCGGTGCCCTGATTTATATGGGTACTCGTCGCCGCCTGGCCGTAACCGCCGAAACCAACGAGCAGAACCAGACGGCGATTTTGCGGCTGCTGGATGAGCTGGCCGACCTGGCTGATGGTGACCTGACCACCACCGCCACGGTAACCGAAGATTTCACCGGTGCGATTGCCGACTCTATTAACTACACGATTGACCAGCTGCGGATTCTGGTGGCGCGAATTAACGATACTGCGGTGAACGTATCTGCCGCCGCCCAGGAAACCCAGCAGACCGCTCTGCATTTGGCCGAGGCCTCGGAGCACCAGGCTCAGGAAATTGCCGGTGCATCGGCAGCGGTAAATGAAATGGCGGTTACCATTGACCAGGTATCGGCCAACGCCTCTGAATCGGCGGCGGTAGCGGAACGAGCCGTATCCATCGCCAGTAACGGCGCCAAGGTGGTACAGAACACTATTAATGGTATGGATACGATTCGCGAACAGATTCAAGATACATCGAAGCGGATTAAGCGATTGGGTGAATCGTCGCAAGAGATTGGTGACATCGTATCTTTGATTAACGACATTGCTGACCAAACTAACATTCTGGCTCTTAACGCTGCGATTCAGGCCTCTATGGCTGGTGATGCAGGCCGCGGCTTCGCGGTGGTTGCGGATGAGGTGCAGCGCCTTGCAGAACGCTCGGCCGCTGCAACCAAACAGATTGAAGCGCTGGTTAAAACCATTCAGAACGATACCAACGAGGCTGTAATCTCGATGGAGCAAACCACCTCTGAGGTGGTGCGCGGGGCGCGCCTGGCACAGGACGCCGGTGTGGCACTAGAAGAAATTGAAAACGTATCCACGAGCTTGGCTGAATTGATTCAGAATATTTCTAACGCCGCTCGTCAGCAAGCCTCGTCTGCTGGTCACATCTCCAACACGATGAACGTGATTCAGGAAATTACTACTCAAACCTCTGCCGGTACCAGCGCCACGGCGCAGTCGATTGGTAACCTTGCCTCTATGGCCATGGACCTGCGTGAGTCAGTTGCCGGTTTCAAACTGCCCGAGGAAGATACCAGTGAGGCTAACGCTTATGCCGCCGCGCCCGCTGCAGAAATCGAGGCTGAGACAGCGCCCGACTATGATTCTGCGGTAGAGCTGGAAGAAGCGGAAGTTTTGGACCTGAGTGACGAAGTGGAAATAGACATTGATGGTGATGAGCTGGAAAGCTCTAAGCGTCACTCGGGCTAAGCCACAGATATTGTCGGTGGACTGAATTATGGGCTGGTCTTTACGGACGATCGCCGATCTCAGTGACAGTGAGTTTGCCGCTTGGAGTCAGCTGCTGGAAGAGCGCGCCGGTATTCAGCTGGCTCCGATGCAAAAGTCTTTGTTGCAGTCGCAGCTGAGCATACGCATGCGCGAGCTCGGCTATGATAGCTACAACGAATATTATTCACTGGTTACCGACGGGCTGCAGGGACGGCTCGAATGGTCAATATTGATTGATCGAGTCGCCGTCAAAGAGACCAGTTTTTTTCGCCACCGGGCGTCTTTTGAGTATGTAAGACGCTATCTGCAAGACAAAATCAACAATCGTCAATTAAGTGAAAGCTTTGACTTGTGGAGCGTAGGCTGCTCTACCGGCGAAGAGCCCTACTCATTGGCAATGGTGGTAAACGATTGCTTCGAGTTGGCTCAGCTTGAGCCCTACTACGGTGTGACCGCACTGGATATCAGCTCCACTGCTTTGGCAAAGGGGCGTCTGGGGCGATACTTGCCCCGCGCGCTGGAGCAGATGACAGCTGAAGAGGCTAAACGTTATACCCAAGTGTGTAATGATGGCAGCTATGAAATTGCGCGCAAACTGCGCGATCGAGTCTGCTTTACCCATGGCAATGTAATGCAGATCGGCGACATGCCCAAGGTAGAGATGGACGTAATATTCTGCCAAAACCTATTGGTTTATTTCCGTCGTTGGCTGCGTCGCGATATTTTAAATTCCCTGGTAGAGCGCATAAAGCCGGGTGGCTTGCTGGTTATTGGTTTGGGGGAGTCTGCGGACTGGGATCATCCACAGATGAAACGGGTCAACAACGAGACCGTACAGGCCTACATCCGGCAAGAGCATAAAAAACAATGAGGAAGGCGCTAGATGGCTGATAATCGCAACTTCGCGGCTCTGGATTGGGTCATTCATGAAATTGCTGAAACCTTAAAGCAGGCCAGGCAGTCGCTGGAGTCCTATGTCCAGGACACAAACGACAAAGCCAGGCTGAGATTTTGCCTTACCCATGTGCATCAGGTGCGCGGCAGTCTGCAGATGGTTGAGTTCCACGGTGCGGCTATGTTGGCCGAAGAGATGGAGCAGCTCACTCAGGCAATGATTAATGATGCAGTCGCCAACTCGGGCGAAGGCGCAGAAGTATTAATGCGCGCTATTCTGCAGTTTCCTATTTATCTCGAGCAGGTGAAAACAAGCCGCAATGACAATCCTTTAGTGGTATTGCCGTTGCTCAACGATTTGCGCACCGTGCGTGGCGAATCGCTATTGTCAGATACCAATTTATTTATGCCCGATCTAGCCCCGGCTAGAACTGTGTCGGGCGAAGTGCTGCCCGTTGCAAAAGATGACGCTCAGTTTAAGGCCACAGTCGCTAAGCTTAGACAGATGTATCAGTACGCGGCAGCGGGTTTTATTAAATCGGTCAATGCCGATGAGAATCTCGCTTATTTGCAAAAGGCATTTCAGCGCCTGTACCGGTTAACCAGTGGTACCCCTAGACAGAGCCTCTGGGAAATCGCGGTAGCTTTGGCCGAAGCACTGGAAATGGATGCCGTTGAGTCCAGTGTGTCGGTGAAGAATTTACTGCGTCGCTTAGACAGAGAAATCAAAGTGCTGGCGGTGCATGGTGTGAAAGCGCTCGGCGTTTATACCGACAATGAGCTACTGAAAAACCTTTTGTACTATGTGGCGCGCTCGGGCAAGCATGCACCGGGCTTTGCCAGCGGCTCTTTTTTAAAACAAGTCTATGACAAGTACAGTTTGGAAACCGCGCTACTAGAGGCAAAGGAAACCTCTGACAGTGACGGTTTATTTACTGCACCTGATCCAGAGGCGATGCGTTCCGTAGTGGCCGCACTTAAAGCCGAGCTGGATGGCGTGAAATTGGCGCTCAACAACTGTTTGGCTGGCGCCGGAGATAACGCTTCTCTGGCCAACGCAGTTGGTATTATTAAACGCGTTGCCGATACCATGGCGGTGTTGGGCGTGGGAGATTTACGCCGTGAAGTCCTAGAGCAAGGTGCGGCCCTGGAGTTGGCCGTGAACGCCGATAGCGCGCTGTCTCACGATCAGTTGATGTCTGTTGCCAGCCGTATCATTGATATTGAAGGCGAGCTGGATGTATTGGCAGCCAACGCAGGGAAAAGCCCCAATAAGGTGGTTAAGGATCAGGCAGGGATAACTCTGTCAGATGCGAAAACATCTGTAATGCGAGAGTCGCGCAACGGCCTTGAACACGCCAAAGATGCGATCGTTGAGTACATTGCTTCGCAGTGGAATCGCGAACATCTGGTGAATGTGCCACAAATGTTGCGTGATATTCGTGGCAGTTTGGACATGCTGCCTTTGCCGCGCCCGGCAAAAATTTTGGGCGCCTGCGCCCGCTATATTGAAGAGCAATTGCTACAACAAGAGCTTACCCCGGAGTGGTCAACCCTGGACACCTTGGCGGATGCCATTACTAGCGTGGAGTATTATCTCGAGCGTCTCGGTGGTGAGAGCAGCGAAGAGGAAAACGACCTGCTGTTGTTGGTGGCTGAAGAAAGTGTGGCCGAGCTGGGTTACGCAGTAACCAAATATTCCTCAAATAAGTCTGAAGCTAATAACGAGCTTGATTCGGATGCAGGACTTCCTGAATCGGCAGACGACACGGTCGAGGTCGAGGTCGAGAACGAGGAAGATTTAGCAGATCAATTGCAAAGTGCTTACGCATCAGCGCTCGGGGATGGAGACGAATCGACGACAGATGCAGACGAAGATTCAGCCGAGATTGAAGAGATTGATTACTCCCTTGACGCTAGCACCGAGATGGCTGATGAACCATTCCCTGCAGATGAACTATCTCTGGATAGCCCCGTGCACCAAGCGGACGAGCGCGAGCCCGTAGAGAGCGCTCTGGCAACCGACTTTCAGCAGGATGATGAAGACGACGTTGACGAAGAGATTCTTGAAATATTCGTTGAGGAAGCTCAGGAAGTAACGGAGACGATTAATGAGTACTTTCCCCGCTGGGCGCAGAGCTTTGAAGACTCAGAGGCTCTGACCGAATTTCGCCGTGCCTTCCACACCCTAAAAGGCAGTGGTCGAATGGTTGGCGCTAGCGACATTGGTGAGCTCGCCTGGGCCGTGGAAAATATGTTGAACCGCATTATCGACGGTTCTGTGGCACCGGCAACGGCACACGTAACTTTTATTGAAAATGTCCGCCTCATGTTGCCGGGCATGATTCAGTCTTTCGCCGACAAACAACCGACACCTCAAATCGAATTAGTTAATCGGATGCGCGAACAGGGCGAGCAACTCTCCCGCGGCGAAGTACCCCACGACCTGCATGTTCTGCCTGCGCTTGACTCAACGGATACCGCTTTGCAAAGCGGAGCAGAGGATAATGTCAGTGAACATCATCACCTCCACGAAGATGTAGATAGCGAAGATGACGATGATAGCCAGCTGTGGGATATTTTTGGCAGCGAAGCTCTGGCGCATCTGGCGATCGTAGAAGATTATATCGAGCGCATGGATGAGGCGCGGCCATTGTTTGAGCCCCCCAGCGATGATATGCAGCGAGCTTTGCATACCCTGAAGGGCAGTGCGCATATGGCGGAGGTAACACCTATCGCCGAGTTGGCGACACCGCTGGAAAAATTTGTTAAAGAACTGCGCAGCTACCAGGTCAACATTAATGATGACATTTTGCAGCTTCTGCATGATGGCGTGAATTACACCCGTACAGCGCTAGACGATATCAGTGCTGGGCGCGATGTTGTTATTCCCAAGTTGGAACAGTACTTGGCGCGCGTTGCGGAGCTGCGGGAAATTTATGTTGCGCCATTAGCACAGTTGCAGGAAGCCGACGCTAATGGCAAGCGACCGGTTGATCCGGAGCTGCTAGAAATATTTATGGCTGAGGAGATGAACCTACTCCTCGATGCCGATCAGCTAATCGAACAGTGGAAATCTACCCCCGAAAACCTTGAGCAGTTGTTGCCGGTTATCGATGAGCTGAAAAACCTGACGCGGGGCGCCGCGCACGCGAACTTACCGCCTATGGCCAGTTTAGGGGATAAGTTACATCAGGTTTATCAGAGAGTTCTTGGCAATGAGTTGCAGTGCAGTGACGGTCTGTGTGCAGATCTTGTCAATATCCACACTGCACTTTTGGATATGGTAGATGCCATAGCGGCGGGGCAAAACTTGCAACCCATACCGCCTCAGATCGACGCGGCATTAGCACATTGGCTTGACGGCGCCACGGCGAGCAATAGCCTGTTAGCCGAAGCCGAAGCCGAAGCCGAAGCCGAAGCCGAAGCCGAAGCCGAAGCCGAAGCCGAAGCCGAAGCCGAAGCCGAAGCCGAAGCCGAAGCCGAAGCCGAAGCCGAAGCCGAAGCCGAAGCCGAAGCCGAAGCCGAAGCCGAAGCCGAAGCCGAAGCCGAAGCCGAAATCCCGCAGCCTGAGTCGCACGATAACTTGCCCGAAGTCGCAGCAGGCGAGTCATCGGATGCCGAGCTTGATGCTCCCTCTGCTGGTGTTGAGTTAGAAGATTTTGAATCATCTTCTGCGCCGGTAACGGTTGATAATACCGACGAGCAGCCTCTGGATGATGACTCGCAACAAGATACTGCCGACAGTCGCCACGAGCAGTCGCAGCAGGATAGCTCTGGGCAGCTTTCGGTGAAATCCAGTGGTGATTTTGCGGCCGATATTGAAGTAGAAGACGAGCTCGATGAAGAAATTCTCGAAATCTTTATGGAAGAGGCCGAGGAGCTTTGCGAAGAGATTGAGCGCGCTTTACATGATTGGCAGGAAGATTGGTCTAACCGTGAGTGCGCCGAAGAGCTCAAACGCTGCCTGCACACACTAAAAGGCGGTGCCAGGCTTGCAGGGCTGACTGAACTTGGGGATTTAACCCACGAGTTTGAAACTCGCTTAATCGAAATGAATCTTGAGGATATGGACCAGCCAACTTTCGCGGCGCTGGTGCAATATCAGGATCAGATACATCATGGTGTTACCGTTGTACGCGCTAAATTAAACGGCGAGGCTATACCGGTTGCTCCAACGACACAAGATTCGTCTAGTTCAGATAAAACGGCGGACGATAGCAATACTCTAAGTAACGAGCCGGCACCAACTTCAGATGAAGCGGGCGGAACCCAGCAGCTTGCTGGCGACGCGGGCAAGGTCCTCCCCTTTGCCCCCAAAGCTAAACCGCAATCGTCATTCAACGGTCAGCCGTCGCCAGGCGGCGGTGGTAGTGGCGCCCAGGTAGCTACCACAGCTGCCCAGGCGCAGCATCTGGCAGCGAAGCGCAGCGGCCCGCAAGAGGTCGTAAAAGTTTCTGCTGAGTTGCTGGAAGAACTGGTAAACCTCGCCGGTGAAACGTCCATTGCCCGAGCCCGTATTGAAGAGCAGGTGGGCGATGTGGGGCTGGCGCTGGAAGAGATGGATGCGACCATCGAACGCCTACAGGAGCAGCTGCGTCGTCTGGATATTGAAACCGAGGCACAGATTCTATTTCGCCAGGAACAAATGGCTCAGCATGAAGATTTCGATCCCTTGGAGATGGATCGCTATTCCGCTTTGCAGCAGCTTTCGCGCTCATTGGTCGAGTCAGCGTCGGATTTGTTGGATTTACGCATGACGCTCGCGGATAAAACTCGCGATACCGAAACTTTACTGTTGCAACAGTCTCGCATTAATACCGACCTGCAAGAAGGACTAATGCGCTCGCGTATGGTGCCTTTCTCGCGTTTGGTTCCGCGGCTGCGGCGTATCGTGCGTCAGGCCGCCTCTGAACTCAACAAAGAAGTCAGTTTTGAGTTAGACAATGTAGAAGGTGAACTGGACCGTTCGGTGTTGGAGCGCATGATTGCGCCGCTGGAGCATATGCTGCGCAATGCAGTGGACCATGGGATTGAGCCGGCTAAGGTTCGCGAGGCGAACGGCAAGCGTGAAGTGGGCACCATTTCTCTGAGTTTGTCACGTGAAGGTGGAGATGTTGTATTGCGACTGCGCGACGACGGACGCGGTATTAATCTGGAGCGTGTGCGTGCCAAGGCGATTGAGCGTGGCTTGATGAGTAGTGACGCTCAGCTTTCAGATCAGGATGTAATGCAGTTTATTCTGCACGCCGGCTTCAGTACGGCCGACAAGGTGACACAAATCTCCGGTCGTGGTGTGGGTATGGATGTCGTGCACTCCGAGATTAAACAGCTCGGGGGGGCCATGTTTATCGCTTCGGCGTTAGGCGAGGGCACCGAGTTCACCGTGCGTCTGCCCTTTACCGTATCGGTTAACCGTGCCCTGATGGTGGAAATCGGTGATGATCATTACGCCATTCCGCTTAACACGATCGAAGGTATTGTGCGTGTCAGTCCGTTCGAGCTGGAACACTACTATCAAGATGAAAGCGCGCGGTTTGAGTACGCCGGAGAAAATTATCTGGTGCGTTATCTCGGGTCGTTGCTCGATAGCGACGCGCTACCGAAGCTGGATGGCCAGGCCCTACCTCTGCCAGTGGTGTTAGTACGCAGTGCCGAAAACACTGTGGCGCTGCAGGTAGATAAGTTGATGGGTAGCCGTGAAATTGTGGTGAAAACCTTAGGGGCGCAGTTTAGCGCGGTTCGCGGTGTATCCGGGGCTACCGTAATGGGTGACGGCTCGGTTGTGGTTATTCTCGATTTGCACGCACTGATTCGCGAACAGCTGGCACTTGGCTTGGCAGAAACAACTTTGCTGGAGCCGTTCAAACAAGAGCCATACAGCAGCGCCGATGACGACGATGAAAAAACTATTATGGTTGTCGATGACTCGGTAACTGTGCGCAAGGTGACCGGTCGTTTCCTTGAGCGTGAAGGCTACAACGTGATAACCGCAAAAGACGGGGCCGAAGCGATATTATTGTTGCAAGACCATATTCCGGACGTGATGCTACTGGATATTGAAATGCCGCGTATGGATGGTTTTGAAGTGGCAAAGAATATTCGTACCAGCTCGCGCCTGAAGCATTTGCCCATCATTATGATCACCTCGCGCACCGGTGAAAAGCACCGCGAGCGCGCCCTGGGGCTTGGGGTTAACCGTTACATGGGTAAACCATACCAGGAAGATACTCTGCTGCAGAATATCGAGCAGCTTATCACCGAGGCCGGGGAGAAATGAGATGTCGCTGGCGCTGCGACTGGGCGTAATAGTCGACAGTGAAGCAAAGCTCGCATTGATCAAAACCGCTGTAGGGCAAGTGGGGCAAAGGATAGATTACAGTGCGCTGCTCGCTTGTGACGACAACTCAGGCGTCTCTGCCACGGTGTTAGCCGAGCTGGAGCAAATTCAGAATTTAGATGCCTGGGTGGTAGACTTAAATCACACGGGAATTAAATCCTCAGATGTTGAGAAGGTCTTACTGAGTGCTCCCTTGGTCGCCAGTATTCCCGTGATAGTTTGCGACAGCAGTGAGATGCGAGACGGTGCGGCCGAGCGTTTACAGTGGCTGAATAGACTCATAACACGCCTACAGCGTGTGCAGGGCGAAGTTAACCTGCAGTATCAACGCCCGGCGTCCAGCATTTGGCTATTGGCCGCATCTACAGGCGGTCCAAATGCTGTGTCTGAGTTCTTGCAGGCTTTGCCCAATGGCCTGGATGTCGCCTTCGTGTACTTGCAGCACATCAATGAAGGTTACTCTCCGGCGCTGTTGAATATGGTGTCTAAGGTATGCGGTTATAGCGCGCGTTTGGCGCAACAAGGTGATGTATTGGAAGCTGGAACTGTGACACTGGTAGATCCAGCGGCGAAAATAGAGGTGCAAAATAACGGAACATTAATGCGCTTTGATGAGCCCTGGAAGGGTTGCTACCGGCCTTCTATTGATCAGTTGGCGGCGAATTTAGCCCGTACCAGGGCGTTTCGCGGCGGCATCATTATTTTTTCTGGTATGGGGGATGACGGCGCTGCCAGCAGCCGCTTAATCGCCCAAAATAATGGCTTGGTGTGGGCGCAGGAGCCGGACTCTTGTGTTGTAGACTCCATGCCCCAGGCGGCATTGCAAACGGGTTGTGTCCAGCGCACCGGCTCGCCCGGCGAGCTGGCGCAGGCGCTGGCGCAGCATTTACATTTATTACAGGAGCGGCAGAGCCATGAAAGCTCAGCAACACATTGAAACCGAACAGGTGCAGGAGGTCGCAAGCCTGCTAGTGCCTCTGAGCGACAAATTACTGCTGATGCCCAACGTCACGGTTGCTGAAATCGTGCCTTTAGGGGAGCTGGAAACAATCGATAATGCTCCGGACTGGTTGCTGGGGCAGTTAATCTGGCGTGAACTGTCAGTACCTCTGATGTCCCTTGAAGTATTAAACGGACACGAGGCGCCAGAGACCGCTCGCAATGCTCGAGTCGCGGTTTTGAATACTACTGGTCTTAGCGAAGATTTGGGTTTTATTGCCATCCTAACCCAGGGGCTGCCGCGTTTGGCACGTATCACGCCCAGTGAAATATCCGAACGCGATGACCTTAGCCCCGAGGCCTACGACGATATGGTGGTCAGCTGGGCCGGAGAGACGGCGGTTATTCCTGCGGTGGCACGGCTAGAGCAAACTTATCTGGATTATCTGCACGAGGCGGTATGAGTTATAAGGCATGGTTTCTGACAGGTCTGGTCATTGCTTTGGGTGGGTGCGGTGCTGAAAGAGACGAACCTTTCGATCCCGACACCCCCGTTGAAGAGGATCCAGATGCTGTACGCATCAATGTCACCAAGGTGATTGACGGTCAGCAGCCACTGCTTGATATCGATGGCGAGAGGCAGATATTAGTCTTTCGCGAGCAGGAGGAGTACTGGCTTTTTTTAGACCGTTACACTGATACGCTACCTGCAAATGAGCCAGACTTTGAAGATGGCCAAGTGGTGTTGATAGACCTCGGCGAGCGCGATAATAGCCAGTGCGAGGAGTCTCTCAGCCTGACAACGGTGATCGGCGAGGAGTATGGTGATCGCGGCGCACGTCTGCGACTCAGTTATGATTTGACCGAGTCGGTAGAGGATGACACCTGCAGCGACGCAGAAGCCGAGCTGTTGCGCCCTTACTACTTTTATTATATTTCTACCCGGCGTCAGCTGGTTGTGTCTGAAGCGCTCAGCGAATAATTACAGATGCCTACAGGTCTCCCCACAAATGTTGCGCCAGGCTGATGGCGACAATCGGCGCGGTTTCTGTGCGCAGTACTCGAGGCCCTAACGTCAGCGGCTGAAACCCTGCAGTCCGGGCGGCAGTAATTTCCTCATCGCTTAGGCCTCCCTCGGGGCCGATCAGTAAAGAGACACTTGTCGGTGTGGGCTGGGCGGCCAGTCCCTGGCTGTCACGATGGTGCAGAACAAACTTGGCCGCTCCTTTGGCTTCGCCGATATAGTCGAGTAAATTGGTCAGTGGGGCGATCTCCGGCAGACGGTTTCTCTGGCTCTGCTCGCAGGCGCTGATGCCTATTTGTTGCCAGTGCTGTTGTTTTTTCTCCAGTCGGTCGCCTTTTAGTTTTACTTCGGTGCGCTCTGTAGATAGGGGTACAATTCGACTAACCCCTAGCTCGGTGGCCTTTTGCAGCACAAAATCCCAACGTTCACCGCGTGACAAGCCGATCGCAAGCTCAATGTCCAGCGGCGACTTTCGGTCATCTGGATTATAAGTATCAAGCTCAACGCTTACAGCTTTCTTGTCGGCGCTGACAATTTGGCCGTGATACTCCCCTCCTTGGCCGTTAAACAAAATCAGCGGTCGCCCCTCACCCATACGTAGCACACGGCTAACGTAATGGGCTGCATTGTCGCTTAAAACAATGACTTGCCCCTGACAAAGCGCTTGATCGACATAAACTCTGGGAATTCTCATAACACCTGTTTTCGACTACAGATTGGGCGTAAGATCATACCAAATACCTGTTCGGGTATGGGATTTTGGCGAGAGGTTCGCAATTTAGCGAAGGAGATAGAAATGAAAGTTGTATGCGCGGTTTTGTGGCTGGCACTTGTATTGCCGCTCAGTAGTGTGGCTGAGCAGTGTCCGAAGCATTTGCAGGGTGAGTATCGTAAGCTCCACTCGGCTGAATCCATTGATCTTTGTGATTTGCTGCAGGATGCTCCGGCACTGATTGTGAATACTGCCAGTCATTGCGGTTTTACCCCCCAGTTTGAAGCGCTCGAAGCCGTACATAAGAAATACCAAGGTCAGGGTTTGGTGGTAGTGGGCTTTGCCAGTGATGATTTTAAACAAGCGGCTAAGTCGGAAGAGGAGGCGGCGACCATTTGCTACACCAATTACGGTGTAACCTTTACGATGCTAGCAC
Source organism: Gilvimarinus sp. DA14 (assembly GCF_024204685.1). NCBI lineage: Bacteria > Pseudomonadati > Pseudomonadota > Gammaproteobacteria > Cellvibrionales > Cellvibrionaceae > Gilvimarinus > Gilvimarinus sp. DA14. Next base: position 2,872,316 of record NZ_CP100350.1, read on the forward strand.
CGACCGCTGTTACCGGTGATGAAGCAAATGCCTATTTCAACTGGTTGGCAGCGCAGGCTGAAGAGCCCGGTTGGAACTTCAACAAATACTTAATTAACCCGAAGGACGGGTCCGTTACCCACTTTTCCAGCAAGGTTAAGCCTGATAGTGAAGAGCTTACAGAGGCCATTGAAGCCGCTTTGTGAGACTACTCCTGCTGCAGACTGACCGAGAAGCTCCCGTCTGCATCCTGAGTGATGCTAACTTCCATGGGTTGGCAGCAAACGTGACAGTCTTCGGTATAGGTTTGTGAGCCCGCCGACTCGTCAATCAGCAGAGTCAGGCGGGCGTCGCAAAAAGGGCAGTTGACGCTTTTCTCGGTCAATAAATCCATTAAAAGCGATAGTCGAGCGAAGCGGTAATGGTGGTAAAACGATACTCGGCCACATCCACCAGATTGCGGTATTCAAAGTTGAGATTCAGATGCGGGTCCAGAATAAAGCCCGCCCCTAGGCCCCAGGAAAAGTCATCTTCAGAGAGCGTATGGCTCACCTCAGAGCCCTTCATGGTGAACTCGATATCGGCGTAACCCAACAGGGCATAAAAACGTCCGGTTTGGTTGACTGCCTCGGCGCGATAATAAACGCCGCTGTAATGCTCAATATCCATGAGAACTTCGTCGCCAGCTGCAAGCGCTGCAGACTCGAAGGGTTCGTCCAAATACAGCCTTTCTTCGCCTAGGCCCATACCATAGCGGACTTCGCCGCCGATCCAGGGGTTAAACTTATAGCCGCCAAAAACCTCGCCCAGCCACAGGTTGGCTTTATCGAACGCGGGGCTGTCGTCGACATTAACGGCAGACACGCCGGCACCGGCGAAAAAGCCGCGGTTGTTGTCGGCGTGGCTTGGTGAGGCCAGCAGTGACAATGGTAGAGCAATAGCAGCGATACTTTTGAGGTAATTCATAGGGGGTAACCAGTAGTTGATTTAAATAGACGGTTGCGAAAAATTATTAAAAGATCCAGGCAATCATCAACCAGAGCACCAGAAAAAAAGAGAAAAAGCCTCCTAGTACAAATTGTAATTCGCCGATGAGCCCGTCGCCGGAGCTGATGGCGAAGACTACCAGAAGTGCGACTGTGACGAAAAAGGCAACGACGGCGGCGTCTTTTAAGCCCATGCCTTCGCTAAACAAGCCACTGGCGCTGTCGGCGATAAGCGGGACCATCACAAAAACCGCAGCCACCGCCAGTGCAAGTACCACAACCAGCGCAATCAGCGTGGTTCTGGCTTGACGTTTGTCCTTGTCGTCACTGCTCATGGTGGCGTCGCTCAGTCGTTGGCTTTAATAATATCGCGCACGGTATTCGGATCGGGCAGGCCTTTAGCAACAATCTCCGGGTTGTCGCCAGCGGTGTAGAGCTCTACGGTTCCGGTACCAAAAATCCGGTTGAGAAAAGACTGTTTTACCTTCACGGTACGGATGCTCCTCAGGCTAAGCTCAGAGCGCTCCTTACTTAACAGGCCCTGCTCAAATAATACGTCAGACTCGGTAATTACCAGTTTGGAGGACTTATTGTTAAGGTGCCAAATCAGCAGAATAATAAGACCTAGACCGAAAGCGGCGATCAGCAGAACAGCCAATAGAAAGCCAAAGGGGTTGTCCTTCATAACCGGGTGAGCGGAGTAGAGCTCTTTCATAAACCTGCCTAGTTGGTTAGTTTCAATCCGATAATGCCAAGGAGTATAAGGGCAATGCATCCCAGGCGCAAAGCACTCATGTGCTCGCCAAATATCCAGGTTCCGATCATTACGGTACCCACAGCACCGATGCCAGACCAAATGGCGTAGGCCGTGCTGAGAGGGAGCTGACGCAGGGACAGTCCGAGCATCGCCAAGCTTAAAACGATGGCTACAGCGGTGATGACAGAGGGCCAGAGGCGAGTGAATCCGTCTGTGTACTTAAGGCCTGTGGCCCAGATAATTTCAAACAGACCTGCGAGGAGTAAGAATACCCATGACATTGTGACTTTCCCAGGGGCCGTCCCCTAAAGTAGTCGGCAAAGGCCGCATCCGGCGGGTCGTCCCGGCGGTAGTCACTGATGAATACACCCAAATGGGCGGTATTGGATGATAATTGAGGTTGCTATAGTACTAAAACACGTTACTGAAAGGAACAGATAAAGTCTATGTTGGAAGCTGTATGGATTGCCTGTGCGTTTACTTTGGGGCTGACAGTCCGGGCGATTGGACTGCCGCCGCTTGTGGGTTACTTGGCGGCTGGGTTCGCGATTACGGGGTTGGGACGGTTTATCGAGCTGCCCGAATACGGTGGTGAGGTCATCAATCACCTCGCTCACCTGGGGGTGCTGTTACTGTTATTTACCGTAGGCCTCAAGTTAAGAGTACGCAACCTGGTGCAGCCCGAAGTTATTGGTGGTGGCGTCCTGCATTTTTTGCTTGCGGTAGTGCTATTTAGTCCCGCTGTTTATGTGTTACTGCAGGTTTCCTATTACGAGGCACTGTTGCTGGGGGTGGCGCTGTCGTTTTCCAGCACCGTATTGGCTGCCAAGGTGCTGGATTCCAAGCGTGAGCTGCGGGCCTTTCACGGCCGCGTTGCCATTGGCATCCTGGTAGTACAGGACTTGCTCGCTCTTTTGGTGATCAGTGTTGCAGGGGGATCTACGCCGTCACCCTGGGCTTTATTAGTACTGGGGTTACCGTTGTTGCGACCAGTGTTATTCAAGTTGCTGGATGTGTGCGGCCACGATGAGTTAATGGTGCTACTTGGGCTGTTGCTGGCCTTAGTGGTTGGCGGCTTGGGGTTTGAGTATTTGGGGCTTAGTTCCGAGTTGGGTGCATTGGCGTTTGGGGTATTGTTGGCCAAACACAAACGTGCCACCGAGTTGTCGAACTCGCTTTGGAGTATCAAAGAAGTCTTTTTGGTGGGCTTCTTTTTACAAATTGGCATGAGCGGTTTGCCCGGTATGGATGCTCTAATTTTGGCTTTGGCCGCCACCATAGTCTTGCCGCTAAAGGGCGCGATGTTCTTCCTTTTGCTGGTATTGTTTAAGTTGCGCGCGCGCAGCGCCTTTTTGTCGTCTTTAGCACTGACCAACTACAGCGAATTTGGTTTGATTGTGGCGGCGATTGTGTTGCCGCAATGGCTGGTACCTTTGGCGCTAACGGTCGCCGTATCGTTTGTAATATCGGCGCCTTTGAACCGCATAGCGCATCCTTTTTACGAAAAGTTATCAAAAAAACTGCTGCGCTTTGAGCGCAATATTCATCATCCAGATCAGCAGCCGGTCTCTCTGGGAGAGGCGGAAGTATTAATTTTCGGTATGGGGCGCACGGGCACTGCCGCCTATGACCAACTAAAAGATCGGATACCTCGCCTTATCGCGCTGGACTCAGATCCGGGCAAGGTGGAACGTCATCGCAGTGAGGGCCGTAACGTGCTATTTGCCGATGCGGAGGATCAGGTGTTCTGGCAGGGGCTGGAAATGAATAGTGTACGCGCGGTGATCCTCAGTATGAGTGACATCGAGGCAAAGATAATCTCCGTGCGCCAATTGCGTCAGCGAGGCTATCAGGGGTTTATCGCCTCGCACACCCTTTTCCAGGATGAAGCGGAAAAAATTAATGCCGCCGGTGCCAATGAAACCTATCTGACCATGTCAGAGGCTGGTGTGGGTCTGGCCGAGCATGTGCAGGAGCAGCTGCACTCGATAGCTAACTGATACTTTGTTTACGAAATCGATAGCTCATCGAGACGCTCGAGAACCGGTGGTAGCAGGTCAAGAGCATCCAGATAACGTTGTTGGCTGAGGTGCAGCAGGAGGCTGGCGAGATAGCTGGCAATCTCCGCCAGAGCCACGTTTACGTCTAAATTGGCGTTATCAATGGCGCTGCGGAGGCACTTTTGTCCATAAGGTGTCGTGGGATACTGACTGCCCAGAATGTCCATACCCCATTGTCCCCATTGATAGGCGAGGGCGCTTTGTTCATTGGCTAGCACGGTGTGAGGTGCAATGTTGGGGTTATGTAAGCAAACTGGAAGGGTTGCCAACGCGCTTTTAATTTTAGGTAGGCGTTGTTGTATTTGCGTAATCAAGGTTTGTTCATTGGCGTCGGCTGCAATAACAAGTTGTTCGAAAGTTGTCATGTCGAGCTTTTGCCACAGAAGAGGGTGTGCTTTTAGATAGGCGCTACGTAACTCGTCCGGGACAGGCCAGAGCACCAATTTTTCCTTTATTGCGGTGGCTAGTTCGGCAAACTGCTCTTGATCTGTTAGGGGGGAAAAACCGTCCGTTTTTAAAAGGTTAATAGGCAATCCATTCAGTGAGCCAGTATAAATAAGGTCAGGTGCGGGCAGGCAATCTGCACTTGCGCTGACAAGCAAGCTGGCTTCGTGTTGAGCCAAAGCTTTTTTATTGCTATCAAAAAGCTTGATAATACAGCTTTGTTCCGTTGCGTTGTTTTTGATCCAGAGTGCAAATACATTGGCGACATTTGTCTGTAACCACTTGGTGCTGATCTGATAGCGGTCATCGATTTGCCACTGCGTTTTAGCTAGTATTTCCGGTAGCCAGTTTTCTCGTGCCTCGAAAGTTAGCATGCTCGCGAGACTGTCCTGGTGCGGAATACTTGTGTTAAAAAGGATGTGCTCTTCAAAAAATATGGCTGATACTTTCTCGCGTTTGTTTGCAATGTCCGCAAGATCAATAGCTGCTGCGCAAAATTTGCTGGACGCTTGACGGGATAAAATGAGTGCGATAATCGTGAGCAAAATTGACGGGGCGGACAAATAGAGATGATCTACGACAATAAAGGCAAAGCTCAGTAAAAAGCTGATGGTCCCTAAGTTTTGTACGGCGCGATTATAAATAGCTGGTTTTCTTTGCCGGCGACTTTTGTTTAAAAGCCATCTGGCGATGGGCGCGCTGACAAAGACGACGGCAGTAAGAAGCAGGAAAAGACCTGGGTAAATGATTCCGACCACTACAAATACTAGGCCGTTGAATAGTATTCCTGCTATCGAAGTGACGATTTTTTGGTAGGCGTTCTTTGCCAGCTCTTCTTGGTTTTCAAATAGTATTACCTTTCCAGTTTGCCTGACGATTTTATCGCACGATTTATGAATGCATTGTGCGCAAAGCTTGTCCGAGGCTAGGTATACAGTGAACATGGCAACTGCTACAAGAGTCAGCAGAAGAATTAGAGAGTCTTTGGATAATTGATCAAAAGGCGTGGGAATATACGCGGGGACGTCAGGAGTCCCCAGTAACATCACGACCTTAATGGGCAGTAAGGTACCCACCATAAGAGCGGCTTGGCTTACCAGTGACAAAAAAATCGCTGTATAAGAGTATGCAGGCGTGGACTGAAGCAATCGGACAGAGAGCTTGCTAATCCAGTTAAAGAAAGATGATTGATCTTGCAAGGCCGGCTCACGCTATTAAGTAGGAGGAATTAATTCGCGCTTTTACGCGCCATAAGCCAACCAGTAAAATTTTACCTGGTTGGCTGGGGCTCAATGTTAGCGGATTGGCTGGCTGAAAAGAAGGTGACGAGCTTGCTCGATTGGATTTAATGAATCCAGCAGCTTAGCCTGCGGGTGGCTAGGCCAGGGGTTGCTTTACCCTCAGTGTGGCTAAAGCCGCTATGCCAAAACAGACACCGCCTAATAGCATGGCGTAGATGCTTTGATCTTTGAAGACGGTGTGCACAATCAGGCCTAGCACGCTGGCGGCGAGTATTTGCGGAATGACGATAAAGAAATTAAATATTCCCATATATACGCCCATTTTATGGCCGGGTAAGGCGCAGGAGAGCATGGCGTAGGGTAGTGAGATAATCGAGGCCCAGGCAAAGCCAACGCCTACCATCGAGGCCAAGAGCCAGGCTGGGTCTTTTACCCACAAAAATGAAACAAACCCTAAGGCGCCCAGCAGCAGGTTGATGCTGTGTGTGAGTTTCTGGCCTAGCTTGCGCGCCATAGCTGGGATAATAAATGCGGCCAGCATAGCGTAGCCGTTGTATGAGCCCAGCAAAACACCGGTCCAGTCAGCCCCCTGGTTGTAGAGCTCGCCGTTTGTGTCCAGCGCCCCGTAGTGGTGGCTGGTGACAGCGGGCGTGATGTAAATCCACATTGAGAACAGAGCAAACCAGCTGAAAAACTGCACCAGTGCCAGTTGAACCATGGTGCGCGGCATGTGGAAAAAATCGTGGGTAATTTGATAAAGACCATGATTTGTGGCGCCGCGATCTTGCAGGCTGGCGGCAATGAGCTGTAAAACGCCAAAGCCGGTACTGCAGGCCGCGAGTATGTAGAGCTCTGCGTGCAGTGAAAAAACAGCGATCAGTGCTGCGCCCAAAGCCCCGATAGCAAACCACGCCAGGCCGCTTTTTTTGTAGTAGCTGGCGGGCTTAATAGCTGCCGAGTGCTCCGGGCTCAGCTGGCCTTCGGCCTCGTTGTATTTTGCCAGTTGCTCGGGCGAGTACTCTCGCGTGCGGATAATCGTCCAGCCCACCGCCAGTAATACGGCCAAACCGCCCAGGGTAAACGACCAGATAACCGAATCGGGTACAACACCGGGGGCCGCTGTATTGCTAATGCCGATAACATTGGCCATAAGCCATGGCAGGCACGAGGCGACCACAGAGCCAACGCCGATAAAAAACGCCTGCATGACAAAGCCGAGGGTGCGCTGCTTTTGTGGCAACATGTCGCCGACAAACGCGCGGAAAGGCTCCATGGAAATATTGATCGAGGCATCCATAATCCACAGCATTCCGGCTGCGATCCATAGCGTGGGCGAGTGCGGCATAAAAAATAACGATGCACTGGTCGCTATGGCGCCCACCAGAAAGTAGGGGCGGCGGCGGCCGAGCCGGTTCCAGGTTTTATCGCTGAAATAGCCGACAATAGGCTGCACCAGCAGTCCGGTCAGTGGTGCGGCGACCCAGAGTATGGGTAAGTCGTCTATTTGGGCCCCGAGGGTTTGGAAAATACGGCTGACATTGGCATTTTGCAGGGCAAAGCCAAATTGTATGCCGATAAAACCAAAGCACATGTTCCAGATTTGCCAGAAGCTAAGCTCTGGCCGTTGCGATGGTGTGCTCATAACTCAGTCTCGTCTGTTGTTATTCTTTTAATCGGCTGGCTGGTAGCGCTCGCCTACCGGAGGGTAATAGTCCCACACGGCTTCATCGGCAAGCGAGCGCAACAGTTTAATGTATTCGGCATGGGTCCAGGCCAGCGGGGTTGCCGAATTTGTGCCTTCGCCCAGCTCGTAACCGTACGCCTCGTTGCTGCCGACACCGTCCCAGACTTGCTCGGGCAGCATCAGCCCTTCGTTGGCAAAGTACTCCATGCTGGCCACATAACGACTTTTTAGCTGTGCGACATCTAATTCGCCGCGCACCTTTTGTCGAGCCAGCTCATAGTGAGCGCGTTCTCCGGTGAGAAATGGCCAGACACGGCCGCGCTGCGCCGGATGGTTTTCGCCCTCGGCTTGGTATCCTCGGCCATCAGTAATGCGCTCACCGTATCCGTCTCCACCGTAGCGGCGCCAACCGACATACGTATTGGATTTCTCTGGAAATTCGTAGCGTACGCGCAGGTAATCCGGGAGGGCATCGCTGTCCACTTCCTCCAGCGAAGCGACCACCTCAGGATGGTTGGCTGCGTGAACGCCGTAGCGCACCAATTCCAAAAAGCCCGGATCCACAATTTCGATTTCGTTCAGCGCGCCTTGGCCATTGCGTGGAGTAAGGCCGCCCTGATCATTAGGGTCCTCATTCTGAGAGATGCGCAAATAGTAGCGACCGTCTCCGGCCAAGGTTCCTTTATTGGTGAAGGTCTGCTGATCAAGCTGCTGACGATACTGATCCGCACGGGCCAGGTAACGCGCAGCGCGCTCGCTATCGCCCGTCTGGGTGGCAAATTCCGCCGCGGTGACCAGCCCCGCAATAATCGCTGCGGTAGTGGAAGGCGAGTAGCCCTCTTGTTCTTCCCAGCGCTCTTGCTGTGTATAGGGGGGCGTGATGTGAGTGTCGTTCCAGCCCAGGTTTACCTGGCCTCCGTCGGCTAAAAAGTCGGCCGCCGGGCGCAGCATTTTTTCATACCACTGGGTGGCGTCTGCGTTGCTGAGAATGCCTTTTTGCCAAAGCTGCCAGCCCAGCATAATCGGCATGGCCGTTTGGTCCAGTTGCACGGCGTACCACTCCAGTGTGCCGTCTACATGGGTTTTTTGCAGAAACCAGCCGGGCGCACCGGAATAGCCTGGGGTATTGGACGATGCCTGTACCTTTTCCAGATAACGGAACGCCACCAGTGGTGTTTCGGTATCGCCCATCGCCAGGAAAGCCATTGCGACTTGATAGAAATCCCGTGGCCACACGGCTTTATAACCGGTTGAGGATTCTGTGGCCGGGACAACGTCGCCCCAGGGGTTTGATAGTGAGGCAATCAGGGCGCCGGCGTGGGTTTTGTCTTCCTGCGCTTTGAGTACCATGGCGCTGGCGTAGGCGAGCTTTCCCCCGTCGGTAGCGGAGGCAGAGAGCTCTGATAAGGGGGCGAGGCCGGCTAGGTAATCTTCCCAGCCGATGGCATCGCCAGTGCCGTTGTAATGAGCCAGGGTGTCCGCGTAGCCCTGCGTTAAGCTGGCGTTGGCAACGGATTGCGCTTGCTCAGTGGTGTTGCCGTAGGCGAGGACAAAATCCCAGGTCTGTGGGTTTTTGCTGCCCACCGGTAAAGCATGGCTAATGCTTACATTGCCCAAGGCGTCACCGGTGGAGTTGTAATGCCAATCTTGGCTGCTATCGGCGAGGTCTGTGGCTAGATCAGAGGTGCCGACAAAGCCCACGCTTGGGTTACTGCCTTCTGGTCCGACAATGGCAATGACATTGTCGCCGTCGCGCGCGAAGGCTGTGCCACCTTGGGTCCAGGCGGAATCATTGGTGCCGGTGTTGGCGACGTGAGGGTTGGTCACCATATAGGCACTCAGGCCGTCTTCAAAGGCGGTAAAAATAACCCGCTGCCACAAGCTATTGCGATTGGGGTCGGTGAATACGTGTTTTTCGATTCGGTAGCGACCTTGTGGGTCCGTATTGGTGATTTTATAGGCCAAGGACAAAGGCCGGCCCGCGGCGTCCTTGTACAGATAATCAATTTTCGTGGTGGTGTCCTGGCTCTCGTAATGGACAAAGTCTGCTCCCTGAATCACCAGCTCCATGTCTTTTATTTGCGCCTCATGTATCAGCCCAAACATGGTTTCCGTGACAATGCCTTGGGCGATAGAAAACCACACCTTGCTGACATCACCGGTCGCGGCGGCATTGCTGTACTGCCCATCGAGGTATTGTTCATAGCTGGTGCCAATGCCGGTTTTGCCCGAGTAAGCCCAAGTGGGGGGCTGACCCGGAGCGCCGTGGGCCATGGCTGAAGGCGGCTGAGTGTTTAAATCGTTACAGCCACTGGTGCACAGGGCGCCGAAGCTGATAACCGAACAGGCAAGAAGTTTCTGTAGCATGATTATTTTTCTCATTCATCTTATGTTAGCTAGGTAAAAATCACACCTTGGCTAGTAGTGCTTGCACAATAATAGCTCGAATGTGTCCACTCAATGAATTACATACGTATTCAATGCATCTTTGTCATGCATACGTATGCAGTCTATTGCGCCTAATTTCCTCGCTGCACTAATCTAGCCTCATGCTATTGCAACTCGGCCCGCGCTCAAAGCAAGCCAGTTTCGGTTTTGCGGCGGGAGGCTTGAGGTTGCAAAAAACAATAACGATGCCAGCGCGTAACTGGTGAGGAAGTAGTTTCATGCAGCAGCAACCCTGGTGGCGCGGCGCCATCATCTATCAGGTATATCCCCGCTCTTTGATGGACAGCAACGGCGATGGTGTCGGTGATATACCCGGTATTATCAGTAAGCTTGATTACATAAAAAGCCTGGATGTGGATGCCATTTGGGTATCCCCGTTTTTTAAATCGCCAATGAAAGATTTTGGCTACGACATCAGCGACTACCGCGATGTTGATCCGCTGTTTGGCACATTGGATGATATTGATCGATTAATCGCCGAGGCGCACAGCCGCGACATTAAAGTCATAATTGATCAGGTGCTGAGTCATACCTCCGATCAGCATCAATGGTTTAGCGAAAGTCGGCTCGATAAAACCAATGATAAATCTGACTGGTATGTGTGGGCCGACCCCAAAGAAGATGGCACGCCCCCCAACAACTGGTTGTCTATTTTTGGTGGCTGCGCCTGGGAGTGGGAGCCGCGCCGCGGCCAGTATTACTTGCACAACTTTCTTAAAAGCCAGCCGGATTTAAACTTTCATAACCCGCAGGTGCAGGCGCAAATATTAGAAGAAGTAGAGTTTTGGCTGCAGCGAGGCGTAGACGGCTTACGTTTGGATGCCATTAACTTTTGCTTTCACGACCAGAAGCTTCGCGACAACCCGCCGAAACCACCGGCGGAAAGGCAAGGTAGAGGCTTCAGTGAAGACAACCCCTACGCCTTTCAGCGGCATTGGTACAACAATACCCAGCCAGAAAATTTAGCGTTTTTGCAGCGTTTGCGAGTTTTGCTGGATCACTATCCCGGCACAGTTAGTTTGGGCGAAATTTCGTCGGAAGATTCACTGGCCACCATGGCAGAGTACACACGCGGCGGTGACAAGCTGCACATGACCTACAGCTTTGAGTTGTTAACAGACGACTTCTCTCCTGAGTATGTGCGCTCGACGGTGGAATCCTTAGAGGAAGGCATAGGCGAGGGCTGGCCCTGCTGGGCTATTGGTAACCATGATGTTGCCCGAGTACTGAGCCGCTGGGGTGGCGACAAAGCCTGCGATGAGCTCGCCAAAATGCTTAACGCCATGGTGTTTTCCCTGCGCGGCAGTGTGTGCTCTTATCAGGGTGAAGAGCTGGGGCTGACCGAAGTCGATTTACCCCTGGAGCAATTGCAGGATCCCTACGGCATCACCTTTTGGCCTATGTTTAAAGGGCGCGACGGTTGCCGAACCCCTATGCCCTGGAGCGATGAGATAAACGGCGGTTTTTCCAGCGCCGCAAAAACCTGGTTGCCCGTTGCCTCGGAACACAAAGCGATGAATGTGGCCAGACAAGATAACGACCCCTCATCTGTCCTCAATGCTTACCGGCATTTTTTACACTGGCGCAAAGACCAGCCCGCGCTTTGTCATGGAAGCATTCAATTTTACGATCTCAACTCGGATGTGTTGGCTTTTACGCGCGTGGCCGAGGAAAAACTGTTTTGCTGTTTTAATTTTTCCGCCAAGCCGCAAACGCTCGAGCTACCCGAAGGTTTTACCCGTTTGTTAGAGGAATCCGGTTTTGCGGCAGAGCTGTGCGGCAATAAGCTACATTTGCCAGGTTATGGTGTGGCCTTTATGGCGGAGGCTGTGTAATGAACAGACTCCGCTCGATTATTTTTGTTGCTGCTATTACGGTTTTTGGCTATGCCGAAGGTGCTGACATAGATCGTATAGAACCGCCTTTTTGGTGGGCGGGAATGAAATCTGACACCTTGCAACTGATGGTGTACGGTGAAGATATTGGAAGCACTGACTCTGTCGTTATTGACGGGCCCGGCGTTAGCGTAACGCAGCTGCACTCTGCCGATAGCCCCAACTATTTGTTTGTCGATCTAAAACTTAAGGATGCGCTTAGTGCACAATCGGTGTCCTTAAACTTTTACGCCGATCAACAGTTACTGGCCAGTACTCAATATATCTTCAAATCCCGTCGCCCCAATTCAGCGGAGCGTAAAGGGTTTTCAGCGCAAGATGTCATTTACCTGATTACCCCCGATCGCTTTGCCAATGGCGATTTGCATAATGACCGGGTAAAAGGGTTAAGCGAAGGCGTAAACCGCGATAACCCCGGCGGTCGTCACGGTGGCGATATTGCGGGTGTCATACAAAATCTGGATTATTTAGCCGACATGGGCTTTACCCAATTGTGGTTAAACCCCGTATTGGAAAATGCTCAAGAAGATTATTCCTATCACGGCTATTCCACTACCGATTTTTACCGTGTCGATCCGCGCATGGGCAGTAACCAGCTCTATGTTTCTCTATCAAATCAGGCCTCTGAAAAAGGGTTGGGATTAATTAAAGATATTATTCTCAACCACTGTGGTTCCGGCCATTGGTGGATGAACGACTTACCCTTCACCGACTGGATAAACTACAACGCCTCGTTTTCTCCCACCAGTCACCGACGCGAATCTCTGCGCGACCCACATGCGGCCGAAATAGACAAGCAGGAATTTAGCGATGGCTGGTTTGTTCCCACCATGCCCGACTTGAATCAACGCAACCGGTTTATGGCGCGCTACCTGATGCAAAATTCTATTTGGTGGATTGAATACGCGGGGCTTTCGGGCATACGTGTGGACACTTACTCCTACCCGGACAAAACATTTTTGTCTGACTGGAGCCAAGCGGTAATGACCGAGTACCCCAATCTTAACATTGTCGGAGAAGAGTGGTCAGAAAACCCTGCGGTGGTTGCCTACTGGCAAGAGGGCAAGCAAACCTTTGATGGCTATCAATCTTTTACCCCCAGCATGATGGACTTCCCCTGGCAGCGCGCGCTTTTGAATTCGCTGAACAATCCGGAATCCTGGGGCGAGGGGATGGTGCAGATGTATCAGGCCCTGAGTAACGATTTTCTCTACGCCGACCCTTACAATCTGGTGATTTTTCCCGATAACCACGATATGAGCCGGATCTATACATCGCTGAATGAAAACTATGAGCACTGGAAAATGGCGATGATTATGACCCTAACGCTGCGCGGGATTCCGCAGATATATTACGGCACCGAGATTCTAATGACGAACCCCGGGACCGATGATCACGGCGTGATTCGCACGGATTTTCCCGGCGGCTGGCCGAATGATCAGGTTAACGCCTTTACCGCAGAAGGATTAACCGAGCGGCAAGTAGAGGCTCAGGAGTTTCTCAAATTCTGGCTTAATTGGCGCAAGAACAACGCCGCAGTGAAACAGGGTAAGTTAATGCACTATGCACCTCGCGACGGTGTGTATGTCTACTTCCGCTATACCGACGACACTAGCGTAATGGTGATGATTAACCACAGTGATTCCGCGCAAAGCCTGGACCCTGAAATTTTCGAGCAGCGACTGGCAGGCTTCAATCAAGCGCACGATGTCGCCAGCGGCAAAACAACCACGCTGTCGCAAGCCTTACGCAGTCAGGCGCAATCAGTTTCGGTGTATGAGCTGCAATGAATACGTATGTAATTCAGCACTGCATAGGGATTGAATACGTATGCAGTGTGTTGTTTGGCAACAGGGCCAAGCCTAGTATTAACCACAGGTAATGTTGGCTTAATAAGATAATCACCGGCATCCCATTTAGATAAATCAAAACAATAAATTACTATCCTGGCGAGAGGATCAAATCATGATAAAACGTAAGTTCAATCCCGCTCTGGCGCTCCTGTCGACTGTGGCTATGGCCGCAGGTTCTATCGATGTATACGCGCAAGAAGACTCAATGTTAGAAGAAGTTGTGGTAACTGGCTTTCGCTCGGTAATCGAGCGGTCGCAAGAGATCAAGCGCGAAAGCACATCCGTTACCGAAGCCTTAACCGCCGAAGATATCGGTAAGCTACCCGATACCAGTATCGCCGAGTCCCTGGCCCGCCTGCCCGGTTTGGCCGGTGAGCGTCGCGATGGTCGCACCAGCGGTTTGTCGGTGCGCGGTTTTAATGAAAACTATGTGGGCACTACCCTCAACGGCCGCGAGCTTCTGGGGATGGGTGATAACCGTGGGGTTGAATATGATCTGTATCCGGCAGAGATCATTAATCAAGTGGTGGTGTATAAAACTCCCGATGCTAGCCTGATGACTCAGGGTGTGGGTGGCACGGTAGATATGCGTACCATTCGTCCGCTGGATAACGATCGCATTATTGCCTTTAACGCCAGCTATGAGCAAAATGGGATGGAGTCCGCCAACCCGGACTTTGACGATAATGGTCACCGCTTAGCCTTTACCTACTCTGACTCTTTTGCCGATGACACCTTGGGCGTGTCACTGTCACTGGCCTCTATGGAGTCGCCTAGCCAAGAGCAATACTTTCGCAACTGGGGCTTTGCCAACGTGACCGGCAACGCCACATTGGCCGATGGAGTCACATTGGCTGGCGATGAGGTCATTAACGGCGGCCATGACTCGTTTGTGCGTTCGGGCTTGATGGAGCGCGACTCGGTAGCCGGCGTGATTCAGTACGAACCCACTGAGCGTCTAAGCATTACCGTTGATGCGCTCTATATCGACTTTCGCGAAGACAAAGTATTCCGCGGCTTAGAAGAGGGCGGTGCGGAATGGGGCACACCTAACTACACCGTTACCGGGGTTGAAGACGGTCTGGTTACCAGCGGCTACTTTGAAGGTTTCCACTCCGTGGTGCGCAACGATGCTGAGCGTAAAGACGCCGAGTTGACCACCTTTGGCGTGAACGTGGAATACGATATCAGCGATGATTGGTCGGTGGCTTTTGATGCGTCTACTGGCGATGTGGAAAAAACCATTACCAACATCGAAAGCTACTCGGGCGTGGGCCGCGCTCAGTCTCCCACTCAGGGCCCTGCCACCGCGCGTGCCTGGACCATTACCGATACCGGCGTTATGTACAGCGCTCATCCCAGTATTAATGCACCCGATTTGTCCGATCCTGACTTAGTGCGCCTGGCTGGGCCACAGGCTTGGGGCGGCTCCTTGGCTCCGGTTGAAGAGTTCCAGGCCAGTGAAGGTCAACCCATGGGTTACGCCACCGCTCAGGATGGTTTTGTCAACTCGCCTGACTTTGATGAAACCCTGGACAGCTTCCGTATGACCGTAAACGGCGAGGTTGACTGGGGCTTGATCAGTGGTCTGGAGATGGGTGTGAATTATTCTGATCGCTCTAAAACTAAGCTCAATACCGGCGCCTACCTAACCGCACCTACTTGGCCCAGCGACGGACCTATTCCGCAGGAATACTACGAAGGCAGCGCCAACCTGGACTTTATCGGCCTTGGTGACATAGTCGCTTATGACTCCATCGCGCTGTATCAAAGCGGCTTCTACACGGAAACTGCAGCCGAAGATCTGGAGACGGGCCGTAAGGGCGACACTTACACCGTCGATGAAGAGATCACTACTGTCTACGCCATGGCCGACCTGGCTGCTGATTTTGGCGGTGTAGAGATGACCGGTAATCTAGGTGTTCAGTACGTAGAAACCGACCAGCAGTCTACGGGTTTCAGCTCTTACACTGGCCCCGATCTCTATGTGCTGGCCACTCCGGTGAGCGGCGGCACCAGCTTTGGTAAGTGGCTGCCCAGCATGAACTTGAACTTTATGTTGGCTGAAGATCACACCCTACGCTTTGCGGCTTCTAAAACCATTAGCCGCCCGCGCATGGATGATATGCGCCCCAATACCACAGTGCAGTTCTCGTTTAACGATGCGCAGATTCTAGAGCCCTCGGACATTAACAATAGCCCTTGGAGCGGTAGTTCGGGTAACCCTGAACTCAAGCCATTGGAAGCCAACCAGTATGACCTGTCTTACGAGTGGTACTTCGCCGCCGACGGTATGCTGGGCGCCGCCGTGTTCTATAAAGATTTAGTGAACTGGCACCGCGAGGGCGAAACCGTACAAGACTTTACGCCTTACTATATTCCCGGCTACCACCAGAGCGCTAATACCGGAGAACCCCCGGTGCTGTTTGAAGGGCTGGTAACCAACCGTGAAGACGGTTTAACCGGTGAGGTTAACGGGATTGAGTTGCAGGCCAGCCTGCCTTTCCACCTCTTTAGCGATGCTTTGGATGGTTTTGGTTTATTGGCCAGCGCCACCTTTAACGATGGTGAGTTAGACGATGAATCGGATGTGCCCGGTCTGTCGGATGAAATTTATCAGCTGACGGCATACTACGAGCGCGGTGGT
The DNA here is from genome assembly GCF_024204685.1 of Gilvimarinus sp. DA14. Classification (NCBI taxonomy): domain Bacteria; kingdom Pseudomonadati; phylum Pseudomonadota; class Gammaproteobacteria; order Cellvibrionales; family Cellvibrionaceae; genus Gilvimarinus; species Gilvimarinus sp. DA14. The sequence goes on from NZ_CP100350.1 coordinate 2,888,310, forward strand.
TTTGAGTTCCGTATCAGCGGTCGCAAGCGCTCTGAGTATCTCACGGAAACTCGTGGTGTGAGTCTGTCGCTGGTAGACACCAGAAGTCAGGGCTCGGAGCTGTGGGATGCGCAAATTGGCTACGACTTTAGCGAATCGGGTATTGAGTCGCTCTACGGTCTAAGCGTCACCCTGCAGGCGCAGAACCTCACCGACGAGGACACGGTGCAGTTTAACGAAGATGACCCGCGCCAGATCACTCAGTATCAGAGCTTTGGCGCCAACTACTTGTTAGGTGTTAACTACAAGTTCTAGTCTGGTTAAAGTAAGTCGCTATAGCCCTGCTACACTTTCCCTGTGTAGCGGGGCTTTTTTATTATGTGGAGAGAAGGTGTGCAAAAAACAATAACAAAGGTAGTGGTATTGGGTGGTGGAACAGCCGGCTGGATGAGCGCCGCACTGCTCAAAAAAGTACTGGGCACCAGCGTGGATATTAACCTGGTTGAGTCCGAAGATATTGCCACCGTGGGCGTGGGCGAAGCGACCATCCCGCCTATTCAGCACGTTAACCGAGTGCTGGGAATCAACGAGGCGGAGTTTCTGCGTGAGACTAACGCCACCATGAAGCTCGCGATTAAATTTGAAAATTGGTATCAGCAGGGGGAGGGCTATTTTCACACCTTCTCATCGGCCGGACAAAGCAGCGCTTTCTGTCAGTTTCATCAATACTGGCTACGCGCCAAGCGCGCCGGGCTGAATAAAAGTTTATGGGATTACGATCTAAATTATTTGGCTTTAAGCGCCGGAAAATTTGCCAAGCTCAATACTCGCGATCCGCGTTTGGAGCTTCCCTACGCCTATCATTTTGATGCGGGCCTCTACGGCGCCTATTTGCGTAAGATCAGCCAGGCACTAGGTGTAAAGCGAATAGAGGGCAAGGTTGAGCATATCGCCATCAACCACGATACAGGGGCGGTGGAACAGCTGCTGTTGGCCTCGGGTGAAGTCGTCGGTGGAGATTTATTTATCGACTGCTCCGGTTTTCGCGCTTTGCTATTGCAACAGAAATTAGGTGTTGGCTTTGACGATTGGAGCCATTGGTTACCCTGTGACCGCGCCGTGGCTGTGCCCTCAGAGCGCTTGGCGCAAACTCGTCCTTACACTCGTGCTATTGCACATGGCACGGGCTGGCAGTGGCAAATTCCGTTGCAGCATCGCCAAGGTAATGGCCTGGTCTACAGCAGTCGCTTTAGCAGTGATGAACAAGCAACTCAAACCCTGTTGCAACATTTAGAGTGCAAGCCTGTAGCCGATCCTCGGGTTATTCGCTTTCGTACCGGGCGGGCACGCCAGCAGTGGCATAAAAATGTGATTGGGGTGGGGTTGGCCAGTGGCTTTTTAGAGCCTTTAGAGTCAACCAGTATTCACCTGGTGCAATCGGCCATTGTCCGCTTGCTGAAATATTTTCCTCACGCAGGGATTCAGGCTGATGTTGTTAAACAGTACAATAAAGAGTCGCGCATTGAGTATGAACAGGTGCGGGACTTTTTAATCCTTCACTATAAGCTCAATTGCCGTGAAGACAGCGAGTTTTGGCAGCAGATGGCGCGCATGAGTATTCCCGAGAGTTTGCAGCATAAAATCGATGTGTTTGCGGCCCAGGGCGTATTGGTACGCGAGCGCAACGATGTGTTCGCTGAGTCGTCCTGGCTGCAAGTGTTATTAGGGCAGGGTATAGAGCCGCGTGATTTCCACCCCCTGGCCGGGGCAATGGATGAGACTCAGTTGCAGGGATTTATGCAGCAAACCGAGCGATTAAAACGCGAGCCGCTAGAAACAATGCTTTCGCACGATGACTTTCTGCAGAGGTATTGTGCATAAGTCATAGAAAATGAATCTGTTTTTCAGATAACAGTGTGTTTGCCGGATTGGGTTCTTACTTTTCTGGTTCGCCAGGGCCGGTTGAATACGTATACATACCGAACTACTGAATGAATACGTATGTAGCGGCTTGAGAGATGTATGCCTCGGGCGTAATCTGATTATGTGAGCTGCGGAGTGCGTGTATGGGCACACGATTGGAAGAGTAAGTTCTGAGCTCCGCTCATGCGAGTTAGGCATGACCTCCTTGTTATTTTATGTTTTGCGCGGCTTTGGCCGCGCTTTTTTATTCCTCTCCGTTTTTATCCTTGCGCTTTTGCGCTCGCGGATGCGCCTGGTCATAAACCTTGGCTAAGTGCTGAAAATCCAAGTGAGTATAAATTTGCGTCGTAGAAATATTGGCGTGCCCCAGTAACTCTTGCACTAAGCGTAAATCCGAGCTGGACTCCAGCATATGGCTGGCAAAAGAGTGGCGCAGCATGTGGGGGTGAACCGGTTGGCCCATACCCTGGCGCAAACTTATCTGCTGCAACCGCGCTTGCACGTTGCGCTGGCTGATACGCTTGCCGCGATTGCTTAAAAATAATGCGGGTTCAGCGGCCGGGGCGTGTTGCTTACGTTCGTTAAGCCAAGCCTGTAACGCGGTTATGGCGCAGCGCCCAACGGGAACCCGGCGCTGGCGATTGCCTTTACCCGTCACTAAAACCGAACCGTCGCGCAAGTCTAAATCTGTGACGTTAATACCGACCAATTCGGAAAGGCGTAAGCCCGATGAGTAAAACAGCTCGACGATGGCGCGGTCGCGCACACTGACAAAACCATCGCCTTGTACTTCCACAAATTGGTTGCTTTGATCTACATCCAGCGTTTTCGGTAATTTGCGGGCGGCTTTGGGCGCTTGCAGGCCGTTACCTGGGTTGGCATCGAGCCAGCCACGCCTTACCGCGTAGCGAAAAAAACTGCGCAGGCTGGAGAGCCAGCGCTGTAGGGTTTTACTGCTGGCGCCTTTGCGGTGTTGCTCGGCCAGCAGCATGCGAATGTCTTGGCTGTGAATATTGTCGAGAGAGGTAATGTGCCGTTCTTGGCAGCCGCTTTGCAATTTGTTCAGATCTCGCCGGTAGGCATTCAGAGTCCGCTCGGATAACTGCTTTTCGCTTTGCAGGTAACGACAAAACCCATTGATCTCGTCGTTAAAAGGTAGCCCCTGCGTCATAGCCATGGTCTTAGCTGGGCAAATAGCGCGGCATGATTCGATTGAGTACTTCGGCGATGTAGCCCAAAAATAGTGTACCCATACTGGAGCGGTAATACTTGGGGTCGCGATTGCCAATGGCAATTAGGCCGAAGGTTTTGCCGTGTACCAGAGGCACCACGGCGGCCGAGCCAATCTGTTCGGCCACATCGGTGAAAATGTAGCGGCATTCGGTATCGTTTAAGTGACCGCAAAAAGCGCGGTTGTCGCGAATCAAGGAGCCTATATGTTCGCGCGCTTGATTCATACTGACTACCCGCGCCTGGCTGCCGCCAAGGGTTGCCGCATCGCCGAACAGCATGGTGCGGGTGTAGTGAATATTGAACTCTTTATCGAAACTGTGGTGCAGGGCGTCGATAATATCGCCGAGGTCCTCGCCTTCCAACAGCTCGAGCACCAAGCGTTTGGTTTTGTCGAACAGGCGGTCGTTGTCGCGGGCGTTGTCCAGTAGCTGACTTAGGCGGTGGCGCATGTCCATGTTGCGATCGCGCAGTACGGATACCTGACGCTCTACCAGAGAAACGGCGCTGCCGCTGTCGTGGGGCAGTTCAAGCTCGGCCAATAATGATGGGTGCTCAACAAAAAAGTCTGGCTTGGCCGCAAGATACCGCGCAACATCAGTGGCACTCAGGGTTTCTTCAATATCGGTGGCGTCGTTCATATTACAGTCTGACTTGTCCGTGAAATACGTTGGTGGCGGAGCCTTTCATCAACACCGGCTGGCCTTCACCCGCCCACTGAATGTGTAAGCTGCCGCCGGGCAGGTGCACAGTGACGGTTTCATCCAGCAACCCCTGCAGGCGACCGGCAACCACTGCGGCGCAGGCGCCTGTACCGCATGCCAGGGTTTCACCGGCGCCACGTTCGTACACTCGCAGGCGTATCTCGCTGGGGGTGACAATTTGCATAAAGCCCGCGTTAACCCGCGAGGGGAAGCGTGGGTGGGCCTCAATCATCGGCCCGAGAATGTCCACCGGTGCCTGCGCGACATCCTCAACGATGGTGACCGCATGAGGGTTGCCCATGGAAACGGCGCCAACCTCAACGGTGCGCGCTTCAATCTCCAGCGGGTAGGTGACGGCCCGAGAGGGTGCGCTAAACGGAATGTCGGCGGGATCCAGCACAGGTACACCCATATCCACGGTGACCTCGTCGTCGTCGTGGACATTCAGGGTCATGATGCCGCTGGCGGTTTCGACCTTGATAGAGCTTTTGCCCGTCAGGCGACGGTCGCGTACAAAGCGGGCAAAGCAGCGCGCGCCATTGCCACAGTTTTCTACCTCGCCGCCGTCGGCGTTGTATATGCGGTAGCGAAAATCTACATCGGGGCTATTGGGCACTTCGACTAACAATACCTGATCACAGCCAATACCGAAGTGACGATCGGACAGCTTGCGCACTTTGTCGGGGGTTAGCCTGATTTTCTGGCTGATGCCGTCGATGACAACAAAGTCGTTGCCAAGGCCGTGCATTTTGGTAAAGCGCAATCGCATAGTTTCGTCCGGTTGATGTGCTGTTAGCCGGTTAGTATCCCATTTGTTGGCGGCTGTGTCAGTGTTCGATCACGTGCTCGCCGCGAATCAGATCGACGAAGCTTTCGCGCTCGCGAATCACGTGTACCTGGTCGCCATCTACCAGCAGCTCGCAGGCACGTGGCCGGGTGTTGTAGTTTGAGCTCATGGTAAAGCCGTAGGCGCCGGCGGACATCACCGCGAGGGTGTCGCCGGGCTCCAGCGCCAGTTCGCGGTCTTTACCCAAAAAGTCGCCGGTTTCACATACGGGGCCTACCAAATCCCAGCGCTTTTTCTCGCCGCGGCGCGCTTTCAGCGGGCGAATATCCTGCCACGCCTGGTAGAGCGCCGGGCGGATATTGTCGTTCATGGCGGCATCGATAATGGCAAAGTTATGCGCCTCGGTGGGCTTTAAATACAGTACTTTGGTCAGCAGCGCGCCGGCGTTCGCGGCTATGGAGCGGCCGGGTTCAAACATCAATGCCAGCTTGCGACCGCCGAGCTTGGCTTTGATAGCGGCCATATAATCGGCCACTGCAGGCGGTACCTCATCGCGATAGGTCACGCCCAGGCCACCGCCTAAATCCAGATGGCTGATGTGAATCCCCTCGTCGGCCAGGCCATCGACCAATACCAGCAGGCGATCCAGGGCATCCAAAAAGGGATCCAGCTCGGTTAATTGCGAGCCGATATGGCAGTCGACACCTTGCACATCAATATTGGGCAGTGCGGCGGCGCGGCGATAGACCTCGGGCGCGCGGGCGATATCAATACCAAATTTATTCTCTTTTAAACCGGTAGAAATATACGGGTGGGTTTTTGCGTCCACGTCCGGGTTGACCCGCAACGACACCCGCGCGGTTAATCCTTGCTCCACGGCTACCTGGCTCAACAGTTCCAGCTCGGGCTCAGACTCGACATTAAAGCAGTGAATGCCTACTTGCAGCGCCTTGGCCATCTCTGCGGCGGTTTTACCCACGCCTGAAAACACAATGCGCTTCGGGTCACCACCAGCGGTCAGCACCCGCTCCATTTCACCGCCCGAGACGATATCGAAGCCCGCGCCCAGGCGGGCCAGTAGATTGAGCAGCGCAATATTGGAGTTGGCCTTAACCGCGTAGCAGATCATGCCCGGGTGTTGACCGAGTGCCTGGGCATAGGCCAGATAATGTTGAGTAAAAGCGGCGCGGCTGTAGACATAGGCGGGCGTGCCGTATTGTTCGGCAATATCGCTCAGGCGAACGTCTTCAATGGTCAGCTCGCCGCTGCGCTCGGTAAAAAAGGACATACAAATCTCACTTTTGGGCAGAATCCGACTCGGGGGCGGGTTCGTCAGCGGGTAAATACAGCGGGCCTGTCTGCCCGCAGCTGGCGCACAGGCAAATCAGTAGCAGGCAGAAAGATAAAGGTATCAGGCGCATCATCCAGGCTTCGGCAGTATTTAAACAAAGGGCGCAGTATAGCGTTGTGCAGAGGGTGGGACAATTGCAGGGGTTGACGCAGTGATGGGGTGCAGGCACAATTGTAACCGGTTTCATTTTGAGGTTGAGTGAGTCCTCAAGGTGGACATCTCCTGCGATGGTGATCTGGTTGTTCACTATCGGGGTCGATATTCGGCCACAGGGAGAGCCGCGTTTTACGCATAGATATTACGGGTGCCTGCGGGCACCCTTTTTTATGCGTGTTTGATTGATTTATTGGGTCAATGCTGTCTCTGGCCATTCTTTGCACTTCCTTTCTTGAAAAGCACACCCACCTCGGGATACAACGTTGCGCTGGATCGACCATTACAATAACAGTCGAGTCATGCCAAAGGATTATCCGTGAATAACAAAGCCATGATTGAGCTGGATCAACTGCGCAAAGAATATCGCAGCGGCGAGATAACCGTCGCCGCGTTGCAGGGGGTCAGTCTCAGCATCAACGAGAACGAATTTATCGCCATCATGGGGCCATCCGGCTCCGGCAAATCCACCATGATGAATATTCTCGGCTGCCTGGATCAGCCCACCGGTGGTCGCTATTTGCTCGGTGGTCGCGAGGTCAGCGCCATGAGCGACAACGAGCTGGCTGCGGTGCGCAATCGCGATATCGGCTTTGTGTTTCAGTCGTTCCACCTGTTGCCGCGTTTAAATATTGTGCGCAATGTGATGTTGCCGCTGCGCTACAGCGATATCGACCCCGCTGAGGCGCGTCAACGCGCCGAGCAAATGCTCGCCCGGGTCAACCTTGAGCACCGTCTTGAACATGTTCCCAATGAATTGTCCGGCGGTCAGCGCCAACGGGTCGCTATTGCGCGGGCGCTGGTAAATCGCCCCAAAATTATTTTTGCCGATGAGCCTACCGGCAACCTGGACAGCAAAACATCGGTAGAAATTATGGAGTTGTTCAGCGAGTTACACCGCGCCGGACAAACCATTATTTTGGTGACGCACGAGCCGGAAATTGCCGAGTACGCGCAGAAAGTCATTCATATGCGCGACGGCGTAATAGAGAGGGTGGAGCACAATGCCGCGCTTGCTGATTAGTCTGTTAAGTTTGCTGCTGTGTTATTCGGCCGCGGGCGAAAGCCTTTTATTAAGCGGCGAAGTGGCGGCGCGCAACTCTCAGGTTTTTGTCACTCCCGAGTCAGACAGCTGGATGATGCAGATCTCCTGGATGATTGAAGAGGGAGAAAAAGTCGCCCCCGGTGACCCGGTGGTGCAATTTGATACCGCAAGCTTGGTGGCGAGCCTGGAGCAACTAGAGGCGAACCTGCGCAAAGTCAAAGCCGAAAGCAAGCGCAACGATTTAGTGCAGAACTTAGAGTTACGAGAAGCCGAGCAGGCGCACGAAGTAGCTCGGCTGACTCTGCAAAAAGCCAAGCTGGATGCTGGCATTCCCCGCGAACTGCTCAGCCAGCTGCAGTATGAGCAGTATCAACTGGCCCTTACTCGCGCCCAGGGTGATACCGATGAAACAGCCAAGGCGCTAGCCAATAAACGCAAAGACGTAGAAGCCGAGAAAACCCGCAACCAGGTACAGATAGCAGGCGCCGAGAATGAGCTGCGCCGGGTTCAAGTAATGCTGGACAATATGACCTTGCGCGCAGATCGCTCGGGAACGGCCATGTACGTAGACCACCCTTGGACGCGGCAGAAAATTCGCGAAGGGGATTCGGTGCAGCGCGGCTTCAGCGTGTTGGAGATCCCTTCCACCGACGATTTACAAGTACGGGCCTGGCTAAACGAGGTGGATATAGCGCGAATCTCCGAGGGGCAGCAGGTTCAAATTTATTTCGATGCCATGCCCAGCCTGACATTGCAAGGTCGAGTGGCGCGCATCGGCAATCAGGCCGAACCCAAACAATACTGGGGCAACTCTGGCTACATCAATGTGGACATAAGCTTCGCCGCCGAGCCGCAGCAGCAACTGTTGCCCGGTATGAGCGTTATGGTTGAGTTGGCACAGGAGGCGACGCAATGACGTACAGACTGCTTCTGGTTGTGGTTTTGATATTTATGGCCGGCTGCAGCGGCGATGATCAGGAATTGTTGCTGGTAAAAAAGTCTGCCATCCCCCTTGCCATTCGCACTACAGGTGAGCTCACTTCGGCGCAAACGGTCGAATTGGGGCCGCCCGCGGTAAAGTACACTTGGCAGCACAAGCTGTCGTTTTTGATTCCTGAAGGCACTTGGGTGGAAAAAGGCCAAAAAGTAATGGCTTTTGATGCTCAACAACAGCACTCGCGTTTGCGCGATTTGCAAAACCAGCTGGCTACCGAGCGCCAACGCCTGGAAAGTCAGGCGCTTGATACTGAGCAAGAAACCGAACAGCTCGAGTTGGATTTGGCACAGGCGAAAATGGAACTGGAAAAAGCCGAATTAAAATCCAGTAATGTGGATAATTTAATGGCGCGGCTAGAGGTAGAAAAACTCAAAATCGACCGCGAAATTGCACAGAAAAATTATCAAATGGCTAAAGTGCGGCAGCAAAATCGCATCGCACAAATGGCTGTAGACAAAGAGATTACCCAGTCAGAGGTTGAACGTTTGACCTCAGAGGTCAACGAGCAGCGCGATGCCATAGCGGCCATGGAAGTAACAGCGCCGCGCTCGGGTATAGTGGTGTATGTTCCCAACCGCGAGGGCAACAAGCCCGCCGAAGGCGATGAGTTTTCACTGATTCAAAAAGTAATTGAGCTGCCGGATTTAAACAGCTTAATCATTGAAACCACCGTGGATGAACAAATCGCCTACAAGGTAAGGCCAGGGGACCGTGTGGACATTACTTTTGATGCTATATCCGGCCGCACCTTTAGCGGCCGGGTGGAATCTTTAGGGAAAATTGTGCGCCTGAAGTCTCGCCGCGAGCCGAGCAAAGTGTTTGATGCCGTCGTCAGTATTGATAATGCCGATACCGACGTTATGCGCCCGGGAATGGCGGCGCGACTTTCCATTGTACAGCGTGTTGAGCCAGAGGCAGTGGCCATACCCCAGCACGCCATTGTCTATCGCGATAACAAAGCCTATGTGCGCGTTAAAACCCTGGCGGGCGAGCGTGAGCGCGAAGTGACTATCGCCGCCCGCCAGGCGGGTGAGGCGATTGTTACAGACGGCCTGGATAACGGCGATGAGGTTATCTTGTGAAAATAAGGTTTATAACAATATTTTATTGCGCGGTGGTCTTAGTAGTCGCAGGCTGTGGTGAGAGTCCGCAATCCAATACACTGACGATGACAGTCACGCAGAAGCCTTTTGACTTCTCTGTGCCCGCCAAAGGCGAGCTGGTTTCCGCCGCTGAATCCCCGGTTAATGCCCCTTCTGGGAATCGGGGCCGCCTGACATTGGCATGGATGGCTGAAGAAAACAGTTCGGTTAAAAAAGGCGATATTATCGCGCGCTTTGATGGCACCGAGCACGAGTTGGAAAAACAGCGCGCCGAACTGGAGCTGACCCAAAACGAGCTGTCGCAAACCATCACGTCACGCGAGCTGAATCAGAACCAGTTTGCTATTGCGCAGCAGGCCGGTGAGGTAAAGCAAGAAAAAGAAATGGTGGAAAAGTTCAGTGTCGATGATTTAACGGTTTATTCAAAAAATGAAATTATCGATCAGCTGTTGAGCAAAGATTACTTGACCGCGCAGCAGCTCTATCTGGCCTGGCGGGAGGTGAGTCAGCAGACCCAGGGGCAGGCGCAGTTACAGTTGTTGACTCTGGAAGGAAAGAGTTACCGCGACGCCATTTCTCTGAACGCGCAAGCGCTTAACAACCTCGAGGTGGCGGCGCCCGCCGACGGTATTTTTGTCCATGCTAAGAACTGGCGCGGGGAAAAAGTACGCGAAGGACAAACGCTATGGCCGGGTTCCAAGCTCGGTTACATCCCCAGCTTGACGCAACTGCAAGCCAAGCTCTATGTGCTGGAAACCGAGGCGGCGGGTATTGAAATGGGCCAGCGCGCCAGTATTCGCTTGGATGCCTATGCCGACCAGCCGTTGGGCGGAGAAATTGTCGCTTTGGCGAATATCGCCGCGCCGCGCGATACCCGTAGTCCTACCAAGTATTTTGAGGTCACCGTACAGCTGGATACATCGGACCCGAGTTTTATGCGCCCAGGACAAAAGCTCGAGGGAAAGATTTTGGTGGCCAACAAAGAGGCGGCGCTGGCGGTGCCCAACCAAGCGGTATTTAAAGACAACGACAATAGTTGGGTGTATGTGGCCAGCGGCGCCAGCTTTGCCAGGCGTGAAGTAAAAACCGGTTTGCGGAGTTTAACCCAGACGGAAATTATCGATGGCTTGAGAGTGGGTGAGAAAGTTGCTCTGCTTGAGCCCACGGGAGAGATCAAGTGAAGAAGTTAAAAACCAGCTTACTGGAAGCGCTGGAGCAGCTTTGGTATCACCGCCTACGCACGTTTTTAACGCTACTGGGGATGATTTTTGGTGTGGGCGCGGTAATTGCCATGGTTAGCGTGGGCGAGGGCGCCGAACAGGAGGCGCTCGAGTTGATTGAATCTATGGGGCTGCGCAATGTGTTAGTGGAAGAAAAACAGGTGTGGGGAGAAAGGCTGGAAGAGGTACGTAAACACTCGGTTGGTTTGTCGCTGGATGATGTGCAGGCCAGCATGGAAACCCTGCCTTTTGCCACGGCCTACAGCGCGGAAAAAGAAATTGAAGTCTACGCCTTGTACAGTCGTAACAGCAGTAGCGACAGCGAAGTTTTGGGGGTGACACCTAGCTTACTGGAGCTGGCTAGCTTGCAGGTGGCCGAAGGGCGCTGGCTGAACGCCGATGACGATCTCTATTATCGGCAGGTCGCCGTTATCGGCACCGCCGTGGCCAGCCAGTTGTTTCCCCGTGGCGATGCCGTGGGGCAGCGTATCAAGGTGAATCACCTCTGGCTTGAAGTGGTAGGGGTGCTGGAAAGTAAAAACCTGAGCAAGGACAGCTTTCAGGGGGTGCAATTATCCGGTGAGAACAATCGCATTTATATTCCACTGCAAACGGCGCTGAAGCGTTTTGAATTTCGCGATATGGCTTCGGAAATTGACAGCTTCCGCCTGCAGCTCGCAGACGGTGTCGCGCCCCAGGCGGCGGCAGATAACCTTTCCCACTTGCTGGATCGGCGCCATGGCCAAGAGGACGATTACAACATTGTTGTTCCCGCTCAGCTGCTGAATCAACACGAGCAAACTCAGCGTATTTTCAACATCATTATGTCGTGCGTAGCGGGTATTTCGCTGCTGGTGGGCGGTATCGGCATTATGAATATTATGCTGGCAACGGTACTGGAAAGAACCAATGAGATTGGTCTGCTGCGCGCTATAGGGGCAACGCAAAATAATGTGCGCGACCAGTTTATTGTTGAAAGTGTCACCATCGCCGGTATCGGCGGGCTGCTGGGAATTGTACTGGGCTTTACGCTGGCAGCGGTGATCTCGACTTTTGCCGGTTGGCCGGTGGCCTGGTCGTTAAATGCGGTGGTGGTGGCGGTGGTGTTTTGTACCGCCACAGGTTTGATTTTCGGAATTTACCCAGCGATTAAAGCGTCCAAGCTCGATCCGATTACGGCGCTGCAGCATGATTGATTGACTAATGAGTCACATGGAAAGAATACTCGCGTCAGACATCTGACCTCAGACGTCTGACGCTCAGGCTTAGGCCTCTTCTTGCCCGGCCATATCCAACTCTTTCAGTTTGCGCGTTAGCGTATTGCGGCCCCAGCCCAAAAGGTTGGCGGCATCGCGCTTGCGCCCGGCGGTGTATTTGAGCGCGGTTTCAATCAGGGCGCGCTCAAAGGTGGGTACCGCTTCACTCAGCAGCTGGTGATGGCCGCGGGCCAGAGCTTGGTCGGCCCAGTGGCGCAGGGCTTTTTCCCAGTCGTCGGCCGGCGCGTTGCCCTCTTTGTTGTCCATCAGCTCGGGGGGTAAATCTTCCGTGTGCACCTCGCGCCCGGAAGCCATAACGGTAATCCAGCGGCAGGTGTTTTCCAGCTGGCGCACGTTACCGGGCCAGGGCAGGCTGCACATAAAATCTTCGGTTTCCGGCAGCAGGATTTTGGTGTCCACATTCAGCTCGCCGGCGGCCTTTTGCAAAAAGAATTGCGACAGCTTGGGGATGTCCTCGCGGCGGTTAGCCAGCTTGGGAATATGAATGCGAATAACGTTTAAGCGGTGGAATAAATCTTCGCGAAAGCGATTGTCAGTCACCAGGTTTTCCAGGTCCTGGTGCGTGGCGGCGATAATTCGCACATCCACTTTGACGGGGGTGTGACCGCCCACGCGGTAAAATTCTCCGTCCGCTAACACGCGCAACAAGCGCGTTTGTGTTTCGGCGGGCATGTCGCCAATTTCATCCAGAAACAGCGTGCCGCCATTGGCTTGTTCAAAGCGGCCCTGACGCTGAGTGGCGGCGCCGGTAAACGCGCCTTTTTCGTGGCCGAATAATTCCGATTCCATCAGGTCTTTGGGAATGGCGGCCATATTCAGAGCGATAAACGGCTCGCTGCGACGGGGGCTGTGGCGGTGCAGGGCGCGGGCTACCAGTTCTTTACCAGTACCGGATTCACCGTTAATCAGCACCGTAATGTTCGATTGCGACAGGCGGCCAATCGCGCGAAACACTTCCTGCATCGCCGGCGCTTCACCGATGATTTCGGTATCGATTTCCACTGTGTCTGTGTGAGTGCGCTCGGATTTTTGTTCTTCGGCGTGGGCCAGGGCGCGCTGCACTACGGCTACGGCTTCGTCCACATCGAAAGGTTTGGGTAAATACTCGAATGCGCCGCCCTGGTAGGCCGCCACCGCGCTGTCCAGATCCGAGTGTGCGGTCATAATAATAACCGGCACTTCCGGGTGGTTGGTGTGTAAGTTGGATAGCAAGCCGAGGCCGTCCATCCCGGGCATGCGGATATCGCTGACAATGGCGTCGGGCACTTCGCGACTCAGCTGGTGCAGCGCGCTGTCGGCGGTATCGAAGGTGCGGGTTTCAATACCGGCACCCTGCAGCGCTTTTTCCAAAACCCAGCGGATTGAGCGGTCGTCATCAATGATCCATACGCGATTAGACTTCTGCATGGCGGTTTCTCACAGATTAAGTATTGGTGGATGTGGTTTCCATGGGAAGGTACAAGCTAAAGCGTGTCTCCCCTGGCTCGCTGTGGCACTCAATCAAGCCGTTATGCTGGTGGATTAAGTGCTGTGAAATTGTCAGCCCAAGCCCGGTGCCTTCGGCGCGGCCGGAAATCATGGGGTAGAAAATTTGTTTCACCATGGCTTCGGGAATGCCCGGGCCATTGTCGATAACTTCTATATGCACTACCAAGGGATGATGCTGACGCCCGATGGTGTATTGGCGTCGCACCCGCGTGCGCAGGGTCAATGCCGGGTTGGGGGTGTCGTTTTCGAACATGGCCTGCATGGCATTGCGGGCAATATTGAGCAGCGCCTGAATCAGTTGCTCTTTGTCGCCGCGAATATCTGGAATGCTGGGGTCATAGTCGCGCACAATGCGGATAGCGCCACTGCTCTCGGCGCGAATCATGGTGGCTACCCGTTCCAAAACCTCGTGAATATTTAAATTGGCGACCTCTGGCAGCTGGTTGGGCCCCAGCATGCGGTCCACCAAATTTCGCAGCCGGTCTGCCTCATCAATAATAATGCTGGTGTACTCGGCCAAATCATTGCCGGGCAACTCCCGCGCTAGCAGCTGAGCTGCGCCGCGAATTCCGCCCAGAGGGTTTTTAATTTCGTGCGCCATGCCGCGTATCAACACGCGGGTGGTTTCCTGGGAGGAGGTCAGCATTTCCTCGCGCGAAATACGCAGCAAGCGGTCGATAGGTAAAATTTCTATCACCAGGCCGTCGTTATCGGCAAAGGGTGTGACCGTGTAGTCCACTGTAATTTGCTCGCCATTAAGCAGCTGCCATTCGGCGTGGCGTTTGGTGTAGTGGTTGGCATTGTTGGCCGCGTGTAGCAGCTCGCCCGGTGTGTCCGACGACTCGTGAAAAAAGTGGGTAATGGCCTCGCCGCGACAGCGTTCACAGCTGATAGACAGCAGAGCCTCGGCCGCCGGATTCATGTGACACAGCTGTAAGTGGCTGTCCAGCAGAATAATGGCGGTGCTCAGGCTGTCGAGCAGAGGTTTGTGGATGTCTCGGGGTGTCACGGTTGTACCTACTCCAGAACCGCAGCGCGGTGATTTATGAAGGTGCACCATGCAATAAGCAAACCAACACAAAAAGGTGCGAAAAACGGGCGTTTTCACACAGTGCACGATGAATTTGTACACATTCTTGCACAGAAGTGGGGCGCTTGCTTCGCTTTGGGGCGAAAGTCGGTACTGGTGGGGTGCCTGTGGGGGCAGTGGCGCCGCTTAGGGGCTTAGTACTGAGGCCCGGTGCACGTATACGGTCACAGTTTCGCTGCTGCCGAGCACCTCATCCATGGCATTGAGTACATCGACGCGTATTTGGTGTTCGCCGCGTAGAATTTCGCGAATGGAAAAGTTATTCACGGCGGCCCGGCCCAGCAGCTCGCCGTCCATGTAGTAGGCGAACTCGGCGTCGCCCTGCAGCGGGCGGTCTGTCGCTGCGGCGATAATCAGGTCGCGCTGGCCGGGCGTGACGGTGTATTCGTTGGTGGGGCTGACAATGCGCACGTTGTAGCTGACGTTGTCAGCCTCGGATTGGTTCTCCTGCTCGTTCTGGGGGCGGGCATTTAAATCGATGGGTTTGGTGCCCGGTACGACATTCGTTGGGGGTACGGTGATTTTTTCCGCTTTGTCGCCGTAGCGCTCCACGCTGCTGGGGTCGTCTGTGTAGGTGACATTGCCGTATTTATCGACCGATTTGTAGACCTCGGCCTGCGCGCTGAAGCATAGGGCGGTAAAGCAAGTTGCCAGGCCAATCAATGAAGTTAAGCGCATAAGATCATTCCGTTTGAGCAGTGGCAATAAGATAGCGCTTTGTGAGGTAAAGAAAAAGGCCCGCCTGGCAACAGGCGGGCCTTTTTGCGACTTGGTACGCGAGGTACCAAGTGTGACTTACACGCTGTAGTAGAGTTCGAATTCTACTGGGTGTGGAGTCATTTGCAGACGCTGGATGTCGGCTTTTTTCAGCTCGATGTAAGAGTCGATGAAGTCTTTGGTGAATACACCGCCGGCTTGCAGGAACTCGTTGTCCTCTTCCAGAGCGTTCAGAGCTTGCTCCAGGCTAGAGCACACAGTTGGGATTTGTGCTTCTTCTTCTGGAGGCAGGTCGTACAGGTCTTTAGACGCCGCTTCACCTGGGTGAATCTTGTTCTGCACACCGTCAATACCGGCCATCAGCAGAGCTGCGAAGCACAGGTAAGGGTTAGCGGTGGGGTCAGGGAAGCGAGTTTCAACACGCTTGGCTTTGGGACTGGTTACAAACGGAATGCGGATAGACGCAGAGCGGTTGCGCGCAGAGTAGGCCAGCATAACAGGCGCTTCAAAGCCTGGAACCAGACGCTTGTAAGAGTTGGTTGAAGCGTTACAGAAAGCGTTCAGGGCGCGGGCGTGCTTGATGATACCGCCAATGTAGTACAGAGCAGTTTCAGACAGGCCAGCGTAGTCGTCACCGGCAAACTGGTTGACGCCGTCTTTAGAGAAAGACTGGTGTACGTGCATACCAGAGCCATTGTCGCCGATCAGCGGCTTAGGCATAAAGGTGGCGGTTTTGCCGTAGGCGTGGGCAACGTTGTGCACGCAGTACTTCAGAATCTGTACTTCGTCGGCTTTTTTCACCAGAGTGTTGGCGCCAACACCAATTTCACACTGACCGGCAGTGGCCACTTCGTGGTGGTGAACTTCAATTTCCAGGCCCATGGCTTCCATGGCGTTACACATGGCGCCACGCAGATCGTTCAGTGAGTCCACGGGAGGAACGGGGAAGTAGCCGCCTTTGACGGTTGGGCGGTGGCCGGCGTTACCGTCTTCGAACTCGTCGCCAGAAGACCAAGCGCCTTCTTCGGATTTGATTTTGTAGAAGGCGCCGCCCATTTCGGAGGCCCAGTGGACACTGTCAAATACGAAGAATTCTGGCTCAGGACCGAACAGAGCGGTGTCGCCCAGGCCGGTAGATTTCAAATACTCTTCCGCGCGCAGGCCGATAGAGCGGGGATCGCGGTCGTAGCCTTGCATGGTGGTAGGCTCAACGATGTTACAGCGAATGATTACAGTGCTGTCTTCGGCGAAAGGATCCAGAATAGAGGTTTCGTCGTCTGGCATCAGAATCATGTCTGATTCGTTAATGCCTTTCCAGCCGTTGATGGACGAGCCATCAAACATTTTGCCTTCTTCAAAGAAATCGTCGTCGATAGAAGCGGCGGGAATGGTAACGTGCTGTTCTTTACCGCGAGTATCGGTAAAGCGCATGTCTACCCAGCGTGCTTCGTGTTCTTTGATCAGTTCCAGTGTCTTTTTGGACATCGAGTGCCTCCAATTAGTAAAGCCTACGGGCTACGGACGTTAAACATGTGTGCCTGAAGTGCGTGGGCAAATCAGGCTTTGCGCCCTACTGCGCTCAGCGGACTGAGCCGGGCGACTATTAGTGTCCCGGGGTAAGGGCAAGAACTGTGCCAGCAAATAAAACATGGGTGGCGGGCGATGTTACAGGGCCTGCCATCCGGTGGCTCAGATCTTACAGGATTGGCGCGAACCAAAATGGTGCTTATGCACAAAAGTGTGCATCATTATGGTGCTTTGGCATAATGGCGGGTTTTTGTTTCGCCACCAGCCATGCATTATAATGTCGCGCTTTTACCGCGCGCTTACAGTAGGCTCTCATGCATTTCATCGTCAAGGTTTTCCCAGAAATAATTATCAAGTCACCGCCGGTGCGCAAGCGCTTTATCAAGCAGCTGCGCGACAACCTGCGCGCGCTGATTGCGCCCGTGGGGCCGGGTATCCGGGTGGATCGCGACTGGGAGAAAATCGAAATCAGTGCCGATGACAGCAATCTGTCCGGCGACGAGATCGCCCTGCGCGAGGCTCGGGTAGCTGAGATTCTCGCGCATACGCCGGGCATCGGCAGCTACCTAAAGGTGCTGGAGTTTCCCCTGGGGGATTTGCACGGAATATTCGAGGCGACTTTAAGTTGCTGGCAGGGGCGCCTGGCGGGTAAAACCTTTTGCGTGCGTGCCAAGCGCAGCGGTAACCACGACTTTACCTCGCATGAGGTGGAGCGCTACGTGGGGGGCGGTCTGGCGCAGCACACTGACAATGCCGGCGTCGAGCTGCGCAAGCCCGAGATTACCGTGCGCCTGGAGATTAAAGACGAGCGGTTGTTTGTCGTATCCAGTCAGCAGCAGGGCCTGGGGGGCTACCCGTTGGGGTCGCAGGAGTCAGTGGTTTCGCTGATCTCGGGCGGTTTTGACTCTACGGTGTCCACCTACCTGACCATGAAGCGCGGTATTCGCACGCATTTTTGCTTTTTCAACCTGGGCGGACGGCAACACGAGCTGGGAGTGAAAGAGGTTTCCTATTACCTTTGGCACAAGTACGGTGCATCCCACCCGGTAAAGTTTGTGACTGTACCGTTTGAGGGCGTGGTGAGCGAAATTTTGCAGCATGTCGATAACTCTTATATGGGGGTGGTGCTCAAGCGCATGATGCTGCGCGCCGCCAGCCGTGTGGCGCAAGAGTTTAAATGGCCGGCACTGGTGACTGGTGAGAGTGTGGCCCAGGTTTCCAGCCAGACTTTGCCCAACCTAAGTGTGATCGACCGGGTCACCGACACTCTGGTGCTGCGCCCACTGATCACCATGGATAAAGGCGAGATTATCGATATCTCACGCGAGATTGGCACCGAGACTTTTGCGGCCAATATGCCAGAGTACTGCGGAGTGATTTCTGTTAAGCCCACCACCCGAGCGCGCATGGACAAGGTGCAGGCGGTTGAGGAAAAGTTTGATTTTGCCGTGCTCGAGCAGGCGATTAGTTCGCGAGTAGTGGCGGATGTGCGCGATCTGGCCGAATCGGTAGAGGGGGCCGCTGAGGTCGATGTAGTGAGTGAGCTGCCTGACGCTGCGGTGGTGATCGATATCCGCCATCCGGATGAAGAATCTCTAAAGCCCTTGCTGCTAGATGCCGAAGTACTCAAAATTCCGTTCTATACCCTTAACAACGCGCTGGGGCAACTGCATGGTGGTAAACAGTATTACCTGTATTGTGAGAAAGGTATTATGAGTCAGCTGCACGCCTCGCATCTGGCCGATGATGGCCATACCAATATTGGTGTATACCGGCCGCAATAGCCCCATTAGCTTAGGTTTTACACGATGCCCAGAAAAACACCTCTGCGCCAAGTGCTTGGCTTTTTAGCCATTGCCCTGGCGATTGTGGCTTTGTCGGTGCTGGCTACCCTGCAGGTGTTAGACGTTTCTGTGGGTGAGTTTGCACTGCGCGCGGGCAGCGAAGAGGCCGGCCCCTATCGCCACGCCACCATGACCGATGGCCAGATGGCCTGTGAAGAAAAGGCGGAAAACTCATTCGACGGGCGCATTCGGGTATTGCATGTAGACACCTTCAGTAGCCGCCAGGATCACAGTAAAGACCTGTATAAAATTTTCCTTGAGGCATTGATTTACGCCGACTCTGACCAGGAGGGGGAGCCCCGCGAGATTTTTATCAGCTGTTTTGTGCACGCGAAAAGCGGCCGGATCGAGCGTTTTCAATTTGCCGGCGACAGCGAGGGAGAAGTGGGCCCCGATGGCGAAGAGCCGACCAACTACTTTGGTTTGTAATGCATTTTGCCGTTAATTTGGTAAAAAGTGCCTAAAAACTGTTCTTTTTGATTCCTGTTGTCGCTTTCGATCGCTATAATGCGCGCCTTTTCAGTCGTCCTGTAGGGCGCTGCCATTCATTACCTCTGAGAGCAACATTGTGACCACCCAACCCGACATCGCCAAGCTGCGCAATATCGCTATTATCGCCCACGTTGACCACGGCAAAACGACCCTGGTGGACAAGCTGCTGTCCCAATCCGGTACGCTGGACCGTCGCGACGAAGGTGCCGAGCGCATCATGGATTCGAACGATCAGGAAAAAGAGCGCGGCATTACCATTCTGGCAAAGAACACCGCCATCCGCTGGAACGACTTCCGCATTAACATTGTGGATACTCCCGGGCACGCCGACTTCGGTGGTGAGGTAGAGCGCGTACTGTCGATGGTGGATTCAGTACTGTTGCTGGTAGATGCCGTTGACGGTCCTATGCCGCAAACTCGCTTTGTAACCAGCAAAGCTTTCGAAAAAGGCTTGAACCCCATTGTGGTGATCAACAAAGTTGACCGCCCAGGTGCGCGCCCCGACTGGGTGGTGGACCAGGTGTTTGATTTGTTCGATCGCCTGGGCGCGACCGACGAGCAGCTGGACTTTCCGATTATTTACGCCTCTGCCCTGAATGGTGTTGCCGGCCCCGAGCCGGACGAGCTAGCGGAAGATATGACGCCGCTGTTTGAAATGATCACCCAGCACGTACAGCCGCCAAATGTTGATATTGACGGCGCTTTCCAGATGCAGATCTCGGCGCTGGATTACAACAGCTACGTGGGCGTTATCGGTATTGGCCGTATTAAGCGCGGCAGTCTGTCCCCTAATCAGCAAGTGGTAGTGGCCAAGCGTGAAGGCGGCACCAAAAAAGCCAAGGTTCTGCAGGTGATGGGCTACCACGGTCTGGAGCGTGTGGACACTGATCGCGCTACCGCCGGTGACATTGTGTGCATTACCGGTATTGATGGTCTGGATATCTCCGATACCCTGTGTGCGCCCGACACCATCGAGCCGCTGCCCGCTTTGACAGTAGACGAGCCCACCGTGAGCATGACCTTTCAAGTCAACGACTCACCCTTTGCCGGTAAAGAGGGCAAATTTGTTACTAGCCGCAATATTCGCGAGCGCCTCGATCAAGAGCTGATTCATAACGTGGCGCTGCGGGTCCAACAGGGCGATAGCCCCGATAAGTTTGTGGTGTCTGGCCGCGGCGAGTTGCACCTGTCGGTACTGATTGAAAACATGCGCCGCGAGGGCTTTGAGCTGGGTGTATCTCGCCCCGAGGTAATTCAGCGCGAAGTAGACGGCGAGATTCACGAGCCCTACGAGCAGGTGGTTATCGATGTGGAAGACCAGCACCAGGGCAGCGTAATGGAAGAGCTGGGTCTGCGTCGCGGCGAAATGACCAACATGGAGCCGGACGGTAAAGGCCGAGTGAAGCTGGAGTTTTTGATTCCCTCGCGCGGTTTGATTGGCTTTCGTGGCCAGTTCCTGACTATGACCTCTGGCTCGGGCATTATGACCAGCATTTTTGATCACTATGGCCCGGTCAAGGCCGGTGAGGTGATCAGCCGTCACAACGGGGTGCTGGTATCCATGGTGAAGGGTAAAACCCTAGCCTACGCACTGTTTAATCTGCAGGATCGCGGCCGTCTGTTCTTGGGCCACGGTGAAGATATCTACGAAGGACAGATTATCGGTATTCACTCTCGCGACAACGACCTGGCGGTTAACCCCACCAAAGCCAAACAGTTGACCAACGTTCGTGCCGCCGGTACCGACGAAGCTCTGACTTTGACGCCACCTATCCAGCACACTCTGGAGCAGGCGCTTGAGTTTATTGAGGACGACGAGCTGGTAGAAGTGACTCCTGAGTCTATTCGTTTGCGTAAAAAATTGTTGACCGAAAACGAACGCAAGCGCGCGAAGAAGTAAACCGACTAAGATTTACCTATTGTGGCATACGAAAGCCTCGCAAGCGTTGCTCGCGGGGCTTTTTTTATGCCTGCGATAAAACCCTAGGAGGTGGCTAAGTCTCACTTTTGTCTGGGCGTCCCACTTTTATTATTTTCTGGATGTGGGCTGACTCTAAGCACCGAGCCTGATTTTATAACCTCAAAATAAAAGAGGTTACCCCTATGAAGTTTAAGCCTGCCGCTGTAGCGCTTTTGAGTGCGCTCTGTTCCGTAAATGCCGTCCTTGCGGGCGAGCCGAAAGATGTCGATATCGTGAAAACCGAGGGCGCGTACCAGCTGTTAGTTGACGGTCAACCCTTCGCCGTAAAAGGTGTTGGTTTTGGTGGTTCCGATCTCGCCACTCTGGAGCTGTTAACCCAGATAGGCGGCAACAGTATCCGTACCTGGAGTGCCGATAACGCCGATGCCATATTGGCCCGCGCCGCCGAGCTGGGGATTATGGTGGCGCTGGGGTTTGACACACAAAAGCAATTGCATGGTTTTGATTACAATGATGAGCAGGCGGTGGCGGAGCAGTTTGCGCGCTTGCAGAAAACGGTGCAAAAGTACAAAGATCACCCCAACCTGTTGGCCTGGGTAGTGGCCAATGAGCCAAACCTGCTGTTTGACGACGACGGCTCGTTAACGGATGTAAACCCCAAGGTTTATATGGCCATTAACCAGATGATTGAGTATATCCACCAGGAAGACCCCAATCATCCGGTGACTTACTCTTTCGCCGGTGCCGATAAAGCGCATATTCAAACCGCCCTGAAGTACACGCCCAGCGTGGATTTTATATCCGTACAGTTGTATGCCGATGTGGCAAATTTGCCCGCGATTATTGAAGAAGTCGGGGTGGACAAGCCCTTCATGGTGACCGAGTATGGCGCCATAGGTCACTGGGAACGACCTACGACACAGTGGGGCCGAGAGATAGAAGAGCCCAGTGGAGTTAAAGCAAAAACTTTTGCCGAGCGTATGCATCAGGCCTTCGATGGCAACCCCACGGGCCAGGTTATTGGTTCCTATGCGTTTTTGTGGGGGCAAAAGCAAGAGCGAACACCGACCTGGTACGGCATGTTCAATGCCGACGGTAAGCCCAATGCGCGCGTCGATGAGCTGTCGCGCTATTGGACCGGAAGCTATCCAGACAATCGCGCCCCACTAGCCCATTCCATTCGTCTAAATGGGCAGCCCGCCGAGAGCAGTGTTTATGTTAAGCCTGCACAGGCACTTACCGTCGATGTTGCGGCAGGCGACCCGGATGGCGATCCTTTGCGTTACCAATGGCAGCTATTGCACGAGGTGGGAGAGCGCAGTCAGGGCGGAGCCTTTGAAGCCAAGCCCGAAGCCTTAGAGTTGAAGGTTATTAGCCAAGAGCCGGGAAAAATGGTTTTTACTGCGCCCAAAGTAGCTGGAGACTACCGAATCTTTGCCTATATCTACGATGATCGTGGCAAAGTGGGTAACGCAAACTTTCCCTTTTATGTTTCCTCGGGGCAATAGCCATGTATATGCCAGCGGGCCGATGCATTGTACTGATGTTATGCCTGCTTAATCTCGGCGCTTGCTCGGGATTCTATTATAACCCGGAGTATATTCGCAGCGGCGATGATGTGGACTATAAGGACGATTTGCTGGAGTGTTCGCGCCTGCATAATCTCCCCGGTTCTGCGTCGGTAAAACAGTGTATGCAGCACAAGGGTTGGCAGTCAGCCGATTCAGTATCTATTAGCCTATAAGGCTAAGCCTTCGAGCTTTCTTCGGTTTTCATTTCAATATTCCATAACTAACGCTTTATCAATAAAGCGTTAGTTTTTCTCTTCGTGACTTCTTTATTCTATTCGGTAATGTGTTATCGATACCGACAACGTGCAATTGAAATACCCGTTTTTATTCAGTGTTTTTTTTGCTTTTCGGATTTAATTTTTTCGAAAAATTTTGTTATCGATAACCTGTGTCGCGAAAAATTTTATTGTTGATTTATGAGAAAAATATAAATTTTTTCTGTGACTTTCCTCTCAGAGGTCGGCGCGTGAATTCCTTTTTTACTTGTCTCTTGTGTCTATACTGCCTGCTTCGTAAACGGCCGATTAGTATTTAAAGGTTGTTGCGAATATAAATTTAATAATTTTCTTGCTAGCTATCGCAGAGGATGTGGGTCGTTAAAAAGCTAACTATTTTTTTGGCGGCTTAGTATTGAGGTGTGTTCGCGATTCTGCGATGCAACGCTATGGAGAGTAATAAAATGTTTAAAGTGAAGAGACGTGTTAGATCTACGGCTATTCTCGGGTTAGCCATTGCTGCAGTTGCCCAGGGCGCTGGAGCACAAAGCGCCAGCTGCAGTTATACGGTTAACAGTGATTGGGGCTCAGGTTTTGTGGGTAGCATCAATATCACCAATACTGGCAACGAGCCCATCAATGGCTGGAATGTAAATTGGCAGTATGACAACAACACATTAGGTAATACCTGGAACGCTAATTTAAGCGGCTCAAACCCTTACAGTGCGTCCAATCTTAGCTGGAACAGCACCATTCAACCGGGGCAAACAGTAAGCTTCGGTTTTCAGGGTACTACTAACGGCGGCGCGGCTGAAGTCCCGGTCGTCAATGGCGATGTTTGTAACGGGGCAAGCTCTTCCTCCAGTAGCTCGAGCAGCTCAGTTTCCAGTAGTTCTTCTTCGAGCAGTTCCTCCAGCTCATCATCAAGTTCTTCCAGCAGTTCCTCGTCATCCAGTGAGCCCTCCGGTGACGGTACCTTCCGTGTAGACGAGACTGGCAACATTACTAAAAATGGCGAGTTGTTTCCGGTTAAGTGTTCTTCCTGGTTTGGTTTGGAAGGTCAGCACGAGCCGCCGGATGCAGAAAACAACCCCGACGGCGCACCAATGGAGTTGTATGTGGGCAATATGTGGTGGGTTGAAAGCGGCCGCGACATTCAGCAAACCATGGATGAAATTACCGCCCAGGGTATTAACACTATCCGCCTTCCTATTGCTCCGCAAACTTTGGACCCCAATGATCCCCAGGGGCGCGGCGACATTCGTCAGGGCGGGGTTTTGAAAAACGCGCCCTCTGTGCGTCAGGATAACGCGCGACAAGCGTTGGAAGACTTTATTGTGCAGGCCGATCAGAACGACATTCAGGTGATAATCGATATTCACTCCTGCTCCAATTATGTGGGCTGGCGCGCCGGTCGTTTGGATGCCACACCGCCTTATGCCGACCGCGACCGTGAACACTACGAATTTACCCGTGAAGGTTATTCCTGCGGCGTCGTGGACGACGAAGGTGTTGTGGTTCACGAGTACAACGAGCAACTCTGGCTTGAAGACCTGCAAACCATTGCCGGCTTCTCCGAGCAGCTGGGTGTAGACAACATTATGGCCATCGATATTTTCAACGAGCCATGGGATTACACCTGGGATGAGTGGAGCACCCTGGCCGAAAATGCCTATGCAGCCATCAACGAAGTCAACCAGGATATTCTGGTGATGGTTGAAGGTATTTCTGCCGGCACCAGTGATGGCACCGAAGTCGCTCACGGTGGCGAAGATACTAACCCCAACTGGGGCGAGAACTTCTATCCACTGCAGTTTGATCCTCTGGATATTCCTAAAGAACGTCTGATTCTGTCGCCCCACACCTATGGTCCTTCGGTTTATGTGCAACCGCAGTTTATGGACCCGGCCGAACCCGAGTGTGATGGCCTGGAAGGCGACGAAGCCGGTGATGCCGGCTGTAATATTGTGATTGACCCGGCCCGTATTCGCCCCGGTTGGGATGAGCACTTTGGCTATCTGCGCGAGCAGGGTTATGCCATGGTAATCGGCGAGTTTGGCGGCTTCTTTGACTGGCCGAATGGCGCGCCTGTGCGCGATCGGGAACGCTGGGGTCACATTCAGACCAATGTCGATGAGCAGTGGCAGAATACCCTGGTTGATTACATGATCGAGAAGGATATTCAGGCCTGTTACTGGTCTACCAACCCAGAATCCGGTGATACCGGTGGTTTGTACAACCATGCCTATGACCCCGTCTCGAACGAGGCCGGCTGGGGTACTTGGGAAGGCTTTGACCAGGACAAATGGAGCTTGCTGCAACGCCTGTGGCAAGACTAGACATCCCCTGTTACTAGCCACACTGTCAAGCCGGGCCCAGTGCCCGGCTTTTTTATGCCTGGTGTAATGGTCTGTAATGGTGTTGCAATCGCCTGTATCGCTATTGTGTGAGCTGTTCGCGGTGATAGCCGCCGCAAGTAAAAACACAATTGGGGGTCGGTATGTCGGTGTTGCAGAAAAGTCCAAAACAATTGGCGGTAGATTTTCAAAAATACTTTACCGGTATGTTGGACGAGTCGTCCATGAGGCGCACAGTTCAGACCCTGGAAAACACTACCGAGAACCGCTTGCGTACCGCCACGCCCTATGACGCCGAGGGTTCCTTAAGCAGCTTGATCTACTATGTCAAAGCCAGCTGTAACGTCGAGGGCGGACGGGCATTTAGCGGTCGGGTTTGGGGGCAGGGGTTGCCCACAGGTGGTGCCCTTGTCGGCGACATATTTCTCGCAGATGGCTGCTCAATTGACGATCTGTACTGCCGCACCTGTGAGTTTACCTACACAGCGACGCCTAGCTACACGGCGTTTTACTTTTTTGACTTTAACGAAATGTTATTGGGTCATTTTCAGGCCGGTGCCATATCCAGCGTTTTCTCGGTGGGTAAGGGTGACGGCGTATGGCGTTGAGGTTGCGAAGACTTGAGCGCAATAAGGGGGCTAAGCCCCCTTTCTCTTTTTTGCTTGCTTGAATTACTGCCCCCAAGCCCTTTCGAACATCTGGCAGCCGTCAAACAGGTAGGTGTGACCCTTGCGACAGGTGAAGAGTAAGGTGCGCCCGCCGCTGATAGCAATGTGAATCTTGCGACCTCTCGCGGTTAAGTGTGCCGCTTGTAGCGGGCCAATTTTCTTATCTTCAAAAGAAACCCAGCGTACTCGGTCGGATTCGTCGTAGGTTTTTACGCTAATGCTGGAACTTGTTTGATTAAACAGAGTGACCGCACTTAATTCAGTGCGTTGTAACAGTGGTAGTCCTTTTACAATAAGTTGAACGTCCTTGCTCAGAGCTTTCGTGCCGAAATCTATGAGCTGGTACATACACTTCCCCGCAGGAGTCAAAACTGCAGTGTATGTATTTGCCATCTGTTGGCGATTACATGCCATTACATCGGTTGAGCTTTATTTACTGTACTCTTGCCGGATCGCGAGAATGTCCGCTTCCAGCGTAATAAACAAATTTGCCAGCGCGGGATCGAAGTGATGGCCGGCCTGATCGGCGATCAGGGCGAATGCATCGGCTGTAGGCCAGGCGGGTTTGTAGGGCCGTTTGGAGGTAAGAGCATCGAAGACATCGGCAATTGCTACTATTCGTGCCTCGAGAGAGATTTGCTCGCCACGGAGGCCTTTGGGATAGCCTGAGCCATCCCACTTTTCATGGTGCTCGAGTGCCAGAGTATGTGCGAGCTTTATGAGGGGCGATTGCGAGCCGCGCAGAATATTGGCTCCGATTTGCGCGTGCGCCTTCATATGCTCAAATTCCTCGGTGGTTAGACGCCCGGGTTTGAGTAAGATTGCATCGGGGATACCAATTTTTCCCACATCGTGCATGGGGGCTGCTTGGCGGATTAACTCGGCGTGCGCTTCGTTTAAGCCCGCTGCCAAAGCCAGCAGTTTGCTGTAATGGCTCATGCGCAATATATGCTCGCCTGTGTCTTCATCCTTATACTCGGCCGCACTACCGAGGCGTTGTACTAAATCGATATGCGCCTGCTGTAAAAGTTCTGCCTGTACCAATGACAGGTGATTTTTTACACGCGCGCGCACCAGTGCAGGGGTGATGGGTTTGGTAATGTAGTCTACGGCTCCCACTTCGAAGCCATTGTATTCATCGTCGTGATCGTTCATGGCGGTCACGAAAATAACGGGAATAGCGCGGGTGGCCGGGTCTTCCTTGAGTGCCTGGCAGACTTCAATACCACTCATGCCGGGCATCATTACATCGAGCAGAATAAGTTTGGGCGGCTCTTGTGCTACCAGCTCTAATGCTGCCGGCCCTGATTTGGCGAAGGCTAAGCGATAATCCTCAGCCAGCACTCGCTGCATCACCTTTAAATTTACCGGTTCATCATCCACCACTAAAATACGCGGTTTTTCACTTGGGCTAATCATCTTGGGCTTCGCTTTTTGTGGGGCAGTCCAGCTCTTGCAGCAGCTCGTTTATACGGGTGATGGCCAGAGAAAAATTAAAATCATCCAGCGCCTGGACGATGGCTTCTACCTTACTGTCCGTCAGAGCAGAGGCCAAGCGGTTCAGCTCGGTCAGGCTCGCCTCATCTATTTCGGCCGCCATTGCGCTGGCTCTAAGCCGTGCCAGCAGTGCTGCTAATTGTTCCGGGTTTACATCTATGTGCTCTTCTAGGTCTGCCATTGCCTGGTGCTGCGCGTCGAGCAAGGCAGTAACGGTTTTCAGCTCGCGAGTAATTGCGGCAAATACCGGTTGCGTCTGTGCGCCCGCTTGTTCCAGATCGCCCAGTAGTCGGGCTAGTTGCATCAACCCCAGGTTGCCGGCTAAACCTTTACAGGTGTGTACCAGTCGGCGGTGCTGTTCGAGTTTCGCATCGTAGCTATCTTGGCATTGGCTAAGCTCGGCAGCTTGGTGGCGTAAAAAGTGTTTTATTTCTTTGATTTGTTGATTTCGGTTGCCCCACAGCAATGCGCCGTGGGCAAAGTCGATATGCTCGGCGGACAGGGAAGCGGAGGGCGCGCGGTGTTGGCTGTGGGGGTGCTGTAGTACTCTCGCTATTTCAGCGTAAAGTTGAACCGGATTGAGCGGCTTGTTAGCGAAGCCATTCATACCAGCATCTTCCGCCGCTTGTTTGTCTTGGCTTAACACGCTGGCGGTCAAAGCGATAATCGGTGTGGCGCGGCGTTGTTGTTGCGCCTCCAGTGCGCGAATTCTTTGGCTCGCCACTATGCCATCGCACAGCGGCATATGAATATCCATTAAAATGATATCCACCGCTTCACGCTCATAGACTTGCAGCGCCTCCAGCCCGTTGCCGGCACTGATGACCTGGTGCCCGTTGCGGGATAATAGTAACGCCAGCAGCTCAAGGTTTTGCTCTATGTCGTCCACGATTAATACTTTTAGCGGCGCAAGTTGTGTCGGCTCAGAGCGAGATGCGGATTTTTGGTTAGCGTCAGTTTTCTCAAGTGGTAAGTGAAAGCAGAATCGACTGCCTCGGCCCGGCTCACTGGTTGCGCTAATCTCTCCGCCCATTAGTTCGACCAGTTGTTTGCTGATGGTTGTTCCCAGGCCGGTGCCACCGTAGCGACGAGTCGTGGTGTCATCGGCTTGTTCGAAGGGTTTAAAAATTTTCGCTAGTTGGTTCTCGGCAATGCCTATGCCCGAGTCAATGACTTCAAACACAATGCCCAGGCCTGATTCGTATTTGACGGCAACGCTGACTTCGCCGTCGTCAGTAAATTTTATCGCGTTACCGATTAAATTATTGAGCACCTGACGAATTCGATCAGCATCGCCGAGGTATTGCGGATGCAGATCATCGGCCAAACGTAGATTGAGTTCTATGCCTTTTTGTTTTGCCAGCAGCCAAAACGTAGAGATAATTTCGTCGAGCAGTGCGTGTAGGGAGAAGGGTTCTCGGTGAATGAGCAGCTTTCCCTTTTCTAACTTGGCGGAGTCGAGAATGTCATTGAGTAGATGCATCAGTGAGCGCGCCGAGCTGTTAATGATGGCCAGGTGCTTGCGCTGCTCCGCCTGCAGCGGCTCGTCCAGTAAGATGTCGCTGAAGCCGAGAATGGCATTCATGGGAGTGCGGATTTCATGGCTCATATTGGCCAAAAAAGCCTGTTTAGATTGCGCCGCCTGTTCGGCGGATTGTTTTGCCTGTTTTAATTGCTCTTCATAGTTATGGCGCTCGGTAATGTCGGTGAGTACTCCGTCAATCCACTTGGCTTGGCCGTCATGGTCGAAACTAAAGCTGCCTTGATCCAGTACCCAAATGGTTTGCCCATTGCGGTGACGAATACGGTATTCGGTCGAATAGGCAGTGCGTTGAGACAGCGCCAGGTTGACGCTCTTGTCGACAATAGCCTGGTCTCTGGAGTCGATAAGGTCACCCAAATCTACTCGTCGCTGAAGAAAATCGTCCTGCGGGTAACCGGTGAGCTCCTGAATGCTGGGACTGGCAAAAAGCATTGGCCACTGTTGACTGATTTCACAGCGAAACGCCACGCCGGGCAAATTGTTAACCAGCGAGCGATATTGCTGTTCTTTTTCCAGCAGACTTTCCTGCAGCGCTTTTTGGGCGCTTAGATCGGTAATAAACGCGACGTACAAGGTTGCCTGGCCTTTTTGTCGCACCTCGCCAACGCCTAAGCGAATTGGTAATGTATGGCCGTTTTTATGTCGCGCCATAACCTCGACATTGCGGCCGCTAAACTGGCTAAAGTCTACCTCTTGGTCGTCGATGTGGCACAGGCCGACATCGTTTTTATCGCCATGTGTCAGCAGGTTAAGGCTTTGGCCTGCCAGCTCGTCGGCAGTAAAGCCGAGAATCTTTTCTGCTGCCTGGTTAGCGCTCAGCATCTGGCCCTTTTCATTTAGGGTGATAATGCCATCCACGGCGGTGGATAAAATCGCCCGCAGGCGTGACTCGCTGTTCGACTTTTCCGTTAGCATTAAACGGTAGCGCACCAGGCCATTGATTATTGCCGCCAACAACGTGAGAAAGACCGTCGCACAAGCGACGCTCACTGCAATAAATGATAAGTCTGAGCTGATGGCTGGCAACTGCGTTTGCGCGACGCTGCTGCCCACAAAGCGGGTGGCAACCATGCCCATATAGTGCATGCCCGATACCGCAAGACCGAGTATGAGGGCACAGATAAGGCGGCTTTGTTGAATACTGAGGGAGGGAATATAGGTGCCGAGATAAAAACGCGCACACAGGCCGATAAACGACAGTCCTACCGCGACCAGGATAGACAGTGCAAATTGCAGCGGGTCGTAGCGCAGTAATGGCGCCAGCTCCATGGCCGCCATGCCGCTGTAGTGCATGGTGCCTATGCCAGCACCTAAAAGCACTGAGCCCAGCGCGACATTGTGAAAATCAACACTGCGAGAGAGGAGAAAAATCGCGTAGAGGCAGGAGAAAAAAGCCGGTAAAAACGATAGAAATGTAATGCCCGGATCGTAGTTGATCTCAGTGCAGAGGGAAAAGGCCAGCATGCCGATAAAGTGCATACTCCAGATGCCCCCCGACATGATCAGCGCCGAGGTGACTTTGGCAAGCTGGCGATAGCTGCGCAGCGGGGTTTGCTTCGCTAGGTCCAGCAGGTAAACGGTAAAATAACTGGCGAAAATGGCAATGCAAATCGACAGGGCGACCAAGCGGTAGTTGTATACGCCGCTGAGTATCAGGCTCGGATCATGATCGGTAAAGAAAAAGTCTGACAGCACAGAGAACCTCTGGGCGGCACTGGGCCTGCTGGGTGGTTCAGGATAGTTTCGAGTGTAGTCTAAAACGCCTTTGTAGAATAGTGCGCCATTCCCCAGCGGTAGATAACAGGAGGTTAAAGGATGCTGCTTGCGGGTTTAGATATGGGGCTGGTTGTGGTTCTGACGGTGCTGGCTGGCCAACTACTTGATTGATGGGGCCAGAAGCGTGCGCCGGAGGCTGGGCGTTTCTCAGGTGGTTATTGGGGCGCTGGAGACAGGCTTCGGCAGATCGACCCCCGAGCTTGCGGTCAATGTTAAATCGGCTCTGGCGGGTGACACGGATTTGGCGCTGGGTAACCTGTTGGGCAGTAACCTCATTAAAATAGGGGGTGTCGCCTGTTTGGTGGCAGCTCACAAACGCAACACCGATATGGTAATAGGTAATGTGTTGGGCTCAAATTTGTTCAACATCTTTTTTGTACTTGCGATAACTTCTATGATTGCGCCGGTATCGGTAGATGGCAGTATGAACCGGGTAATTCTCGCCAATCTGGCGCTGGCACTCGCGCTTGGGTTCCGGCTTGGTTTCGCGCAGGAAAGCCTCTGGGGCGCGGCGCCGGTGCTTTGCTGCTGGCCGGCTACGGTGCGTATCTGGCGGTATCTTTACTGTGATTAGTGATTAAAAGAGGTACAAAATGAAAAATTGGTTAATGGTCGCGGCGCTGGCCGTTGGTGTCACTGCGTGTTCGAAGCACGACCCACTGCACGACTCTATGGAGGATATGGGCGGTGCCTTTAAAGCGATACGCGAGAGTCAAACCGACGAGGCCCTGTTGAGTGAATGGCAACACTTTAAAGACGCTTTGGCGGTAGCCAAGGCTCAGACAGTGGCGCCTGAGGATCAAGCCAAATTTGATGAGGGCATACAAAAGCTAGAACAGCTGAGCGCTCAGGTTGATACTGCTCTGGCGGCAGGTGATATGGCAGGGGCGAAAGCGCTGCTTAAGCAAATGGGTGAGGCGCGCAAAAAGTATCACGACGCCCTTGGGGTCGATTAAACGTCTCCGCTCGGCTCACGCCGCTTGCACCGCGTGAGCCTTAAACTGGGCGTACACCTCTAATTCTTCTGCCAGGCCCAGACTCTGCACCGCGCCCGGCGTTACCAGGGCGTATAACGTCTGGCCGTTGCAGTTTAGCCTCAGCAGCACGCTGCCGGCCGTGATCTGACGAAGCTCGGTAATGACTCCCTTGATGGTATTGGCGATACTCGAAGGTCCAGGCGCCTGCCGCGCCACGGATACATCGTGGGCGTCGATACGAACCCGGCGGGTGTAGCTGGACAGAGGCCCGGTTTCAAGGGTGATGGCTCCGCTGCGGACGCGGCCGTGTGCCGGCGCCGTGTCCAGCTCCCAGAGCGCGGCCGCCAGCTCGGGGTTATGGGTCACATGGGCCCGGTGGGCCTCGGCTAAAGGTACAACACGGCGCGACTGCCAGTGGTAAATGGCGTCGCAACAGGTGGCAAAATCGCGCTGACGGTGGCTGACCATCAGCGCCGCCAATTGCCGCTCGCGGGCCCAGTGGCGGGCCGCCTGCAAAACATTAATTGCCGAGCTTTCGTCCAGCGCCGATACCGGTTCATCCAGTAGCAGCAGCTCCTTGGCGCAAATTAATGCACTGAGTAAGGCCACACGCTGGCGCTCGCCGCCGGACAAAGTGTCGCTGCCGCGCGCCAGTAAATCCTGAACACCCAGCGGCTCGACCAGGGGCTGCCAGTCTACCTGGTGCAGTTGCCCCAGTGATTGCAATTGAGTTGCTACGCTCTGACCAGGCCAGAGTAATCCCCCCTGGGCGGCCCAGCCAATTCCTCTGCGCTTTGGCGGTCGCTCCATCAGGTTATCGCCGGCTCTGTTTAACTTGATCTGCTCTCCCGCAGTGAGCTGCACTAATAATTGGGTTTTGCCACAGCCCGAAGGGCCGCTAATGCCCAGCCATTGCCCGGCGCTCCAGCTAAATTGATGCGCTGCGCTGTTAAGCTGCCACATAGCGCCCCCGCCTGTGGCGCTGCCAGCCATATAAGAGAACCAGCAGCAAAAACGAGGCACCCAGCAGGCTCGCTGCGATGGTATGGGCGGCTTCAAAGTTGAGAGTCTCTACCTCGTCAAACAGCAAAATAGACAGCACCTGGGTTTCGCCCGGGATATTGCCGCCTATCATCAGGACTACGCCAAATTCCCCTAAAGTATGGGCAAAGCCGAGTACGGCGGCGGTGACAAAAGCGTGGCCACTCACGGGCAGTACCAGCCGCTGCAGCAATTGCCGTTTCCCCAGCCCCTGGCTGCGCCCGAGCTGCAATAGGCGCGGGTCTATTTGGGCAAAGCTGGCGCTGAGCGGCTGCACCACAAAAGGCAGAGAGTACAGGACCGAGCCGATCACCAGTCCGGTAAACGTAAACGCCAGCCCGGTCTCGGTAAATTGGCCAATCAACCCCGAGGGCGAAAATAAAATCAGCAGGTAAAACCCCAGCACCGTGGGCGGTAGAATTAAAGGCAGCGCCACCGCTGCCTCGGTAAGTGTGCGCAGGTGGCGCGACTTGCCCTGCGCCACCCACCAGGCCAGTGGTGTGCACAGCAGCAACAAAAGTATGCTGCTAATGAGCGCTAATTTACAGGTGACCCAGAGGGCGGCTAACACTGTTTTATTCTGCCTTTAAATAACCGTGTTCAAGAATAAGTTGTTGTGCCGCGGGCGATTGCATAAATGCTACAAAGGATTCGGCCTGGGCGGTTGTTTGTAACTGTACTAAAGCCTGCTTAAGAGTAATGGCATTGGGCAAGGGGTACCAGTTAAGTTGTGGTGCCAGGGTGGCAAAGCTGGCCGCTACCAGGGCGCAGTCGGTATTGCCCGTCACCACGTGCTGCAGGGCGCCGGCAACCGAGCCCGCCTGCAGGCGTTGGGCGCTCAACTGGCCGCCGTATTGCGTAAGCCACTGCTGCGCCGCCATGCCATAGGGCGCCGTGCGCGTGTTGGCGAGAGCCAGACGTCGGGCCTGAGCCAGTGCCTGAGCTGCATTCGCCGCGCTGTGTTTACAGGCCAGAATAAGTTGGCCGCGAGCGTAGGTTACAGGCTTGGCCCCCAGCCCCAGGCTGTGTATTTTATCCGCAAAGCTTTCATCCGCCGAGAGAAAAACCGCGAAAGGCGCACCGTGTATTATTTGCTGGGTGAGGGCGCCGGAGGGGCCGCTGGAGATAACCCAATCAGTCTCGTGCTGTTGTGCCCACAGTTTTTCCAGGGCCTCAAGAGTGGGCTTAAAATTGCTTGCCACGGCAATTTTAAGTGGCTCGGCGGCGAGCTTGCCGCTCAGAGAAAATATTAATATCAGACCGATAAAAGCGCGCATAACTGGCTCGCGGGGTTAGCTTGTGCTGCAGAGCAATAAAACAAAAGCGCCCGCAGGCGCTTAATTCAGGAGTCGATTGTGCCACAAGCGGGCTCAGGCCGCATGATGAGCACCGGCTTTGCTGTTGTTAGGTTTATCGCGCTTGCTATTAATTGGCTCGACTTTCTTTTGTTTTTCATACAAAAAGCGCAGCACCGCACTGCGGTAGTGGTTGTAATCAGCGTTGTCGGCCAGTGCCAGGCGATCGCGAGGCCTGGGCAAGTCCACCTCGAGTATTTCACCGATGCTGGCAGCGGGGCCGTTGCTCATCATGACAATGCGGTCGGATAGCAGTACCGCTTCGTCAACATCGTGAGTAATCATAATAACTGTGTTACCCAGATCGGCCTGAATATCCATCAGTGAGTCTTGTAGGTGTGCCCGGGTCAGTGCATCCAGCGCGCCAAAGGGCTCATCCATTAATAGTACTTGCGGCTCCATTGCTAGAGCGCGGGCGATACCGACGCGCTGTTTCATACCGCCGGAGATCTCGTCCGGTTTTTTATGCATGGCGTGTCCCATCTGTACCAGCTGGAGGTTGTGCTCGATCCAGTCGCGCATCTCAGAGCGGCTTTTCTGCCGGCCAAATACGCGTTTAACGGCCAGCTCTACATTTTGATAGGCGCTGAGCCAGGGCAGCAAAGAATGGTTTTGAAATACCACCGCGCGCTCTGGGCCTGGCTCATCCACTTCGCGGCCGTTGAGAATCACACCGCCGGTGGTGGCTTTGTACAGGCCCGCGACAATATTCAGTACCGTCGATTTACCGCAGCCGGAGTGGCCAATCAGTGAAACAAATTCGCCCTCCTTAATTTTCAAATTAACATCCTGCAAGGCGCAAAATGGCCCCTTGGGGGTGGGAAAGCTGATGCCGACTTGCGACAGTTCAAGGTGTGTCTTGTGCATAAGAATTCTCCTGTTAGCGAACCACGGCGGTTTTGTCCCAATTAACCCAGCTTTGTAGCAAGAGCAGGGCGCGATCCAGCAAAAAGCCGATAAAGCCAATCATTAATACCGCCACGCAAATACGACCCAGTGAGTTGGATGAACCATTTTGAAATTCGTCCCAGACAAATTTACCTAGCCCCGGGTTTTGTGCCAGCATTTCGGCGGCAATCAGAACCATCCAGGCAATACCTAAGGACAGGCGCAGGCCGGTAAACATCATCGGAATAGCGGAGGGCAAAACGATGGTTTTAACATGGGTAAACCAACCCAGGCGCAACACCCGGCTGACGTTTTGTAAATCCTGATTCAGACTGGCGACGCCCACGGCGGTGTTGATCATGGTGGGCCACAGGCAGCAGAGGGTGACGGTTACCACCGAGGTGATAAAGCTCTTCGCCAGCATCGGATCATCGGTAACGTAAACGGCGCTCACGACCATAGTGACCAAGGGCAACCAGGCCAGGGGTGATACGGGTTTAAAAATCTGGATAATCGGATTAAGTGCCCGGTACACGGTGTTGCTAAGGCCAATGCAAATACCCAGAGGAATCGCAATGGCTGTGGCCAGCAGAAAACCGGTCATGACGGTGACCAGACTGGTAATAATCTGGTCGAAAAAAGTGGGCCGACGGTTAAAGTCACGCCAGCGCACTTCGGCGTTGGGATCAGCGGCTAACTTCTTTTCATTGCGCGCTTGTTGGCGCTCGTAAAATGCCGCTTCGCGTTCGTTTTCGGCGCGGTGTTCTGACAGCAAATTGTTCCACTGTTCATGAACTTCGGCGGGACCGGGAAACTGTCCCAGCGAGGTGTCGACCTGCTTGGCTCCCAAATGCCAGAGTCCGAGAAATAACAAAAGCCCCACCAAAGGTATTAATACGGCTTTGCCCAGTGCTTGCACTTCGGCCTTGCCAAAACGCAGGCTCTGCCACTTTTGTTTTACGGCGATTGCGGAATTCATAACCTGCTCCTCGCGAAATAAAAAACAGCGCTTTAGCCCGTGGCCAAAGCGCCAAGGGGTTACTACTTACAAAGTGTCTTTGGATTTCAAACCGATGGTCAGCTTTTCCAGGTACTCGTTGGGTTTGCTGCCGTCGTAGCTAATGCCATCGATAAACTCAGGCTGCGGGCCTTTAAAGCCAGTTTCGCTGGCGAAGTCAGGAAACTCAGTCGCCTCGGCTTCACCGTCTTCGATCAGGGCCTTGGCCGCTTCGGCATAGATGTCCGGGCGGTACACTTTCTTGGCGGTATCGAAGTACCACTGATCGTCCTTGTGCTCTGAAATTTGGCCCCAGCGACGCATTTGCGTGAGGTACCAAATAGCATCCGAATAGAAAGGGTAGGTGGCGTGATAGCGGAAGAATACATTGAAGTCAGGTACTTCACGCTTATCGCCTTTTTCGTATTCAAAGGTGCCGGTCATAGAGTTGGCAATCACTTCATAATCAGCGCCAACGTAATAAGGCTTGGAGAGAATCTCTACCGCTTCAGGGCGATTGGCGTTGTTGTTGGCGTCTAACCATTTGGCGGCGCGAATCAGTGCTTTGGTTAAGCGCACCGTAGTATTGGGATACTGCTCGGCAAACTCTTGAGTAATGCCGAATACTTTTTCAGGATTGTTTTTCCAGATTTCATAGTCGGTAATAACCGGCACACCAATGCCTTTAAATACGGCCTGTTGATTCCAGGGCTCGCCCACGCAGTAACCGTAAATAGTGCCCGCCTCAAGGGTTGAAGGCATTTGCGGCGGTGGGGTAACGCTCAGCAGGGCATCGGCCTGCAGTTGGCCCGAGGTGTCACCCTTATGGGGGGCGTAATAGCCTGGGTGAATGCCGCCGGCGGCAAGCCAATAGCGCAGCTCATAATTGTGTGTGGATACGGGAAATACCATGCCCATATTGAATGGTTTACCCTGTTTTTTGTATTCCTCAACCACCGGCTTTAACGCATCAGCCTTGATCGGGTGTACGGGTTTGCCGTCGGAGTTTTCGGGAATGTGTTTTTTCATCTGTTGCCAGATGTCATTGGAAACGGTAATGCCGTTACCGTTCAGGTCCATGGAAAAGGGGGTAATAATATGCGCTTCGGTGCCATAGCCGATGGTGGCCGCCAGTGGTTGCCCTGCCAGCATATGCGCGCCGTCCAGCTCGCCGGTAATGACTCGGTCCAGCAGGACCTTCCAGTTGGCTTGGGCCTCAAGCTCGACAAATAGACCTTCGTCTTCGAAGTAACCTTTTTCCAGCGCAATGGCCAGTGGTGCCATGTCAGTGAGCTTAATAAACCCAAATTTAAGATCTTCTTTTTCCGGCTCGCCTACTGCCAGGGTGTGTACGCTGACGCACATGACTATGGCCGTTAATGCTAATTTTTTTACTGGCTTAAGCCAGCTTGTTATTCCCGTTTGTTTGTTCTTGTCGATCATTGTGTTCTCCCATTCCCCAAGATTGAAATGATTGATGGACGAGTCGTTGCTC
This sequence comes from Gilvimarinus sp. DA14, assembly GCF_024204685.1. NCBI lineage: Bacteria > Pseudomonadati > Pseudomonadota > Gammaproteobacteria > Cellvibrionales > Cellvibrionaceae > Gilvimarinus > Gilvimarinus sp. DA14. The sequence goes on from NZ_CP100350.1 coordinate 2,925,538, forward strand.
GTTAATAGCCTGTATTTCAAAGCCTGTGCCAACAACTGGGCTCGCCAAACTTGTGCGTTTTTGTTGGCTTTTTTTTATGGCTTATCAGGCGTTTAAAAAACTTTGCACTGTGAAAGCGCTGAAAATATTTTTCGATGCATAAAACGGCGCTAAAGTTGTGCGTGATAGGCGAAATAAAAATGTCAGTAAAGAGTGCGATAAAAGCGCGAAGTGGTGCATCACAGTGCAGCTGTAGTGTGGATTGCTATACTCAAAAGATGGGCAATGGCACTAAAAGGCTCGGTATGAATCTTCTTTCGCTGCGGTTTTTCCTGTTATTGGGGCTGGCGTGCGTCAGTCTTGGTTGTGCCAATCAGGCTCTTGTTGGGTTATTGGCAAAACCCGATCCGCAGCTGGTTGAAGTGGCAAAATTGCAGCCCGAGGACACACAAACGCAAGTTCGCTACCCGCCCACAGCGGTAATGGCGCTAACACAGCAAATGCAGGCCTATGCTGAACAGGCTGTGGCGGGGTTAAAAGGCGACGATCGTAAAGTCAAAGCTCTTCATCATGCGTTAATAGCCCCACCGGCTGCCGGCGGCCTGGGGATTTCCTATCAGCCCCTGGCCACCCTGACGGCTGCCCAAGTATTCGCCCGGCGCGAGGCGAACTGCCTTAGCTTCTCGCTGTTGTTTGTCGCTATGGCGAGGTACGTAGGTTTGGCCGCCAGCCTCAACGATGTGCAGGTGCCGCCAACTTGGGCGATGAACAATGAGCGGGTGCAGTTTATGCGGCATGTAAATGTTAAAGTAGACCTGCGTTTTAGCACCGACGATATAGTGGTCGACCTGGACATGCGGAACTATCGTCCCTATTACCCGCAGACATTGATTCGTGACGAGACGGCCATCGCGCAGTACTACAACAACCTGGCTATGACAATGGAGCCGGGCGATACGGCGTCGCCGCGCAAGTTGGCGCTAATGCGTTTGGCCATTTCGCTGGCGGATGAGCAGAGCTATTTGTGGAATAATCTGGCGACGCTGTACTGGCGAATGGGGCTGCCCCGCACGGCTGAGGCGCTGTATTTACAGGCAGCGCACATTAACCCGGAAGATTTAACCGTAGTCTGGAATTTGAGTGAGTTCTATCGTTCGCAGCACCGCTATGAACTGGCCGAGGCTCTGCTGCAAGTGGTAGAAAATTACCGCGACAGTAACCCCTATTACCAATACCGGTTGGCCGGGGTGTATTTCTCTGAGGCGAACTACGAACAGGCGGCCCGGCGGATTGAAGCGGCAATTGATAAACAGCCAGAAGAGACACGCTTTTATCGTCTGGCGGCAGATATCTATGAGCAGATGGGACTGACCCGCAAACAACGGCAGGCTCAACAACAGTTTTGACTCTGGGGTAGCTGTTTTGAACTGTGCAGCAGGGGGGAACTCGCCGGGGGTTTAAGGCTCTAAACTCGCCCCTATATATCGGCTGTATTTAAAGTGTTTGGCAGTATGCGCTGCTGCGCACTCAGTGATGACTTTTTATGACAACATTAGCGGTTAGGTCTTTTACCCTTGGCCTCGGGTTATGGTTGGCCAGCGGGGCTCTGTGGGCGCCAGCGGAAAATTTATCCGATGAGCAGGCGGGCTTAACCGATTATGCCGCCACCCCCGAGCTATGTCACCGGGCGCTGCGCAACAGTCGCGCTCAGCTGTACGACGATGACTACGCCATGCCTGCAGCCGTCAGTTTGCTGAGCTGGAACATCTACAAGGCGCAGCGCGAAAACTTATTGCCCGATCTGACGGCGTTGAGCAGCGATGTGGATATCCTGCTGTTGCAGGAGGCGCTGTTAAGCGAGCGGCTATCGCGCCTTAAGCCCTACTGGCGCTTTGCCCCGGGTTACAGCACCGACGAAGCGCAAACCGGTGTCATGACTCTAAGCGCCTGGCCCGCCAGTGTGCACTGTCGTTTTGAGCACACCGAGCCCTGGTTGAGAACGCCTAAAGCCACCAGTATTGTCGAGTATGTGCTGGCCGACGGACGCCGCCTGTTGGCCGTTAATATTCACGCCATTAATTTCGAGCTGGGTACCAGCGCCTATCAGCAGCAATTGCAGGACGCGCTCGAAATAGTCGCAGCCCACGAGGGGCCGGTGATTCTGGCGGGAGACCTCAACAGTTGGAGCGACAGCCGTCGCGAGCTGCTTAATCACTTGTTCGAGCCGGTGGGCTTAACGCCTGCGGTATTTGCCGAGGATAACCGCACCCAGGCCTTCGGTATGGCGCTGGATCACGTCTGGACGCGCGGTGTGTCCATCAGCGCCGCCGAGGTGCCCGTGTACCAAAGCTCAGATCACAACCCACTGCTGGTGAGCATGGAGTTTAATCAAAGGAGCGATCATGTTGCGCAAGATTAGTGTGTATTTTTTCAGTTTATTTATCAGTATTGCCGCCTGCGCCGCGAGCGATGAAGAAGAGATCCAGTATTTGATCGACTTTGTTGCCGAAAGTGGGGTGACCTTTATTCGCAATGGCAGTGAGCACTCGGCTCGAGAAGCGGCGGAGCATTTGCAAATGAAATATAACCGCGCCAGCCGCTATGCCAAAGACGCGGAGGGTTTTATCGATAACCTCGCCAGTAAAAGCTCTATTACTCGCCGCCCTTACCAGGTCGTATTGGCGGATGGCACCATGCTCAATGCCAGCGATTGGCTGTACAGTGCGCTGCGCCAATACCGCGCGCAAGCCGATAGCGAGGCGGCGCCCTGACGCCATAGCCAGCCGAAATCTTAGTTACTTGTCATGCCTGTATAGCCTATGAGTCCGCGCGCAGAGCAGCATCTGCTCGATGCCATTGATCGAGGGATAGCGCAGTATTTTGCCCAGCGGCGCGACGCCATTCCCCTCTTTGTGTGTCAGCATTTTCGCTACCCGGGTGCCTGGAGCACCAATCGCCGGGCGCTGGGGTGGGATTTGTTGCGCGCGCCGCTCAATTTGCTCTGGGCGCCGTTTTACCTCCTTAGTCAGCTTCTTGCCTGGCTGTTGCACCAAGCGGGACTTAACTCCGTCGCGCGTTTGCTGCGTAAAATGCCGAGCGGTCTGCAGACCCAGGTGCAGGCGTATTTGATGGCGCAAACACAACGTCAGCTGCTGGGACTGGGTGATGGGGCCAGCCCGCTGCGCGATGCTATCGCCCAAACAATAGTCGCCGATGAAAATCTGGGCCGGTTGAGCACAGAACAGGAGCAGCACCTGCACAAGGCGCTGGTAGATGCCCTGTCGCAATACGCCTTGACCCGAACCGCTACAGCTGACATCGGCAACACCCTGGTAGCGACTATTGCCGGCGCCTTTACCCTGCAAAAGTTTACCCCCGGCGGTTTAGCCATAGGTGCGGTATTGGCGGGGGTGGTCGCCAATCGGTTGGCGGTGGCGGATTTTTTTCTCGGCCCCTGGCTTGGCAGCTGGTATTACGCGTTGTTTCCCGCCGAGCCTGAGACGGCCTTGTTGGTGTTATCCACCGCCAGTGTCATGGCGTTGTTTGCGGTCTTTGCCTGTTTTTCAGGGTTGATTTCTGACCCGCTACAGGCGCTGTTGGGAATACATCAAAGGCGCTTGGAGAAAATGCTTTACAGTCTGGAGCGGGATATGCGCAGTCGCACCACAGGCGGCTTTCGCCCCAAAGACGCCTACCTTGCCCGTATTATGGATATTGTCGATGCCGCGCGTATGGGGCTGCGCTGACAGATAATACAGTTCGGCCCTGCTCAGTCTTCGCGCTGCTGTCCTAGTTCGCTTGGCTGCTGGTCATTTTCAACTGGCGCTGGCAACTCCTCAGGCTTTTCCCGCACGTTAATCTCGCGCATAAAAATGCCCCAAAAAGCGATAAACAAAGCGGCGATTAGCGGGCCAATCACAAAGCCGTTAATACCAAACAGCGCCATACCGCCCAGGGTGGAAAGCAGTACCAGATAGTCCGGCAGTTTGGTGTCGCGGCCCACCAGTATGGGGCGTAGCAAATTGTCCACCAGGCCAATGACGCCGCCGCCAAAGGCGACCAACACCAGCCCCTGAATGTAGGAGCCGGTCGCCAGCAGATAAATGGCTACCGGGCCCCAAATAATGGCCGCGCCAACAGCGGGCAACAGCGACGCAAACGCCATTACCACCGCCCACAACAGCGCGGCGGGAATGCCCAGAATCCAAAAAATAACACCGCCCAGAGCGCCCTGTACCATGGCGACCACCAAATTGCCTTTTACTGTGGCGCGGGTCACTTCGGCGAACTTGGCGAACAGCAGGCGCTCGCGAGTGTCGCCCATGGGTAGGGCGCGAATCATCAGCTCTTTTAGCCAGCTGCCATCGCGCAGGAAAAAGAAGGTCAGATACAGCATGAGGCAGAAGTCGAGCACAAATTTAAAGGCGTTGGAGCCGATATTAAAGGTGTACTGGGCGATAAATTTGCCACTGTTCATGGCAAAGTTCATGGTCTGCTTTTTTAAATCGTCAAAGTTAACGCCAAAGCGCTCCAGGGTTTGTTGCAGCAGCGGAAAATTGTTTTGAAACTGCTCGATATATTTGCCGAGATTTAACTCACCGGACTCGATGCGCTGGTAGAGCTCAGCCGCTTGAGCAACCACTGAACTGACCAGAAAAATGACCGGGAGGATGACGATAAGCAGGCACATCATCAGGGTAATCAGCGCCTGGATATTGGGCCTGTGTTGCAAGGATTTAAGAAACCGTGTCTGCGCCGGGTAAAAAATAATGGCCAGCGCGCAGGCCCAGAATACCGGGCCAAAAAAGGGCTTTAAAATCCATAAAAAGGCCGCCGACACCAACAGCAAGAGGCCGAGGAAAGATCGGGTTTCGAGTTTTTCTTGCAAGTCGTGCATGGTGTGGAGTGCTTTTGCTGGTGCGCCCAAGAGGCGGGGAATATGTGTTGTTAACAGGCCGTCGCCTTGCGACGGCCGGTGGGTTAGGCAGATTGAGTTGGTTGTGCCAAGAGCACAATCAGGATAATCCAACCGATCACCGGAATAAGCCCTACCAAAACCCACCAGGGCGATCGGCCGGAGTCGCGCATGCGCCGCACCGCCGCCGACAACGAGGGGATAAACAGCACCAGGGCGTAAAGCGTGCTTAGAATGGACAACCCGATAATGCCTGCGACTACACCGACTGCCAGGGCAATTAAGAAATTGATTAAAAAGAACATCCAGTACTGGGTGCGATTCCAGCGCCCGTCAAAATCCGCAAACTGTTTAAACGCTTGAACGTAGTATTCCATGTTAACTCCCTTTTTCTGACTCTTATGTCTGGTTCGCTCATTCTTACCTAAGTGCTCAGCCTTGTCGATAGGAGCGTGGCGCGAATGGTGCGTTGATCGGTGGATGAGTGTGTGGCGCGGCGGTGACAGTTTGATGAACGCTGGACAAGCGAGGCGGACAGAGGCTCTGCCCGCCAGCAAGGGCTTTTACCAGCCGAGTTCCGGTGCCTGATAGTACTGTATACCCAAGGCGTCCAGCTGTGGGCGCAGCTTGCTAAGGCGATCGGTAAACTGCTGGTAATCGCGCTGCGACGCCTGGCTCCAGCCCAGCTCAGCGGAGACTGCCAAGCGCGGCCAGAGGCGGTTGTCGGCTGCGGCGTCGGTGTGGACTAGTTCGGACCACATGGCCGACTCAACCCCAACGGCGGCGCCAAACGCGTTAGTGTCCAGACTGTAGGCGCGTTCTAAGGGGACACCCTCTTTGCGGCACCAGTCGTAGGTTTGCGGCTGACCGGCATAGTTGCCGTGATCAAAATAGCTGTAACTGCAGGGCGAGAGAATTAACTGATGGCCGCGATCTAGCGCCGGTTGAATATCGTATTCGTCGTTCCACAGCTGAAGAAGTACGTCGGGATCATTGTCGGCGACCGAACCCTCTTCCCAGGCGATGGCGGTGCGCCCCAGTTCATCCACAATTTGCGTGGCGCGGGCAATAAACTCGGGGTAGAGCGGGTCTTTAATTTCATCGCCGCCAATGTGGATATATTCCGAGGGGAACAGCTCTACTATCTCGCTCAGCACGTCTTCTACCCAGGGGTATATTACCTCTGGCTTGGTCAAGCACAGCTTGCTAAAGCCCACTTCCAAACCCGAGTAAGTAGACAGGTTGGTTACGTCATCGCAGGCCAGTTCATTGTATGAGGCCAGCGCCGCCTGGGTGTGGCCGGGCAGATCAATCTCTGGCACCAGGGTTACCTGGCGCGCTTGGGCATAGGCGACCAGATCGCTCATTTCAGCCTGAGTGTAAAAGCCTGAGCGCCCGCCCTCTACCGCGCTGGCACCTCCCACTTGGGTGAGCTTGGGGTATTTGTTAATGGCAATGCGCCAGCCCTGGTCGTCACTTAAATGCAGGTGCAAGCGGTTGAGTTTAAAACGAGCCATACGATCAATGTGTGACTTTAAATAGTCGGTGGGTAAAAAGCTGCGCGCGACGTCCAGCATATTGCCGCGCCAGGCAAAGGCTGGCACATCGGTAATAGCGACCATCGGTAAGGTGTACTCGGCTTGCACTTCGGTGGGCAGCAACTGGCGCAGAGTCTGCACGCCATAAAACAGGCCGGCATCTGTGTTGGCGCTGATGCTAATCTGCGAGTCGATCAGCAGGCGATAGCCTTCATCGCCAAGCTCAGGCTCTTGCACTCGGATTAATTCTATTTGGCTCGGGGCGGTGTCGCTGTCAGTGATGTCCAGCTGTGCCAGCAGGCGCTGTAGCGCGGGTAGTGAGGTTTCGCTGCCGTCGGCGGCTTCTATATGAACGCGATTGGTAAGGGTGAACTGGCCGCCGGCGACTTCTACTGAACTTGGGTAGGGGACCAGCGCCAATTGCTCGCTTGGCTTGGCAGCTTGGCTCGGCTCGCGCGAGCTTTGGGGGTCTGATTGGGTACTGCCACAGCCCGCGAGAGTGCAGGTGATGGCTAAAGCCAGAAGAATTCTCATTGTCTGCTCCAAAGTCTTAGATGACGGGCATTTAGCTTGCACAGTGGCTCTGGGCGCGCTGTATATCGGGCAACAGTGCTTCGCTCTGTGGCGGTTATTGTCTGTCTGTTGCTCTGGCTCAGGGGGAAATTAGTCGAACATTATCCCCGTGCGCAACCAACTTTGTGTCTCCATGCGGTATGCTTACATTTCTTAAAAAACAATAACAGAAAGTGAAAGAGCGACTCTATGGGCGAACAGACTACACCAATTAAACGATTCGTTATTGTCGGCGGTGGCACAGCGGGTTGGATTGCGGCCACCACGCTGGGGCGAATTTTCCAGCACAGCGATGTCAGCATTGAGCTGGTGGAATCTGAACAGGTGGGGGTGATTGGTGTAGGCGAGGCCACGGTGCCGCTGTTTGTGGATTTTTTGCGCCGCTCGGGTATCGACGAGGCTGATTTTATTCGCCGCACCCAGGCGACTTTTAAATGGGGAATTGAATTTGTCGACTGGCGCCGCCAGGGCGAAAGCTATTTGCACACTTTTGGCGATATTGGCCGCAGCATCGATGGCCACGATTTTTATCAAATTTGGCTCAAGGCCCGCGCCCAAGGGGACCCAACACCGCTGTTGGATCATTCCCCCGAGGCTGTGCTGGCCTCGCAAAATAAATTCTATTTACCGTTTAAAGCCGCCGGCACGCCGCTGGCCAATGTTCGCTACGCCCTGCATCTGGATGCCACCTTAGTCAGCCGCTACCTGAGCGAGTACGCGCAAAGCCTGGGGGTAAAGCGCACCGTGGGGCATGTGCAAGAGGTGCAGAAAAATGATGCTGGCTATATCCAAAGTCTGCGACTTGAAGGTGGCCAGCGTATCGAGGGCGAATTTTTTATCGACTGCTCGGGGTTTCAGGGGCTGTTAATAGAGCAGAGCTTGAACGCCGGGTACGAAAGCTGGTCACGCTACTTGCCCTGTGATCGCGCCGTGACTGTTCCCTCAGCTAAGGCTGCGGTAACGACCGCCCATACTATCGCCACCGCTCGTGCGGCCGGCTGGAGTTGGCGTATTCCCTTGCAGCAGCGCCATGGCAATGGCTATGTCTATGCCAGTAAATTTATTGGTGATGAACAGGCCGCGCGCGAATTGCTGGCCTCGCTGGATACCGAGCCTTTGGCCGAGCCGCGGGTTATTCCATTTACCTCCGGCATAAGACGTAAAGTGTGGGATAAAAATTGTCTCGCGCTGGGCTTGGCGCAGGGCTTTCTGGAGCCGTTGGAATCGACAGCGATTCACTTGGTGTCAAAGTCTTTAGCGCACTTTATTCGCTTTTTTCCCGGCACTGACTGTAGTGAGCGTTTACAGCGCGAATTTAACCGACGCCTGTATCAGGACTACTGTGAAATCCGCGACTTTTTGGTATTGCATTACTGCACCACCGAGCGCAGTGACACGCCTTTCTGGCGTGCCTGCCAGCAAATGGAGATGCCGGATTCGCTAGCGGATAAATTGAGCCTGTTTCGCGAACAGGGTAATTTATTGCCGGGGGTAGAGGACTTTTTCCAGCCCAGTAGCTGGCAAATGGTGTTAACCGGCATGGGGGTCATGCCGGCCCACTACAACCGCACCGTAGATGCTCTGGATTATTCCGCTTTGGCCCGTTCGCTGGCCGCCGGTAAAGAGGCAATTGGCAAAGCCGCCGCCATGCAACCGAGCCACGATGAGTTTATCAACACCTACTGCAAGGCAGAGCTAAGGGAGTGACGTCCGGGCTCTAGGGGGCGAGTTTGTTCTGATCCAGCGCTGCAAGTTCGCCCAAGCGCCGATCAATAGCCTTTTCGATACCCTCTGCATCCAATCCCTGGCTTGCCATCTGATCGGCCTGGCTGGCGTGGCTGACAAACTCGTCTGCCAGCCCCAACTGCAGCAGTGGGGTGATAATGCCCGCCGCACTCAGGTACTCGGCTACCGCCGAGCCGGCGCCACCGGCAATGGCGTTTTCTTCCAAGGTCACAAGCAGCTTATGGCGCTTGTGCATGGATTCAATCAGCTTGGTATCCAATGGTTTAACAAAACGCATATCGCACAGAGTAAGCCCCAACTTATCCGCCACTTGGCGGGCGACCGCACCCAGAGTGCCAAAGCATAAAATGGCCGCGCCTGTGCCTTCGCGCTTGATGACCCCTTTGCCCATTGGCAGAGCGTTCATCGCGCTGTGCACTTGTGCGCCCGGCCCGCGTCCGCGTGGGTAGCGCACGGCGCTCGGCCCCCGGTGTTGATAGCAGGTGTACAGCAGCTGGCGGCACTCGTTTTCGTCGCTGGGCGCGGCGATTACCATATTGGGAATACAGCGCAAAAAGGTAATGTCAAAACTACCTGCATGGGTGGCGCCGTCTTCACCCACCAGGCCGGCGCGGTCGATGGCAAAGGTTACATCCAGGTTTTGCAGCGCGACATCGTGAATTAACTGGTCATAGGCGCGCTGCAAAAAGGTGGAATAGATGGCCACCACCGGTTTCTTTCCTTCACAGGCAAAACCCGCGGCCAGGGTCACCGCGTGCTGCTCGGCGATGGCGACATCGTAGAAGCGCTCGGGGTAGTCGCGGGCAAACTCCACCATCCCTGAACCTTCGCACATTGCCGGGGTGATACCGATTAGGCGCGGCTCAAGGGCGGCCATATCGCACAGCCAACGGCCGAAAATATCTTGATATTTAGGCCGGTTGGGCACCGGCTTTTTGGGGCTGGGTTCGAGTTTATTGAGCGCGTGGTAGCCCACCGGATCTTGCTCGGCGGGCTCAAAACCTTTGCCCTTCTGGGTGATAATGTGCAGCAGCTTGGGGCCTTTTACTCCACGCAAGTTGCGCAAATAGCGCACCAGCGATGACATATCGTGGCCGTCGATGGGGCCCACATAGTTAAAGCCCATTTCTTCAAACAAGGTGCCCGGCGAAACAAAGCCTTTAAAGTGCTCTTCGGTGCGCTTGGCAAATTCCCACGCCGAGGGGATTTTGGTCAGTACCTGTTTGCTGCCTTCGCGCAGCGAGTTATAAAACTTGCTACCCCAGATTTTCGACAGATAAGTCGCGAGCCCGCCCACATTGGGCGAGATAGACATATTGTTGTCATTGAGAATCACCAGCATGTCGGCGTCGGTGTGGGCGGCGTGGTTGAGCGCCTCAAAGGCCATGCCCGCGGTCATGGCGCCGTCACCGATAATGGCGGCGCACTTGCGGTCATCGCCGGCCAGAGCCATGCCCAGTGCTGCACTGATTGATGTACTGGAATGGCCCACGCCGAAGGTGTCGTACTCGCTTTCGTCGCGCTTGGGAAAGCCAGACAGTCCGCCCGCCTGACGCATGGTGAGCAATTGTTCGCGACGGCCGGTGAGAATTTTATGCGGATAGGTCTGGTGGCCCACGTCCCACACAAGGCGGTCTTCGGGAGTGTTATAGATGTAGTGCAGGGCGATGGTCAGCTCTACCACGCCCAGGCCCGCGCCGAAGTGGCCGCCGGTTTGCCCCACGCTGTAGAGTAAAAACGCCCGCAACTCGTCCGCCAGCAGTGGCAGCTCTTTTTCACTGAGCTCGCGCAGATCCGCCGGTGACTCTATGGTGTCCAGCGTCGGTGTGGACGGGCGTGTGGTCGGTATTTTGTTCAGCATGGGTAATATCTTGTTTCAGCGAGGGGCCATTGTAGGCACCACTAGCGCTCTCGCTCAACCACATATTGGGCAATCGACTGCAGTGGCGCAGTATTGCCGGGCAGGGGAGAGATGGCGGTTAGCGCTTCATCCAGCAGGCGGTGGGCGTGTTGCCGGGCGGCATCAAGGCCCAGCAGGGAGACATAGGTGGGTTTGTTTTTGGCCGCGTCGGCGCCCTGGGTTTTGCCTAGAGTTTTGGTGTCGGCGGTGACGTCGAGAATATCGTCCTGTACCTGGAAGGCCAGCCCTACCGCCGTACTAAAAGTGTGCAGCGCTTTAAGGGTTTGTGTATCTGCCTCGGCCACCTGGGCGCCCATGGTAACGCTGGCGTTAACCAGTGCGCCGGTTTTGCAGCGGTGCATATGCTCCAGCTGTTGCAGGTTCAGAGTGTTAGCCACCGCCGCTAGGTCAATCGCCTGCCCCAGCACCATCCCTTGGCTGCCCGCAGCGGTGCTCAGGCTTTTAATTAAGCTGATCCGCACCGGTGCGCTTATCGAGGTCTCATGGGCCAGCAGCTCGAAGGCCAGGGTCTGCAGTGCGTCACCCGCCAGAATGGCAAGTGCTTCGTCATAGGCAATATGACAGGTTGGCTTGCCCCGGCGCAGATCGTCGTCGTCCATGGCGGGCAGGTCGTCGTGGATCAGGCTGTAGGCGTGTATCGCCTCAATCGCGCAGGCCACACTGTCTAGCGCCGCAGACTCGGTATGGCCCTTTAGAGCTTCATAGCTGGCAAACACCAGCAGTGGGCGAATACGTTTGCCGCCGCCGGCAAGGGCATAACCCATGGCTTCCCCCAGCTGGCTGTTGGCCGTGGTGGGAATGACTTTGGTCAAGGCCTGTTCAATGCGCGGGCGCAGGCCGTCGGCGTATTGGCGAAAACTGCTCATCAGGCGTCGTCTGTGGGATCAAAATCCTGTAACACCGGCTGACCGTTTTCCTCGATCAGGGTTTGCACCTGCTGTTCGGCCTGGGTGAGTCGCTGCTGGCATTCGCGGGTTAACTTGATGCCTTGCTCAAACGCCTGCAGAGATTCCTCCAGGGTAAGTTCGCCGCTTTCCATGCGCGCTACCAGAGCTTCAAGCTCGGTCAGTGAAGATTCCAGATCTGGGGCTTTTTTCTTTGCGGGCATTGGTGGCCTGTGTATCGGTTGTTGGTTCAGCTTTGCGCCCAGCTGCCGATAGACTTGGCAGATACGCACTTTTATGGGCGCCATTATACGGTTTGCCACTGACAGATTTACAGCCCCTGGCGGAATCCGACTAGAATAGTGCATTAATTAAGGGCTCTGCGCCGAGAAGAAGGAGTAACGGGTGGATTTAGCAACGCTTATCGGGCTTTTGGGGGCCCTGGGTCTGATTGTCGCCTCCATGTTTATGTCCGGCGAAATCGGTATGTTTGTCAATGCTCCCTCGCTGGTCATTGTGGTGGGTGGCAGTGTTTTTGCCGTGATGGCCAAGTTTGGTCTGGGACAGTTTCTCAGCGCCTTTAAAGTGGCGGGCAAGAGCTTTGTGAATAAGCTCGACGATCCGCTGGATATGATTGATGAAATTGTCGATCTGGCGGATGCCGCGCGCAAGGGTGGCTTGCTGTCACTGGAAGGCAAGGAAGTCAGCAATGGTTTTTTGCAAAAGGGCATTCAGCTTTTGGTGGATGGCCATGATCCGGATGTCGTGCGCACCATGCTCTCCAAAGACCGCTCGCTGGCCGAGCGCCGTCATAACAGCGGCGCATCAATATTTGCATCGCTTGGCGATGTGGCTCCCGCCATGGGAATGATTGGCACCTTGATCGGTCTGGTCGCTATGTTGGCCAATATGGACGATCCCAAGGCCATTGGCCCCGCGATGGCGGTTGCGCTGCTGACAACGCTTTACGGTGCCATGCTCGCTAACGCAGTGTTTTTGCCCATTGCCGATAAGCTCAAGTTGCGTGCCGGCGAAGAATTCATGATAAAAAGCATGATTATTGACGGCCTGCTGGCGATTCAAAACGGCCAGAACCCCAGGGTAATTGACACGGTACTGCGCACCTATTTGCCCGAGCGCAAGCGCGACGCCGCCGATGCTGCAGGTTAACAGGCCCAACCCATGAGTGCAGATGACGAAGAAAAAGATTGCGAATGCCCGCCCGGCCTACCGGCCTGGATGGCGACCTTTGCCGACTTGATGGCATTGTTGATGTGCTTTTTTGTGCTCTTGTTGTCGTTTTCGGAAATGGACGCGATGAAGTTTCGCCGCCTGGCCGGCTCTTTGGCTCAGGCGTTTGGGGTTCAGGCGAAGGTCAATGTCAACGAGATCCCCAAGGGCACCAGTATTATCGCGCAGGAGTTTAGCCCGGGTAAGCCCGAGCCCACCCCGGTAAATGTGATTTTTCAGCGCACCGAAGACATCACCGAGATGAGCCTTGAAGTGCGTGATTCCCAGGAATACGACATTGAGCGCGGCGAGCCGGATATGGATCAAAGTGCGCAAGAGCGCTTGCAGCGTATTGTCGAAGAGCTGGTAGAGCAGACCCGACAGGATGCCACCGAGCTGGCTGATAAGCTCAAAGACAGAATCGCCAGTGGCGATATCGAAATTGAGACCAAGGGGCGGCAGATTATTATCCGTATTCGCGAGAAAGGCTCGTTTGAATCCGGCTCGGCCACTTTGGCGCCAGATTATTACGATGTAATCGATGAAATTCGCGCGGTGCTGATGCTAAAGCCCGGGCATATCGCCGTGCAGGGGCACACCGACAACATACCGATTCGCTCTGACCGTTTTCGCTCTAACTGGGATTTATCCGCAATGCGCGCTTCGTCTGTCGCGCAGCAGCTAATGCGCGGCGGCTATCTGGCACCCGAGCGCTTCGAGGTGGCCGGTTACGCCGCTACGCGGCCGTTGGTGGCAAACGACTCGGCCTTTAATCGCGCGCGTAACCGCCGGGTGGAAATTGTGATTCGCCAGGGGCTTGGCAGTGAGCTAGAGGCCGAAGATTTGGAGCTGTTAAAAAATGAGGGTGACGATATCATTCGTCAGTTGGACGTGGCCCCCGAATATCTCTTCGACTTAGAGCCAGAAGAGGTGTTTTAACGCCAGTTAGGCTACTTTGTAGGAAATGTCTTACAGCGAACTGTGACATCCGCCGCTATTTTTGTCGCCAGCTTGGGCGCATAATATCCTCAATGGAGAAATTCATAGGGATATGGGGCACGGAACAGAAGGATCTTGCCGCTAAGAGTCACGGTTTGACTCCATCCTGTAAACCCCGCAACAGGCCCCCTTGTTGCGGGGTTTCCTTATTTTGGTCATGCACTTTACCCGCTTATTCATCTTGTTCTGCGTCAGGTATGTTTTAATAGTCGCAAAGCAACAATAAAAGCCGAGCCCGTCCCAGGCTCGGCTTTTTTGTGCTCTAGGGAGCCTCTGATTAAGTCATCAGTGGCCTCTGTAAGCCCCGAAGAGCGCGGCCAAAACGTCCACCCGCTGTGTTGCCTACACGGATGTAGGTAAGGGCCGTGAGCAGGACGCGAAAGGCTTGCACTTCTTGTCAAGGACTATGGCCATTGCCTGCGAAGCGCGCCAAGGGCAAGGGATTGCCCGAATGCCGGAAAGGCAGGAGCATTTTCCGGCAAAGGATTGAACGTTTTGACTTGCGCAGAGACCCCTGGGGACTTAATCAGAGGCTCCCTACTGTTCTTCATCTGAATTGGGCGTTTAATGACCTCAAAACCTAAGCAGATAACATCCTCCGCCTGGCTATTGCTCATGGTCATTTGTATGGGGGCGTTTATCGCCCCTTTAGGAATGGCATCGGTGAATGTGGCAATCCCGGCCCTGGCGGCGGAGCTCAATGCCAACGCGGTACTGGTCAGCTGGATTCCAACCACGGTACTACTGGCAAATATTGTGTTTATGTTGCCGGCGGGCAAGCTGGCCGATCTATTCGGCCGCAAGCGGGTATTTCAGTGGGGGATTTGCCTTAACGCGCTGGCAGGCATTGGCGCCAGCTTTGCTGAGTCTGTGCACTGGGTATTGGTGATGCGGTTTGTGCAGGGCCTGGGCTCGGCAATGATGTTTGCCACCAGTATGGCCTTGCTGATTTCGGTGTTTCCGCCGCACAAACGAGGTTTACCGCTGGGTCTAAACGCCGCCTGCGTGTATCTCGGCTTAACCCTTGCGCCGGCGTTGGGGGGCTGGGTCACTGAAGCCTTGGGGTGGCGCTATGTGTTTTTACTTCCTCTGCCACTGGTGGTGGTTGTCCTGCTGCTGTTGCAGTGGCGTATCAGCGGGGAGTGGCGCTCAGAGACGGTAGACAGGTTTGATTGGCGCGGTGCCTTGCTGTTTGCACTGTGGGCGCTGGCTTTGGTCGTGGGCTTAACGGGCCTGCCCGAGCCGCTGAGTATTGCCTCGTTGTTGCTCTCCTTCGTTTTGTTGTTCGGTTTTATCCGTATGCAGGCCCGCGCGCAAAACCCGCTCATACGGGTACAGATGTTTCGCGAATCGCGACTGTTTTCCATGTCACTGCTGACGGCCTCGTTTATGTACGCCTCCAGCTACCCGCTTGGCTTTATGCTTAGCCTTTACCTGCAATACGTACGCGATTTCAGTGCCTCACAGGCGGGTCACGTGCTTTTGTCTCAGGCCCTGGCAATGGCCTGTGTGGCGCCACTCGCCGGCAAGCTGTCGGATTATTTTCCCGCGCGGTTTCTCGCCACGGCGGGTTGCGCCTGCACACTGGCAGGATTTTTCTGGTTGAGTCGGCTGGATGCCGATACCAGCCGCACCGCAATCAGCCTGGCGCTAGTGTTGGTGGGGCTGGGGTTTGGATTTTTCTCCAGCCCCAACAATCATGTGGTGATGCACTCGGCGCGCGCCGACGAGGTGGGAGTGGCGGCCGCTACGCTAAATCTCGCGCGGGTGACGGGGAACCTGGTGGGCATGAGCCTGGTGAATTTATTGGTGTACTGGCACTTGGGGGATCAGCCTCTGGACGCCGGGGTCTCGGACGCATTGCTGGCAACCTTCCACGGGGCACTGAATTTGGCGCTGGGGTTTTTAACGGCCGCCACAGTGATCTCGCTACTGCGCGGCCGCACTTATCAGCCCGAAGCCTGACCAATAAGAATGTTGTACAAAATCCGCGTGGCCTCGTCGGCGACGGTTTGTGGCACTCCTACATGAAAGCAGATCTGCGACGGGCTCTGGTCGATTAAATCGATGGGAATATGCGCATCACCCAGCGCGCTCAAGGCTTCGATAATCGGGTAGGTGTTGCGATTTAACCCCAGTCCCACTGGCGTGATGATGGACAGGTTGTACACGACCCGCATGTTGTCCGGCTTAAGACGTTTCTCTATCACCCGGCGCAAATCGTTAATGCTGCCGAGCAAGTCATCTTTGCTTACCAGCACGGCAATATCGTCTTTGTCTGTGGGGTAGTGATAGGTATTAATGCCAAAGTCGTGAAAAATCTGCAGCAGTGAAGCAGTAAAGCCGACTTCTTCGCCCAACATGTCTTTTTCAATATGAATGTAAGACATATTGTCCAGCCTGGCGATTCCTACCACGCCCTCTTCAGGTACCCGCTCATTGAGAATGAGGGTGCCAGGCTCTTTGGGGGAGTTGGTGTTGCGAATATTAATGGGTATTTTTCGATCTCGGCACTTCAGCATGGCGTCGAGATGGAAGACGTTAAAGCCTTTGCTAGAGAGCAAGCGAATTTCTTTAAACGTCAGCCTGGGAATGGCTCGAGCCTCTTTGATAATGCGCGGGTCCGCTTCGTACACGCCGTTAACGTCGGTCCAGTTTTCGTAAGTATCGGCGTCTAGGGCGTAGGCAATTTCACCGCCGGTTAAGTCGGAGCCGCCACGGGAGAAAACCGCGATATTACCGTCTTCGGTAACGCCGTAAAAACCGGGCATCACTGAAATGCCGTCGTACTCTTGCAGGCACTGCACGTTATCGTAGGCTTGGTCCAACGTGCGCGCTGCCAAATAGTTATCACTGACCAAAAAACCAATGTCTTCTGGCAATTGCGCCTTCGCTTTAAGACCGCACTTTTCTAAATAGGCGGCGATAATGCGGGCGTTGTAATGCTCACCGCGCGAGGCGAGAAACGCGACACGCTTGTCGCCACCTAAGTCGGTATTTAAATCTTGTTTTAGTGACTTAATAATTTCTGGCGCCTCGATTTTCAGCTCGCGCATAATCGCGGTGAACTTATCGATTACGGCCTGGCGGCTATCGTCGGCAGAAATGCCCTGGCGCTGGTTGTAAAAGTGAATGCCTTTGGTGGCAATGTTAATCAGGTGGTCGGTGACTTTCTCTTCATTTTTGTGGCTGCGGCCCGGTCCGGAGACCACGATTACGCGACGCTTTTTGTCGCTTTTTACAATGTCGGTAACTTTAGCGATCTGTTTGGCGTCGGCCACAGAGCTTCCGCCGAATTTGCTGATAATAATATCTGACATGGCTGCTGGCTGTCCGTAATAAGTTTTAAAAGAGAGGATGGGAGACGCAAGCCGCACTGGCGCGACTTGCGTAGGGGTGGTTAGGCACCGGTCATCATTTTTTCGCGTTTATCGGCCAAAGCCTGCAGCGAATCACGAATAATCTCCAACCCTTCAGTGACCAGCTCTTCTTCAATTAACAGTGAGGGCAAAAACTTCAGCACTTGATCGTCAGCACCTGAGGTTTCGATGATTAGGCCGCGTTGGAAAGCTTCCGCGGAAGTTTCCGAGGCCACTCCCGGTGTCATTTCCAGCCCCCAGATCATGCCCAGGCCACGTACCTTAGGGTTGAACTGCGGAAATTCATCAGCAATTTTCTGCAGCCCTTTCTGAATGAACTCGCCCTTGTGAGTCACCGCTGTGGCGAGATCATCGTTATCCCAAAAGCTCAGAGCCTGGGTGGCGGCAACAAAGGCCAAGTTATTGCCTCGGAAGGTGCCGGTATGCTCGCCTGGTTGCCACTGGTCAAGCTCGGGACGCATGAGCAGCAGCGCCATTGGCAGACCGCCACCAATGGATTTTGACAGGGTGACCATGTCGGGATGGATTCCGGCGCGCTCAAAGCTGAAAAAGGTACCAGTGCGGCCATTGCCCACCTGGATGTCGTCGATAATTAACAGAATGTCGAATTCGCGGCACAGTTGCTCGAGCTTTTTCAGCCATTCAATACGCGCAACATTTACGCCGCCTTCGCCTTGCACTGTTTCCACAATGATTGCCGCGGGCAGGTCAATCCCGCTGCTACCGTCGGAGAGGAATTTGCGCAAATAGTCGATGGTATCGACATCTTCGCCGAGAAAGCCGTCAAAGGGCATAAACGCTGTATTGCTGCGGCTGCCGTAGGATTCGTCTTTGTAAAAGTAGTTACCTGTAGCCGCCAGCGCGCCCATGGTTAAGCCGTGATAGCCATTGGTAAAAGCAATTACGTTCGAGCGCTGCTTTACCATACGGGCCAGCTTAAGCGCGGTTTCTACGGCATTGGTACCGGTGGGGCCAGTGAACTGAACTTTATATTGCAGGTTGCGTGGCGCCAAAATGGTATCGCGAAATTTCTGCAGAAAGGCGCGCTTGGCGATGGTGGCTTTATCCAGACCGTGGACGATGCCGTCGCGCTGGAGGTGCTCGATTAGCGCTTCGCTGATCATCGGGTGGTTGTGGCCGTAGTTGAGAACCCCGGCACCGGCAAAAAAATCGATATAGCGGGTGCCGTTTTCGTCAAACAGCTCCGAGCCTTTGGCTACATCAAATACCGTTGGAAATGAGCGTACATAGCCGCGAACTTCCGATTCCATTTCTTCAAAAATTCTCATGCTTGTCTTTCTCCCGATGAAATTAGCTGTAAATCAGGTTACAGCGTTGATGTTTGATCTGCTTGGCGCTGTTAGAGAACGCCGATTAAACGATTGATTACGCAGCGGTCGCTGGCTTGGCTCAGTACGCTGTTGACAGAGGGGCGATCTTGCCGGTACTGCGCCGCAAGCGCCACCTGAAGATGTTCAATGGTTTTTATCATAGCAAGAGCAGGCTGCAAACACGAATTTGCGATCCGGATTTGGTAAGATTTGCGCTGCAATTGAGGAGCTTTCATGAGTCAATCTTATTCTGTGCTGGCTGCCCCTGCGGCCTTCGAGCATGTCGAAAAGCGCAGTGTTTTCCACGCCATATTGCTGCCGGTATCGTCTCGTGAAGAAGCCATGGCGGAGCTTGCGAAAATTAAAAATGCACAGCCGGGGGCGAACCATTACTGTTGGGCTTATATTATCGGTGCGGCAGCGCAGCCGAAAACCTTGGCGTTTAGTGACGACGGTGAGCCCTCGGGCACGGCGGGCAAGCCGATGCTCAATGTCTTGCAGCACCGCGAAGCGGGTGATTGTCTGGCCGTTGTGGTGCGTATTTTTGGCGGGGTGAAGTTAGGTGCCGGCGGCCTCGTGCGGGCGTACAGTGCGGCGGTGTCCGGTGCGCTCGATTTGGCACAGTGGCAAACGCTGGTGCCCACATGCAGTGTTACTATCGCCATCCCCTTTGCGCTGGAGCAAA
This sequence comes from Gilvimarinus sp. DA14, assembly GCF_024204685.1. Classification (NCBI taxonomy): domain Bacteria; kingdom Pseudomonadati; phylum Pseudomonadota; class Gammaproteobacteria; order Cellvibrionales; family Cellvibrionaceae; genus Gilvimarinus; species Gilvimarinus sp. DA14. The sequence goes on from NZ_CP100350.1 coordinate 2,944,719, forward strand.
AGGTACGTCACTTTCTGGCCGAGCGGGACATTACGCAGATTGACGCTCACTATACCGAAAAGGTGTATTTGCACTGTGATGTGCCCGAGGATGTCTACGCCCAGCTGGATTCTGCGCTGGCCGATTTAAGTGCGGGTGCAGCGATGCTGACCAGGCCAGAAGAAAAAGCTAGAGAAAAAGAGTAGGAGATTAGGTAAAAAGACGGTACATTTGACATATTATCGTCACAGTTAGCAGACAAAGTACTAGCAGACAAATCGCGGCCAAGTTGAAAATAACCGGTTCGCTAAGCACATAAAAACTGTGCGATACCACGCTTTACCAGTAGCAAACGCAGTTTGCCGCCACGGGAGGTGTTGATGGAAGAGCGAATACTACGGCTCAATATAGCCGGGCAGCCAATAGAATGGCTGCATTGGCAGGATGCCGTTTGTTTGTACGCAAGGGACTTAGTTGCCTGGAGCCTGGGCGGCCCGGTGAGAAAAGTCATTGGAGGCTACGCTCGATGTAGCGGGGTGCGCTCCCAAATCACCCTCCCCGCCATTATCGCCTGCGGCGGCCGCCGCATCGCCCGCTACCGTCAAATTCCCCCTCTTACCAACCGCGCACTGTTCGCCCGCGACAATTACCTTTGCCTTTACTGCGGTAACTCCTTCGTTTCCAACTTGTTGTCCCGCGATCATGTGCACCCGGTGAGTCGGGGCGGACGCGACGTGTGGCAAAACGTGGTCAGTGCCTGTAAGCGTTGTAATCAGCGTAAAAGCAATCATCTGCTGCAGGATATAGATATGGAGCTTCTCGCTCTGCCTTTTTGTCCCAACAATGCGGAGTATCTGGCGCTGATTAATTCAGATCGTATCCGCGGCGACCAAATGGAGTTTCTGCGCCCGCAGTTCTCGGAAAACCGCATCTGGCATTAGCCTGTCTTTTCCCGCTAAAATCCTCGGGTTGATTAATAACTCGCCGGTATTGGCCGGCGCTTGAGGTGTTCTATGGCTGATTTTTCCCGCCGTCGGTTTTTACGTGCGGCCTCTGTAGTGTCTGGGGGTGCCTTGTGCGGAGTTTTGCCCGGCCTGCCTCGGGCGCAAACTGAGCCCGCATTTGACTTTGATATTTCGCTGGCGCAGTGGTCGCTGAATAAGGCCTTTTTTGATCGCTCTCTCAGCCCGCTGGACTTCCCCGCAGTGGCGCGCACCAGTTTTGATATAGGTGCGGTGGAGTACGTTAATCAGTTCTTTATGGATAAGGCGCGCGATAAAAAGTTTTTGCAAGAGCTGAAAAGCCGCGCCTCTGATCACAATGTAAAAAGTCTGTTGATTATGGTGGATGGCGAGGGTGATTTATCCACCTCGGACGAGGCCCGACGCAGGCAATCGGTAGAAAACCACTACAAATGGGTAGAGGCTGCTCATCAGCTCGGTTGTCACAGTATTCGCGTTAACTTGCATGGTGTGGGCAGTGCCGAGGCTTGGCATAAGGCGTCGGTAAACAGCCTGTTAGAGTTGGCGGAGTTCTCCAAGCCCATGGATATTAAAATCCTTGTGGAAAATCACGGTGGTTATTCATCCCACGGCGCTAAACTCGCCGCTGTGTTGCAGGAGGCTAACTCGCCATACTGTGGTTCTATGCCGGATTTTGGTAATTTCTGCTATCAGCGCGCCAGCGGTGATTTATGGGATTCCCCCTGTGTGAAACAGTACGATATCTACCAGGGTGTGGCCGATTTAATGCCCTACGCCGGCGCCATCAGTGCGAAAACATTTCGCTTTGATGAGCAGGGCAATGAGCCGGATATTGACTACCGCCGCATTTTCGAGCTGGTGAAAGCGTCGCACTACTCGGGTTATGTGGGCATCGAATATGAGGGGCATGAGTTGCCCGCCGATGAGGGCATACGCGCAACGAAACGCCTGTTGGAAAAAGTTAGAAGCGAGCTGTCGGCCCAGGATTCGGCCGTCTAGCGGTAGACTACCTGACCGCGATACATACGCACTGGCTTGTCCTTTTTTTTCGCCTCTTCTTCGCCGGGGTTTGGGCGCTCAGTCAGCGTCACCTGACCTCGGTAGACTTTTACTTGGTGTGACTTTTCCGGTTTGGCTTCGCTTTTGGGTTCAAGCTCGGCCATCCAGTCATCGCCTGCCATCTGGAAAAGCTCTTTAATCAACGCGCGGGTTACAGTCTCTTTGCAGTGGGGGTAGAAATCCGCCAGCTCTTGAAGTACTTCGGGGTTGGCGAGCTTGATGCCCGGTTTCAATTGCGAAGGCACCCGGCGGCGCAACTCGAGAATTAGATCAATCATGGGTTTGCTGTACTGCATAGGCAAAGTCCTAACTGGTGACGGCATTGAAGTGAGAGAGACACAACTCCACGGTCAGCAATTGACTGCAAGATATTCGCCAAGCCAGTTAATCTGAATAAAACTCGTGAGAATGCCGCTCCTAATGGTGTGCCTGCCTAAGCCGATTAAAATCTGTGCAACATTTCAGGGCCCGTGCACGGGTGAGTAGTCCAAAACGGGGCGGACTTGAAAATTGCAAACATTACTTAACTTGCGCGCTTACCCCTCTGACTTATACTGCCGAAGCTTGGCGCCCCTGGCTTTGGGGGCTATGATCGAGAGCTGCGCGGCCATTTGCATGGCGCGCCGGAGACCACACTCATAACGATAATGTGAAGCCTATGTTCAATATACAATCGGGTACCTTTAAGGCACCTAGTACTCTGCGTCTTTCCACTCTGTCTTTAGCAATAGCCCTTGCCGCTTGCTCGCCTCCCGACGGCTCAGACACTGAGAGCGTGGCTGCCGCTGCCTCCAGCACTGCCACCGAGCAGCAGCCGCAAACCCCCAAAGGCGCGCCATTGGCGCCCCAGCATGTGGTTGAAATTGACGATGCCGCGGCGGCCAAACGGGCTGAAAGCCTGGAGTCGCAAATCAGCCTTGAGCTGGCAGAGGGGCTGGATATGACGTTATGGGCCTCGGAAAAGCTGCTCGCCGATCCGGTGGCTTTGAGCATGGACTACGACGGTAACGCCTGGGTGGCTATTACCCATCGCAGCAATAACTCAGAGTTCGACATTCGCCCCTACCCGCACTGGTTGACCCCGGCGCAGGCCATGCAAGATGTGGAGGATCGCCGCGCCTTCTTAAAAGATTACTTTAACGCTGATAAAAACCTCACCGCCGAAGATGTGCCCGATCGCAATAAAGACGGCATTCACGACTGGCGAGATTTGGCGGTAGTGAAAGAGCAGGTATTGCAGGTGTCCGACACCAGCGGCGACGGCCGCGCCGACCGCGCCCAGACTTTCCTGGAGGACTTTAACAGCGAGGTCACCGATGTGCTCGGTGGTATTTATTATCACAACGAGCTCAAAGAATTATTTCTGGCGGTGGCGCCTAACGCCTGGCGCGTAAAAGACAGCGATGGCGACGGTATCGCCGATGAAAAGCAGCAGTTGTCTGATGGTTTTGGTGTGCATATCGGCTTTAGTGGCCACGGCATGTCGGGCGTCACCATGGGGCCGGACGGTCGCATTTATTACGGTATCGGCGATGTGGGCGCCAATATCACCGACAATGACGGTAATAATTATCCGCACCCCAACCGTGGGGTGGTAGTGCGCAGTGAGCCGGACGGCAGTAACTTTGAGGTCTTTGCCTATGGCGTGCGCAACACTCACGAGTTTGTCTTTGATAAATACGGCAATTTAATTAGTGTGGATAACGACGGCGACCACCCGGGTGAATACGAACGCGTAGTTTATCTGGTGGATGGGTCTGACTCGGGCTGGCGTATCAACTGGCAGTTTGGCAAGTACACAGACCCGAAAAACAACACCTACAAAGTGTGGATGGACGAGGAGTTCTATAAGCCGCGCTTTGAATCTCAGGCGGCTCATATTCTGCCGCCGGTTGCCCCCTATCACGCCGGCCCAACGGGCATGGTGTACCACCCGGGCACAGGCTTGAGCGAGCGCTGGAAAGATCATTTCTTTATCGTCGAGTACACCGGCAATGCGCCGCGCTCGGGTATCAATGCCTTTACCCTCAAGCCAGAGGGTGCCGGTTTTGCGCTGGATGCCGATGAAAAAGTTGTGCGCGGCGCGCAAATTACCGGGCTGGACATTGGTCCGGATGGCGCTCTTTACGGCAGCGACTGGATTGAAGGTTGGGGGCGCAATGGTAAGGGACGTATTTGGAAAATCGACACGCCCGAGGGCGCCGATCAGGCACAGCGTGAAGAAACCAAAGCCTTGCTGCAGGAAGACCTGAGCGAGCGAAGCGCTGAGTCAGTGGCCGCATTGCTGGGGCACGCCGATATGCGGGTGCGCTCGCGCGCGCAATTTGAGTTGGTGGCGCGCGACGATCAGGCCACCTTGCTGCAAACCCTAAAGGATAGTGATAACCAGATGGCGCGGATTCACGCCATCTGGGGTATCGGCCAGTTTGCCCGTCGGGACGCATCCGCCGCAGAGCCTCTGACAGCTTACTTGCTAGAAGAGGAAGATCCGGAAATTCGTGCCCAGATCGCCAAGGTTATGGGCGATGCCGAATTCGCCGGTGGTGCCGATGCGCTTGTTGCGAATCTTACGCATGAACAGGCTCGGGTGCGCTTTTTTGCCACACAAGCTTTGGGTCGTTTGCAGCTAAAATCCGCAGTTCAGCCAATTGTGGCGATGCTGCAAGCCAACAACGACGAGGACATTTACCTGCGTCACGGTGGTGCAACGGCGCTGGCGCGCATTGGCGATAGCGAGGCGCTGGCGGCATTGGCGGAGCACGAGTCTGAGGCTGTGCGTATTGCCGCTGTGGTGGCCCTGGGACGTTTGCAAAGCGCCGAGCTGAGCAAGTTTTTACAGGACGACAGCCAGTATGTAGTGACGGCGGCGGCGCGTTTGATAAACGACGACTTGTTTATCGACGGTGCCCTCAAGCCCCTGGCTGAACTGCTGGGCAGCACGCCCTACAATAACGAAGAGCTGCTGCGCCGGGTGATCAATGCTAATGCGTTTGTCGCCGATCAGGCCGCTGCAGAGCGTTTGGCCACTTTTGCCGCGGACACCTCGGCAGAGGCTGCGCTGCGCGCCGAGGCCCTGGAGGCTTTGACCTACTGGGAATCGCCCTCGGTGTTTGACCGCGTCAGCGGTCGCTACCGCGGTGAGCGCGAAGGCGATGCTGCTGTGGCCCGCGAGGTGCTGGCGGATATTTACCCGGCACTGCTGCAAGATAAGCAAGCCAGTGTACGGGCCGCTGCTGCCAATGCCCTGGGCACACTGGCCTTTGCCGATGCCGCCGAGCGCCTAGTCGATTCGGTACAAAACGATGCCGATGCCGAGGTGCGCTCCACGGCCCTGAACAATTTGCAGCAGTTGGGCTACAGCGACATGCAGAAAGTGGTTTACGGCGCGCTCAACGATAAAGACGAGAGTGTACGTATGACTGCTCTGGCGCTGGTACCCGAGCTGGGTATTGCGGTGGAAACTAAGGTGGATATGCACACCATTTTGTTGGCCGAGGGAACCGTGGGTGAAAAGCAGGCGGCCTATAAGTCGCTGGCCAATATTAAAGATCCTGAAGCTTACAAGGTGCTGGCCACTGAGCTGCAAAAGTTAATCGCAGGAGAAATAGTGCCCGAGGTGAAGCTTGAGCTGGTAAACGCCGCGGCTGCGGCCGAGCAACCAGATCTTACCCAGCTGTTGGCCGAGTACGAGGCAGGCAAGGATCCGGCTGACCCGATCGAGAAATACGCCGAAACCCTTAAAGGTGGCGATGCCCGCAGCGGTTTTGCTCTGTTTAGCTACAACAGCACGGCTCAGTGCGTGCGCTGCCATGTGATTGGCCCGCGCGGCAGTCATGTGGGGCCAGAGCTGACCGATATTGGCAGTCGCCTGACCCGTGAGCAGCTGCTGGAGGCGATGGTCGATCCGGGCGCGCGCATTGCACCTGGCTTTGGCAATACCACGGTAACGCTTAAAGATGGCAGTGTCGTGGAGGGCATGTTTGCCGCCGAAGCGGATGCCAGTATCACGGTTAAATCCAGCGACGGCAAAGAGCACACTATTGCCCGCAGCGATATTGCCGAACAGACCTTCTCGCCCTCAGGCATGCCGCCCATGGGCTTGATGCTGGAAAAAGGACAATTGCGAGATTTGGTTGAGTACCTGCATTTACAGCGGGGGCAGACCGAAGCGGTATCCCATTAATCTGAGCCAATAAAAAAGAGCCGCAATTGCGGCTCTTTTTTTTACGCGTACTAGTAAGTGGGCCGCGTTAAGGGTAGCGGCAGCTTTGGGCGTTGTGTTTGACCAGGTAATCTTTGTAATTGCTGGCATCCTTGTCCATGCAGCCTTCCAGGTTCAGTAGCTTAACGCTGCGAAAATCAATCGGTGCCGACTCTGCTTGCAAAGCGATATAACCTCCTGCCAGTGCAGTACCATCGTCTTTTTGCAAATCCGTATAGCGCATCACTTCTTCGCCATTGACCTTATGCACCGCCAGTTCGCGACCGTGCACTTCCAGCTCTACCGTTACCCACTGATCGCCCGGGTAGGTTTGGCTGCTGGAATTAATGCAATGGTCTTTGCGCAGCACCGGGGTCATTACCACATGGGTGCCAGGGGTACACAGGTTGGCGGTACTGCGCTCGCCCGTGTCTTTACCGCCCAGCAGTTGGTACTCAATGCTCAGCGGAAAATCCTGCTCCAGGGCCATAGTCTCGGGTGCCTGAGCGTGATACATAATGCCGTTGTTGCGCCAGGCCCACTCGGGGCCGCCATCCACCTGAGGGCCGGTAAAACGGTACTCAACCTGCAAGCGATAGTAGGAAAAGGGCTGTTCTTTGTAAAAAATATGACCGAAGTCGTCGTTAAAATCCGGATATTGGTCATAGCGCACTTTTAGCAGACCGTCTTCGGCGCGGAAGGTGTTGTGGGTATTCTCGCCCAGCTTGGAGTGACGAATTTTAATCGCCCAGTTTTCTAAATTTTTGCCGTTAAACAGCGCTTGCCAGTCACTATCGGCGGGGGCTGCTATCACGGCGGCGGGACTAAGTGCAAAAACAAGGGCGAGAGGTTTGAGTGGCGACATAGCGGCTCCGTTATTTTATTGGTGAAATTGTTGCCAAATATACACGAGAGCGGCTTGGTTGGGGAGCTGGATGCTCACTCCCCAATGGTGTGGTTCATCGCCCGTGATGGGTGGTCGCAGTCGGCGCTGCCCACGACCTTAGCCGGTACACCGGCAACTGTCGTGCGCGGCGGTACGGGTTTTAATACCACGCTGCCCGCTCCCACCTTGGCGCAGTGGCCAATTTCGATATTACCGAGAATTTTCGCCCCGGCACTGATCAGTACGCCACTGCGTACCTTGGGATGGCGGTCGCCACTCTCTTTGCCGGTGCCGCCCAAGGTCACTGCCTGCATGATTGAAACATCGTCTTCCACCACCGCTGTTTCACCAATCACGATACCTGTGCCATGGTCGAGCATAATGCCGCGGCCGATACGGGCAGCTGGGTGAATATCCACGGCAAATACCACCGAGATACGGTTTTGCAGAAACAGCGCCATGGCGCGGCGCTCGCGTGCCCACAGCCAGTGGGCGATGCGGTAGGCCTGCAGGGCGTGAAAACCTTTAAAGAATAAAAACGGCGTGGTCAGCGAGCAGCAGGCCGAGTCGCGTTCGTTAATCGCTTGAATATCCGCGCGCATGGCTGCACCTATGCTGGCATCATCGGCCAGCGCCTCGTCGATCACTTCGCGCACCGAAATGGCGGGCAGGGCGGGGCTTTCCAGTTTATTGGCCAAGTGGAAACTAAGAGCGTCTTCCAAGGTGGTGTGGTTGAGAATGGTGGCGTACAGAAAACTCGCCAGCATGGGCTCTTTGGCGGCTTGTTCGGTGGCGCTTTGACGAATTTGTTCCCATACCGGGTCGGCGCTGGTAGCGGCCTGCTGAATGGTCATAGTGGCTCCTTTAAATACTCATGCCATTATTGAGGCAGGGCGGACAGATTTCCAGAGGCGGTAGGGGCCTGTTTACACTTATTTGTCTGCAGCTGTTAAGCGCCTTTAGCCTTAGTAAACTTCCAGCGCCGGTTCATTGAGCGCCGCCAACTGTTCGCGCAACTCCAGTATATGTTCGGCCCAGTAGCGCTCGGTGTTAAACCAGGGAAAGCTGTGGGGAAAGGCGGGATCGCTCCAGCGCTTCGCCAGCCAGCCGGCGTAATGCATGATGCGCAGGGTGCGCAGCGCTTCAATCAGCAACAGCTCGGCGGGGTTAAAATCGCAGAACTCGCGATAGCCCTCTAATATCTCCGCCAGTTGCGCGGTCTGCTGGGCGCGGTCGCCGGACAGCAGCATCCATAAATCTTGCACCGCCGGGCCCGAGCGGGCATCGTCAAAGTCGACAAAGTGAGGTACATCGTCGCGCCAGAGAATATTGCCTGGGTGGCAGTCGCCGTGCAGGCGAATATTGCTGTAATTGTTATCGGCGAATATGTCCCGGCAGCGAGTAATTAAATCCTGCCCCAGGCTGTCGTATGCGGCCTGCAGTGATTCGGGAATAAATTGGTTGGTGCGCAGAAAATCATAGCTCTGGGCGGCAAAGGTTTCGGTGTTGAGCTCGGGGCGATGGGCAAATGGTTTGGCTTTGCCCAGGGCATGTATCCGCCCCAGTGCCCGGCCCAGGCTGAGCAAGTGGTCAAAATTATCCAACGTGGGAGCGTGACCGCCCTGGCGTGGATAGAGGCTAAAGCGAAAGCCGTGATAGCTAAATAGTGTTTGTCCATCCTGCGCCAAGGGCGGCACAACCGACACACCCAAATCAAATAATTGCTGTGAGAATTGGTGCTCCTCCAGAATTTGCTCGTCGCTCCAGCGCTCGGGGCGATAGAACTTGGCGATCAGCGGGCTTTTATCTTCTATGCCTACTTGATAGACACGGTTCTCGTAACTATTGAGGGCGAACACCCGCGCGTCGCACCAGTATCCCAGGCTCTCCACGGCGTCCATCACCAGGTCTGGCGTTAAAGCTTGATAGGCGTGGGGCTGTGGTGTTTCCGAGGTGTCGCTCATAACTCATTCTGCATCCGCATGACTGTGGGCGACATTGTACGGCTTTAGTGCTCGGGAGTGCGCGCCAAAGCCCAAATTTGTACCGATGCGGCACCGGCCCTGATCAGCAACTTGCTCAAAGTGCGAGAGGTGGTGGTTGTGGTCACAATGTCGTCCACTAGTGCCAGGTGTAATCCAGAAACCGGGGCAGCGCGATAAGCACCGCGAATGGCGAGCATCCGGTCTTTGCGGCTCAGCCCATGTAGCGCCGGCGAGTGGCGTATCTTCTGCAAAATATCAGTGCGCACGGGCACATGGGTGGTTTTACTGGCGGCGCGCGCCAGCCACAGGGTCTGATCAAATCCGCGTTTGACAAGGCTGCGCCAGTGCATGGGAACTGGCACTATCGCGTTGGCCGCTGCTTTGTGCTGACGCAAATGGTGTTGAAACTGCAGCGCCAGCCAGTGGGCGCTTGTGAGACAGCGCTCGAACTTAAACCGGCCGATTAGATAATCCAGCGGAAATTGGTAATGGAAGGCAATCAGGCTATGGCTAAATGCCGGGGGCTCTGCCAGGCAGCGACCGCAGTATCGCGAGCCGCCATCCAGCGGTAAGGCGCAACGGCAGCAGGCGTGCTCGGGCAGGGTGTGCAGCTGGCGCATAAGAAGCTCACAAGACGGACAGAGACGTTCGCCGCTGGGGCGACGGCAGAGCAGGCATATTTGCGAGATAAGCACTTGTTAACCAAATTCCCTTTTTTAGGTTGACAGCGATAGCGCCGCCTTTATGATGTCCACTTACCGAGATTAGCAGCTGCGCGGCCTGTTGCCAGAGCGAGCGCACCAAACCGACCCGATGGAAAGATTATGAACGCTTCTGTATCCGCTCCCGCCGTACGCCACGACTGGTCGCGGCAGGAAATTTTAAACCTGCTGGCACTGCCGTTTAACGACTTATTGTTTCAGGCGCAAACGGTGCACCGCGCGCACTTTAATCCCAACGAGGTACAGGTAAGTACGCTCTGTTCCATCAAAACCGGTGCTTGCCCCGAAGACTGCGCCTACTGCCCGCAAAGTGCACGCTATGACACCGGCCTGGAAAAAGAAAAGCTGATGGCGGTGGAAAAAGTGATTGAAGAGGCGCGCGCCGCAAAAGCCAATGGCGCTAGCCGTTTTTGTATGGGAGCGGCCTGGCGCTCGCCACGCGGCAAAGACATGCCCTATGTCACCAAAATGGTAAGCGAGGTTAAATCGTTGGGGCTGGAAACCTGCATGACCCTGGGCATGCTGGACGAAAACCAAGCCCGCGAGCTGGCTGATGCTGGGCTCGATTATTACAACCACAACCTGGATACTTCACCCGAATACTACGGCGAAATCATTACCACCCGCACCTACCAGGATCGTCTGGATACTCTTGCCAATGTGCGCTCGGCGGGTATGAAAGTCTGCTGCGGTGGCATTGTCGGTATGGGTGAAGAAGCCGGTGACCGTGCCGGTCTGCTGCAGCAATTAGCGAATATGCCGGAGCACCCTGAGTCTGTACCTATTAACATGCTGGTGCGGGTAGAGGGCACGCCGCTGGAGCAAGAGGCAGATCTGGATCCACTCGACTTTATTCGCACCATTGCTGTGGCGCGCATCATTATGCCGCAGTCTCATGTGCGCCTGTCGGCGGGCCGCGAAGAGATGAGCGACGAAATGCAGGCCATGGCCTTTTTTGCCGGAGCCAACTCGATCTTTTACGGCGAGAAGCTGCTCACTACTGCTAACCCCGAAGCCAATAAAGATATGCAGCTGTTTGCGCGTCTGGGTATTAAGCCCGAAGAGCGTCATGTGCATGGCGATGACGATGCCGTAGAGGCTGATATCGCCGCTTCCATCGAAGCGGCTCACAACGACAAGTTCTTCTATAACGCGGCTCAATAAGCCACAGCATGAACCCCTTCGAACATCACCTGCAGGCGGTGCTGCAAGAGCGCCGCCTGCAGCACCGCTATCGCTCGCGTCCTGCTATATCCTCGGCTCAGGGGCCTGAGTTAGTGGTTGATGGCGCCAGTTACACCAGTTTTTGCAGTAACGACTACCTGGGCCTGGCCAATCACCCGGATATGCGAGCCGCCATGCTTGAGGCGGCGTCGCAGTGGGGTGTCGGCAGTGGTGCATCCCACCTGGTGTGCGGCCACAGCGACGAGCATCATCAACTTGAGCGTGAACTGGCAGAGTTTTGCGGACGCGAGCGTGCACTGGTGTTTTCCACAGGCTATATGGCCAATCTCGGTGCTGTAAACGCGTTGGTGGGCAAGGGCGATGCGGTGCTGGAGGATCGTCTCAATCACGCCTCATTGCTGGATGCTGGATTACTCAGTGGTGCCAGGTTTAGCCGTTTTCAGCACAATGATCTCAATTCGCTGCGCCAACACTTGAGTCGCTCGGCGGCAAAAGCCGCGAAAACACTGGTGGTGGTTGACGGCGTATTCAGTATGGATGGCGACCTCGCTCCGCTGGTGCAACAAGCGGAGTTAGTGGCGGAGCACAACGCCTGGTTAATGGTGGATGACGCCCACGGGTTTGGTTGCTTGGGGGCAACAGGAGCAGGCGTGCTAGAGCATTACGGCCTGGGCCAAAATGAGGTGCCGGTGCTGATGGGTACTTTGGGTAAAGCAGCGGGCAGTTTTGGCGCCTTTGTCGCCGGCTCCGAGGCGTTGATTGAGACCCTGATTCAGCTGGCGCGCAGTTATATCTACACCACAGCGCTCCCGCCTGCGGTGGCGGCAGCGTCTCGTCAGAGTTTGCGAATCATGAAATCCGAGCCCTGGCGACGGCAACATTTACGGCAGTTGGTGGAGCGCTTTCGCGCCGGTGCCAGTGCCCTCGGCTTGCAATTGATGGATTCGCCCACCGCCATACAGCCCATCATTATTGGTCGCGATGATGCCGCGCTGGCCTATTCCGGTGCCCTACGACAATTGGGGTTCTGGGTGAGCGCGATTCGCCCGCCTACCGTGCCCGAGGGCAGCGCGCGTTTGCGGGTTACCCTAACGGCGGCTCACTCCGACGCTCAAGTAGACGGTTTGTTACGAGCGCTGGCGCAGGTGCATCAAGAGCTGCAAGGGGGCTCTCGCTGATGCTTTTTTGCCACAAGCACAGGGCTTTAGTCGAAGGCGGCTGCGCGCCTGTTGTGTTGCTACACGGCTGGGGATTTGATCATCGAAGTATGGCGCCAATGGTAGAGCCGCTGCGTCAGTTGGCGGACGTCTGGTGTATTGATCTGCCGGGTTTTGGCCAATCCCCGGCGCAGAATTTTAACCTGCCGGATATCATCACCGCTTTGGTCGCAAGCTTGCCGTCGCGGGCTCATATTGTGGGCTGGTCGCTGGGCGGTGCCCTGGCGATCGAATATGCCAGCTGCCATCCCGAGCGAGTTCAGTCACTGATAACCTTGGCCACCAACCCCTGTTTTGTTGCCCGCAAAGACTGGCCAACGGCTATGGCTAAGGCCACTAATCGGGCATTTAATACAGGGTTTGAAGGCGACCCCGCCACAAGCCTAAAACGTTTTTGTGCTCTGGTGGCTCAGGGCGGCGCAGACGAGCGCAGCCAGACTAAGCAGTTGCGCGGGCTTGCCGTGCTGCCTGAGCGCGAGCGAGTTAGTGTTTGGGCCCAAGCCTTAACTTATTTGGCCGGTACCGATTTTCGCTCCAGCTTGGCGCAGCTACAGCTACCGGGCTTACATCTGTTTGCCGCAGGCGATCATCTAGTGCCTGCGGGCGCTTGTGACGCTACCGCTGAATTGAACCCTGCGCAAAAGACTTGCCTGATAGATGACGCGGGTCACGCATTGCATTGGGATCAACCCCGCCAGGTGGCTGCACGGGTGGCTGAATTTGTCGCCTCTGCTTGCGCGCAGTCAGATTCACAGTTGGATAAGGGGCGGGTGGCGCGTTCTTTTAGCAAAGCGGCCTCCAGCTATGAGTCAGCGGCACGCCTGCAGCGCTTGGTTGGTGAGCGCCTACTTGCAAAAATATCTGCGCCCGCTGGTAGGGTGCTGGATGCTGGCTCGGGCACCGGCTATTTCTTGCAGGGCTTGCGCGAGGCCGCTGGAGCCTCTCAGCTAACCGCTTTAGATTTAGCCTCGGGCATGTTGAGTTTCGCGCGCCAGCATCACCCCTACGCGGATAACTGGTTTTGCGCCGACCTCGAAGCTATGCCGCTGGCGAATGCCAGCGTTGATTTGATTTACTCCAGTCTGGCGGTGCAGTGGTGTGAGGATCTAACACGCCTTGCGCGCGAGCTTTACCGGGTGCTGGCTCCGGGCGGGCACTTGTATTTGGCAACGCTGGGGCACGGCACCTTGCAGGAGTTGCAGACGGCATGGCAACAGGTGGATGGCTATGTGCACGTCAATCGGTTTCTGCCGGTAGAGCTTCTTCAACAGGCGCTGACGCAGGCGGGCTTTACTGATATTCAATTAGAAGTTCATAGCGAAACCCTCTACAGCGACAATGTTCGTCAACTGGCGCGGGAGTTAAAAGATCTTGGCGCCCACAATATCAATGCTGGCGCACCTCGCGGATTGACCGGGCGGCGCAGATTGCAGTCGTTAGAGCAGGCCTACGAGCCTATGCGCACCGCCGAGGGCCTGCCCGCCACCTATAAGGTGTGTTACCTCACAGCGAGAAAAGGGGGTTAAATGCCTGCATTTTTTGTCACAGGTACGGATACGGATGTGGGTAAGACCCGCATTGCTGCGGCACTTCTGTATCGCGCGCGTCAGCGTGGCATGACCACCGCTGCAGTCAAGCCAGTCTCGGCGGGTTGTGAGCTGACCCGTGATGGGCTGCGCAACGACGATGCCCTGCGCCTGCAGCGTGAGTGTTCTCCCTCGCTGGAGTACGACGCCATTAACCCTGTGGCTTTTCAGCCCCCGATTGCCCCTCATATTGCAGCCCAGCAGCTGGGGCACACGGTGTCGATGAGCGAGTTGTTAAACGCCACCGAGAAGACACTTGCGGCCGCCGCCGAGTTTGCTTTGGTAGAGGGGGCCGGCGGTTGGCGAGTACCGCTCAATGACGACCAAACCTTGGCCGATCTTGCCGTCAGTTTGGGGCTGCCCGTGGTATTAGTGGTGGGGGTGCGGCTCGGGTGTATTAACCACGCGATGCTCACCTGCGAGGCAATCCTGCGCGACGGTTTGCCGCTTGCGGGCTGGGTGGCGAACATTGTTGACCCAGATGTCTGCAGCGGTGCAGAGAACATCTCCAGTTTAAAAGCGCGATTACCCGCGCCCTGTCTGGGGGTGGTACCTTTTTGTCACGCTACCGAGCCCCCTGATCTCGCTGACTATTTGGATTTGGCTCCGTTATTGAAGCGGCAGTAATAAAGAATGATTTTTTGCGCCCAGTTAATCTGGTTGGTAGTTGTTTCTGGTTGTTTATTGAACGATTTTGGCGCTAAAATAATAGTATATGTAACTTATTTTCCGAGGCGCTTATGGATGTGGGATCTATCGTCAATCAAAGTCTGATCGGCTTGCACAGCTCCAGGGCGGAGATTGTGAAATCCGCCGAGCAGATCAATCAGGTGGCTGCTGGTGATACCTCGCAAAGTATCGTCGAGCCGCTGGTGAACATGCAGCAGAGCCAACAAGTTTTTGACAGCTCCGCCAAGGTGCTAGAGACCGCTAGTGAAACCATTGGCACCTTGTTGGATATAAAGGCTTAATCCCCATGATCGCTAACTCGCTGCCTTCAAATTACGCCAATGCGGTTGCGCCCTATGCGCCGCTGGGGCGGCAGGCTGTGAGTGAGGAAAACACAGAGCTCAAAAGTACCGTCTTTAAAGCCCTGGAAGAGGGCGCAGCGTCGGCGCGCGGGGAAAATCGCCGCTCACCCGAGGATAGGCCCGCCGAGGTAGAGGAACGCGAGCGAACCCGCGGGCAGCGCGGCTCTGCAGCGCTAGATGCCGAGTCGCCTCAAGCTAATAAAGATGCCGAGCGCGAGGCTGAAAAAAGCACTGCTGCTCAGGAGCAAGCCGAGCGCGAGCAAATCAGTGAGCTTGCTGCGCGGGATCGCGAGGTGCGCGCTCACGAACGAGCCCATGCCGCCGTCGGGGGCCAGTATGCCGGGGCGCCGCGCTACGAATATACCCGTGGACCAGACGGCATTAATTACGCGACCGCTGGCGAGGTTAGTATCGATACCAGCCCCATTCCTAATGACCCTGAGGCTACTTTAGAAAAGGCGCAGCAAATCCAGCGTGCGGCGACGGCGCCTGCCGAGCCATCTGCGCAGGATCGTCGGGTTGCGGCCCAAGCTGCACAGCTGGAAATTCAGGCTCAGGCCGAGATAGCGGCTCAGGCGCGAGCAGAGCGACAAGCCGAGGCAAAGGCGGCTGAGCAGAGTCGCAGTGAGCGGGAGGCGGGGACGGCAGATACTGATGGCAGTGACGTCGATGCGGCGCAGGCCGAGCGAGAGCGCGATGAGCGGGCACAGCAGTTTGCTGAAACTAGCGCGCGCAATATCGATATTAATCGCAGGTTGATTGAAATAGGGGTTATAGAGCCACCTTTAAACACAGCTCCGTCGGTCAGTTGGCGCGCCTGAGTTTTTTAACTTCAAGCTTCTGAGCTCCCTCCATCCCAGGCCGATATTTTTCTTCGTTCTATTTGCTGGTAATCTCATCGCACGAATGGTTGTAACTCTAATTTCAATAAAACCAAATTAATTACCATACGAAGAGAAGCTCTATGCCCAGCAAGCTGACCCCCGAAGACCAAGCCCGCGTTGACAGAGTCCTGCAGCAGCCAGGTAATCGCAGTGAGCGCAAACCTTTTAAGGTCTGGACGCTGTTCGCTTGCCTGCTTGGGCTGTTGACTCTCATGAGTGGCCTTAGCTATTGGATTGCCTGGCAATACGGCGTTGTATAAATACATAACCCAGATATATTAAAAAGAAATAGCAAAACGGCCTTGACCGCACCAAATTGGCTCCCTATAATGCGCGACCTCGGTTGGGGGAACACACTTACAACTGAGTTGAGGATGCGGGGTGGAGCAGCCTGGTAGCTCGTCGGGCTCATAACCCGAAGGTCGTTGGTTCGAATCCAGCCCCCGCTACCAATTTCTGGAGTTGATGCTATAGTGCATTAGCTCGCAGCCACGGCAGGTGGCTCGCCAGTGTTAGTGCTGGCACTACAGTCAGCCAATCGGCTGATCAGCGCCGGTGAAGTTGGCGCGTCCGGGGCCCCTGCAAGGGGCTTTTTTGTATCTGAAAGTCAGTGGGTTACCGCTGCCGCAGATCACTGTGGTGAAGTATTAAAAGTGGGCCTAGGGCCCATTTTTTGTTTCTGGGGCGCCTCCGGCGTCTTGATTCTGGCGCACAAAAGGCGCCACAGGCCCAAATCCTTGGAGTTTCATTTATGGCGTCTATAGAAGAGCGTTTGACAAAAATGTTTGCGCCGGCTGTGGATGCCCTTGGCTGTGAGCTTTGGGGCGTTGAATACTTGACCGGCGGCAAGCCTAAGGTGCTGCGGGTTTATATTGATAAAGCCGACGGCGTGCAGGTGGAAGACTGTGCAAAAGTGAGCCGTCAGCTGAGTAGTTTAATGGATGTGGAAGATCCGATTGCCGGCGAGTACACCTTGGAGGTGTCTTCTCCGGGTATGGATCGGCCGCTCTATACGCTGGAGCAATTTGCCGACTACAAGGGCCAGGTTGCTGCGGTGAAATTGCGTGTTCCGTTTGACGGGCGCCGCAAATTTAAAGGCATTTTGCAGGGCATCGAAGATCAGGATGTCGTGATACTGGTGGATAACGAAGAGTATCTGCTGCCCATTGAATCGATTGAAAAAGCGAACATAGTCCCCCAGTTCTAGTCGCAGTGCGGTTGGATACAGGAGTTAACGAGGCAAACTCATGAACAAAGAAATTTTGCTGGTCGCCGATGCCGTTTCCAATGAAAAAGGCGTTGATAAGGATGTGATCTTTGAGGCGATTGAAAGTGCGTTGGCTATGGCCACCAAAAAACGCTTTGACGAAGATTCAACGATCGAAGTAAACATCGACCGGATTACTGGCGACTATGAAACTTATCGCAGTTGGGAAGTGGTAGCAGATGATGTCTTGGCAGAATTGGGCACTCAATTAACCACCGAAGAGGCCGCTGAAGTCGATCCGGCTTTGCAGGTGGGCGACATTCACCGCGAAAAAATTGAAAACGTTGATTTTGGTCGTATCGCTGCGCAAACCGCCAAGCAAGTTATTGTGCAAAAAGTTCGCGAAGCCGAGCGCGCGCAAATGGTGGACGAGTACCGCGATCGCGTGGGTGAGCTGATTAACGGCACCGTAAAAAAAGTCACCCGCGACAGTATTATTGTGGATTTGGGCAACAATGCCGAAGCATTGTTGCCGCGCGACCAGTTAGTGGGCCGCGAGATTTTCCGCATGGGCGATCGAGTGCGTGCGTACTTGCAAGAGGTGCGTTCTGAAGCGCGCGGCCCGCAGCTGTTTTTAAGCCGCTCTTGCCCTGAAATGCTGATCGAGCTGTTTAAAATTGAGGTGCCGGAAATTGCGGAAGGCATTATCGAAATTAAAGGTGCGGCCCGCGACCCGGGTCTGCGCGCAAAAATCGCCGTGAACACTAACGACGGTCGCATCGATCCTGTGGGGGCTTGCGTTGGTATGCGCGGTTCGCGCGTACAAGCCGTGTCAAACGAGCTGGGCAATGAGCGTGTCGATATTGTTCTGTGGGATGACAATCCCGCGCAATTTGTAATTAACGCCATGTCGCCTGCAGAGATTGAGTCTATTGTTGTGGACGAAGATGCGGGCTCTATGGATTTGGCTGTGGGCGAAGAGAACCTCGCCATGGCTATTGGCCGCGGCGGACAAAACGTACGTCTCGCATGCGAGCTGACTCAGTGGGCTATCAATGTGATGAGCTCCGCTGAATGGGAAGAAAAGCAGGAAGCGGAAACGGGCGGCTATATCCAAGTGTTTATGAACGCGCTGGATGTCGATGAAGACGTTGCCCAGGTGTTGGTGGAAGAGGGCTTTACCAGCATCGAAGAAGTGGCATATGTGCCTCTGGATGAAATCGCCTCCATTGAAGGCTTTGACGAAGATGTCGCCGAAGAGCTGCGCGCCCGTGCGAAAGACGCGCTG
This sequence comes from Gilvimarinus sp. DA14, assembly GCF_024204685.1. Classification (NCBI taxonomy): domain Bacteria; kingdom Pseudomonadati; phylum Pseudomonadota; class Gammaproteobacteria; order Cellvibrionales; family Cellvibrionaceae; genus Gilvimarinus; species Gilvimarinus sp. DA14. The sequence continues at coordinate 2,962,932 of NZ_CP100350.1, forward strand.
TTGACTCAGGCCTTGGCCTCTGAAGAGCAGCTGGAAGGCGCGGCCCCGGCCGACGATTTGTTGAATATGGAAGGTATGGATAAAGAGCTGGCGGTAATTTTGGCCAGCCGAGGCATCGTGACCATGGAAGATTTGGCCGAGCAGGCAATTGATGAGTTGTTGGATATCGAAGGTGTCGATGAAGAGCGCGCCGCTGCCCTGATTATGAAAGCCCGCGAGCCCTGGTTTGCCTGATCACTGCCGCTGATAAGTGTTGCAGTAGGTTAAAGGCAAAATTCAAAACTGAGGAAATAGAATGGCAGAAGTAAAAGTAAGCGAACTCGCCAAATCAGTGGGTACCCCCGTTGAGCGGCTGCTTAAACAAATGCAGGAAGCCGGGCTGAAGCATACCGCTGAGGATGCGTTGGTCTCTGACGACGAGAAACAACAGTTGTTGGCTTATCTGAAAAGCAGCCACGGTGAGTCGGCATCGGACTCCGAGCCGCGCAAAATTACTCTGAAGCGCAAAACTACTACCACACTAAAAGCGGGCGGTCGTAAAACCGTGAATGTGGAAGTGCGGAAAAAGCGCACTTACGTGAAGCGCAAACCTCTTGATGAAGAAACGCCTGAGCCAGAAGAAACACAGCTGGCGGCCGAGGCTGTGCCAGAGCCGGAAGTGGCGGTAGGGCCCGTACCGGCGCCCGCGCCTGAACCGGCTCCGGAGCCCGAACCTGAACCTGAGCCCGAGGTTGTTGAGCCGGTTGCACAAGAGCCGGCCGAAGAGCCCGCGGCGCAAGAGCAGCCTCAGCCCGAGCCCGAAGTGGCCGCGCGCAAATCCTTTGTCGATGACATTGAAGAGAAGCGCCAAGCTGCGATGGAGCGCCGCAAGGCAGAAGAAGCTGCGCGCGACGCAGAGCTGAAAGCGTTGGAAGAAAAGAAAGCCGCGGACAAAGCTGCGGCCGAGAAAAAAGCTCAGGCGGCTGCGTCCAAGCCTGAGGCAGCAGATCCTGCTGCCGCGGCGCCCGGCCCGGCCAAACCTGATACCAAGCACGGTCGCAAGAAAGAGCGTCGCGAAGAGTTTGATGACGACGATGGTAGCCCGCGCGCCAAGCGTGCTGGCAAAGCGGGCAAAAAAGGTATGGGGCCGAAAAAATCATCTAAGGCCGATTTGTACGAGCTGGCTGAAGAAGAGGACGATTCAGCATTTATGCAGCGTCGTCGTGCCGGCCGCGCCGCGCACAAAGCGTCTAACAAGCACGGCTTCAAGAAGCCGACGCAGAAAATTGTGCGCGAAGTAGAGATTCCTGAAACCATTACCGTTTCAGACCTTGCCCAGCGCATGACCATTAAATCCGGTGAGTTGATCAAGCAATTGATGAAGCTGGGTGTTATGGCGAATATCAACCAGCCGTTGGATCAGGAAACTGCCCAGCTGGTGGTAGAGGAAATGGGCCACAACTTTAAGCTGGTGAGTGAAGACGATATCGAAACAGATCTGGAAGCCCAGGTAAAAGTGGACGGTGAAGAAAAGCCGCGCGCACCTGTGGTAACCGTTATGGGTCATGTCGACCATGGTAAAACCTCTTTGCTGGATTACATTCGTAAAGCCAAGGTAGCCGCTGGTGAAGCCGGTGGCATTACCCAACACATTGGTGCCTACCGAGTGAAAACCAGCCAGGGCGAAATTGCCTTCTTGGATACTCCCGGCCACGCCGCGTTTACCGCTATGCGTGCACGCGGTGCCCAGTGTACCGATGTGGTGATTCTGGTGGTGGCGGCGGATGACGGTGTGATGCCGCAAACCGAAGAGGCCATTAACCACGCCAAAGCCGCCGGTGTGCCGATTGTTGTCGCTATTAACAAGTGTGACAAAGAGGCCGCTGATCCGGATCGCGTTAAAAACGAGCTGGCAGCAAAAGAAGTGATTCCCGAAGACTGGGGCGGTGATACTCAGTTTATCGAAGTTTCGGCCCACACGGGTGACGGCATCGACGAGCTGTTGGAAGCTGTGTCATTGCAAGCCGAACTGCTTGAGCTTAAAGCGGTAGAAGATGCGCCAGCTCAGGGCGTGGTGGTTGAATCTCGCCTGGACAAGGGCCGCGGTGTAGTTGCTACCTTGCTGGTGCAGCAGGGTACCTTGAATCACGGCGACTTAGTGCTGGCCGGGCAAAGCTATGGGCGTGTGCGCGCCGCGATGAACGAGCTGGGCCAACAGGTGAAAACTGTGGGGCCTTCGTCTCCGGTAGAGATTTTGGGTCTGGATTCAGCCCCGAGCGCCGGTGATGAATTTGTGGTGCTGGATGACGAGCGCAAGGCGCGCGAAGTGGCCGAGTTCCGCGCTGAAAAAGAGCGTAAGGAACGCATGCAGCGTCAGCAGGCAGCCAAGCTGGAAAACATGTTTGCCGGTATGGACGGCGGCGAGAAGAAAGTGTTGTCGGTGGTGGTTAAGGCCGACGTACGCGGCTCGCTGGAAGCAATTCTCGCCTCCCTCGGGGACATTGGTAACGACGAAGTGGAAGTTCAGGTTGTTTCTTCCGGTGTGGGCGGAATTACCGACAATGACGTTAACCTGGCATTAACCGCTAACGCCATTGTGATCGGTTTTAACGTTCGTGCCCCGGGCAGCACTCGTCGCTTGGCGGAGCAAGAGAGCATCGAGATCCGTTACTACAGCATTATCTATCAGCTGTTGGACGATGTGAAAAGCGCTCTGTCCGGCATGCTTGACCCTGAGCGTGTGGAAGAGATTGTCGGTATCGCCGATGTGCGTGAAGTCTTCAGCTCGCCCAAGTTTGGTCAGGTGGCAGGTTGCATGGTTACCGAAGGTACTGTTTACCGCAACAAGCCCATCCGCGTGTTGCGCGATAACGTGGTTATCTTTGAAGGCGAGCTGGAGTCTCTGCGTCGCTTCAAAGACGATGTCAACGAAGTGCGCAACGGCATGGAGTGTGGTATCGGTGTGAAAAACTACGACGTTAAAGTCGGTGACCAGATCGAAGTCTTTGAAGTTAAGGAGGTGGCGCGCGAGCTGTAAGCCCGCAGCGTTTTCCTCGCCCCGCCTCCCTTCGGGGGAGTCGGGGCTTTGTTATTTTAGGCGGTTGCCCCGCCGGGATAAGTAGGTGACAAAATGCCCAGAGAATTTGCCCGCGCTGATCGGGTGGCCGATGCCATCCAACGCTATTTGGCGAATATGATTCAGCAGGAGATTCGCGACCCCCGGGTCGGTATGGTGAATATCAATAGTGTCACCGTTAGCCGGGACATGGCCTTCGCCAAGGTTTATATTACGGTGGTAGGCGGCGATGAAGACGAAGGTCGCACCAGCGCTGAAGTGCTTAACAAGGCCTCTGGTTTCTTGCGTTCACTATTAGCTAAAGAGCTGGATATGCGCACCGTGCCCAAGCTTAATTTCCACTACGACCACACCTCGGTGCGCGGCCAGGAGTTGTCGTCTCTGATCGATCGCGCCGTGGCGGCCGATAAGGCCAAGTCGAGCGACGAGGACGAATAATGGGGCGCAAGCGTAAAGGTCGCGCCATTGACGGTGTGCTGCTGTTGGATAAGCCACTGGGTATGAGCTCGAACCACGCCCTGCAGCGTGCCAAGCGTTTATTTTTTGCCGCTAAAGCCGGTCACACCGGCAGTCTCGATCCTCTGGCGACCGGGGTTTTACCCGTATGTTTTGGCGAGGCCACTAAATTCTCCCAGTTTTTGCTGGACGCCGACAAAACCTATGAAGCCACTTTTGTGCTGGGCGAGAAAACCTCTACCGGTGACGCTGAAGGGGAAGTGCTGGAAGACATTGATGCCTCCGAACTGAGCGAGGCCCAGGTCGCCAGCGCCATGACCAGATTTATGGGGGAAATCGACCAGGTGCCGCCTATGTATTCGGCGCTAAAGCAAAACGGCCAACCGCTCTATAAACTCGCCCGTCAGGGGATAGAGGTCGAGCGCGAGGCTCGTCAGGTTGAGATCCTGGAGTACAACCTATTGGCGTTTCGCCCAGGGCAGCGCGCCGAGCTGGATGTAGAGGTGCACTGTTCTAAAGGTACTTATATCCGCTCGTTGGCCGAAGACCTTGGCGAGGCGCTTGAGGTGGGCGGCCATGTCAGCGCTTTGCGCCGTACCTTTACCGGTGGTTTTGAGATTGAGCAGTGTATAACTCTGGATGAGCTCAGCGATGAACGCGGTGAGGGGCGGGCCGAAACCTTGGATCATCACTTGTTGCCGGTGGATACGCCGGTGGACCATCTGCCTAAAATCACACTTCCAGCGGATAGCGCCCACTATTTTCGCCTGGGTAATCCGGTTATGGACGCGCAGGTCTATCGCACGGGCGAAGAAGGTGATATGGTGCGTGTCTTTTGTGAAAGTGGCCAATTTTTAGGCGTTGCCACCCTCGACGAGGGCCGGGTGGCGCCCAAACGTCTGTTGGCGAGCGCCACATCCGAGACAAACTGAAGAATTTGCCGGCTACCGCTGGCAAACTGCCGGGCTAACCGGTGATACCTGGCCTGCCTGTAAATATGCACGGGTACGGCTGTAATCAATGCATATTATTAGAGGAAATTGACATGGCACTGAGTGCACAAGAAAAAGCTGAAATCGTAAAAGAGTATCAACAAGGTGAAGGTGATACCGGTTCTGCAGAAGTTCAGGTTGCGCTGTTGACCCACAACATCAACAAGCTGCAAAACCACTTCTCTGGCCACAAGCAAGATCACCATTCACGTCGCGGCCTGATCCGCATGGTAAACCAGCGTCGCAAGCTGCTGGATTACCTGAAAGGTAAAGATACCAGCCGTTACGCCGCTCTGATTCAAAAACTGGGTCTGCGTCGTTAATTGCAAAGTGCCCGCATTTGCGGGCACTTTTTTGTTGGATATCGGTATTTAGCTGAAAGAAGCTTGCGTATAAAGAAACGCATTATTGGTAAGTAAAGGATAGAAGAGTGAATCCGATTATTAAGAAATTTCAGTATGGTGATCAAACCGTAACCCTGGAAACTGGCCGCATTGCTCGCCAGGCCACAGGTGCGGTGATGGTGACCATGGGCGAGACCTCGGTACTGTGTACCGTAGTGGGCGCCAAAGAGGCCAAACCAGACCAAGCGTTTTTCCCGCTGTCTGTTCACTATCAAGAAAAGGCCTACGCCGCCGGTAAAATCCCCGGTGGTTTCTTCAAGCGTGAAGGTCGTCCGTCCGAGAAAGAAACCTTAACCTCACGCCTGATCGACCGTCCTATTCGTCCGCTGTTTCCCAACGGCTTTATGAACGAAGTGCAGGTTGTTTGTACGGTTATGTCTACCTGCAAGGCAAACGATCCAGATATCGCCGCCATGATTGGTACCTCAGCGGCATTGGCCGTTTCTGGTATTCCCTTCAGCGGCCCTATAGGTGCGGCGCGCGTGGGTTACACCACAGAGGGTGGCTACCTGCTGAATCCGAGTTATGAGGCGCTGCAGACCTCTGAGCTGGACATGGTAGTGGCTGGCACCTCGGATGCGGTTCTGATGGTTGAGTCAGAAGCCAATGAGCTGCCCGAAGACATCATGCTGGGTGCGGTGCTCTACGCTCACCAAGAGATGCAAGCCGTGGTGCAGGCCTGCGCCGAACTGGCACGCGATGCTGGTAAGCCCAAGTGGGATTGGCAGCCTGAGCCGGAAAACACCACCTTGCTGGATGCGGTTAAGCACGGCTTTTCCGAGTCTATTGGTGTTGCCTACCGCATTACCGATAAAGCCAAGCGCTATGATCGTCTCTCCGAGCTGCGCAGCCAAGCGGTTGCCGAGCTGGTAAAAGAAGGCGGAGATGTCAGCGAAGAAGACGTTAAAAAAGTTTTCGGCAAGGTAGAGAAATCTATCGTGCGTTCGCGCATTGTTGATGGTGAGCCACGCATTGATGGCCGCGACCAAAAAACCGTTCGCGCTATTGATGTAGAAGTGGGTGTGCTGAACAAGGCCCACGGCTCTGCGCTGTTTACCCGTGGTGAAACTCAGGCGTTGGTTGTTGCCACTTTGGGCAACGCCCGCGATGCGCAAATCATCGACGCCCTGGAAGGCGAGCGCAAAGATCCTTTCATGCTGCACTACAACTTCCCTCCTTACTCGGTAGGTGAGTGTGGTCGCATGGGCGCTACTGGTCGTCGTGAAATCGGCCACGGTCGCTTGGCCCGTCGTGGTATTGCCGCGGTGTTGCCAGATCAAGAATCCTTCCCTTACACCATGCGTGTGGTGAGCGAAATTACCGAATCTAACGGTTCCAGCTCTATGGCCTCTGTATGTGGCTCATCGCTGGCATTGATGGACGCCGGTGTACCGCTGAAAGCCCCCGTAGCCGGCATCGCCATGGGCTTGGTAAAAGAAGAAGACAAGTTCGCGGTTCTGACCGATATTTTGGGCGACGAAGATCACCTGGGCGACATGGACTTTAAAGTGGCCGGTACGTCTTCGGGTATCACTGCCTTGCAGATGGATATCAAAATTGAGGGCATTACCGAGCAGATCATGGAAATCGCTCTCGAGCAGGCGCTGCAAGCGCGTTTGCACATTCTGGGCGAGATGAACAAAGTGATCGCTGAGTCGCGTGAAAATGTAAGCGACAACGCGCCACGCTTTGAAACCATGAAGGTTCATCCAGACAAAATTCGCGACATCATTGGTAAAGGCGGTGCGACTATCCGTTCTATTACCGAAGAGACTGGCGCGTCTGTTGATATCGATGACGATGGCACGGTTAAAGTCTACGCTGACGATAACAGCGCGCTGCAAGCGGCCGTTGATCGTATTCTGGGTATTACCGCTGAAGCTGAAATTGGCGAAATTTACGAAGGTACCGTGGTTCGCATTGTGGACTTTGGTGCGTTTGTGAACTTCCTGCCCGGCAAAGATGGTCTGGTACATATTTCACAGATCGCTGAGGAGCGCGTTAACAGTGTTAGCGATTACCTCAAAGAAGGTGAAGTGGTTAAGGTTAAGTGCCTGGACGTAGACCAGCGCGGCCGTATCAAGCTGTCTATCAAAGAAGCCAAAGCGGAAGAAGCGGGTAACGCTGAAGCCGCTCCTGCAGAAGCGCCTGCAGCTGCAGAAGAGACTAGTGAAAAAGAGTAAGTTTCTTTTTCGCTAGAAGATAAAAAAACCGCGCTTAAAGCGCGGTTTTTTTATGTCTGTTAAAACTGCTGCAGCAGTCTTGTGAATCTGCTGTCAGTACAAGCTACCAGCGTAAAAACGGGTTTAACAAGCGATAAAATCGCCCTACAAAATAGATGGGGGCATCCAGAACCGTCAGGCAAATGCAGTCCTCGTTTTGCAGAGCCGTTGGCGTGTGACGGTGGCTCGGGTCGCGGCTGATAAAATCACCCTCGTGGTAAACGCCCAGCTCATCGGAAAACCCGCCCTGTAAAATTACAGTAAACTCTTGGCCCTTATGAGAATGCTGCGGCACACGGGCGCCGGCGCGAATTTTTTGCAGCGCAATGCGAAACCCCTGCACCTGCAGTTTATCGGTCAAATCATACTCGGCAATATCCCGGGTTTGTTTACGCCAAGTGATTCGATCCAGCGGCTGAGGCAGCAGCGCTGCCAGCGGATTTTCGTAGCGGCTGTGAATCTCGGGTTCGGGCTTAACGGGTTCGTCATCCATTGCCTGCATAAAATCGTCAAAGCCCTGAACCTCTAATTCGCGAGGCTCGCTGAGGGTGAGCAGCTCCCCGCCCAGGTTGTTAAACTGCTTAACCTGATTGCGGCAATGAGTGCACATAAACAGATGCACAGACACAGCGAGTGCCTGTGGCATGGCCAGCGTCCCAGCGGAATAATCCATGAGGGTGATCTCATCTGGGTGATAACCGCTCATAAGTCTTTTGCCTCTAACATCACGCGAAGTTTTTGCATGGACAAGCGCAACCTTCCCTTTAACGTCCCAAGGGGAATGTCCAGCTCGGCCGCCACCTCCTGATGGGTTTTGCCTTCGTAATATACCTTGCGCACAGCGATCATCTGGTCTTCGGGCAGCTCGCCGATGGAAGCCTGTAGATGCCGGTGTGCAGATAGCTCTTGAATTGAGCTGATGGTGTTATCCTCGGTGGGAATCTGCCACAGCTCTTCGGTTTCAACTTTAATTTCCGCCTTCATACGTCCATTGCGGCGCAGTAGATCAATTCTCTGATTGCGCGCAATGGTAAAAATCCATGTTGATACAGACGCTAGGGAGTCAGCATACTTGTCCGCGCTGCGCCACACGCTTGTCATAACTTCCTGCACCAATTCGTCGGCCTGCTGGCTTACGCCCTGATTGATGGCATAGGCTTTTATGCGCGGCGCAAAATATTCATAAATTTCGCGAAAGGCCAGTCTGTCTTTGTCGCGCGCAACGCGATGGAGTAAATCTATCCACTTTTGCGCACGCGGATCTTTCTGTCCGCCGGGGGCAGTCATAGTTCTGACCTTTGAAGGTGTGGCTTCTTGGCTGGCCATTGGCTGCGAGATCCTCAACTGGTTATTTCAGACAAAGATACGCGCCTTCAAGCCGTTTGGATCATCAGCATACCACGCTCATACTCAGCTATACATTGATGAATCTGGCGACAGCCGCGCATGGGTTCAAAGAAGGGCTTTTCGCGGTATACGGGAGGCTCGGTAAGTAAGATCAATTTTATCAATTTTTAGAAGCTAAAAAATCGAATAATCCCCTCAACGTTGATCCTTCAATCGATGCTTCGCGTAACCGGCTAGGCGTAACAACAACTCACTCATGTGCAGGAGATGCAAAATGAAACAGCTAACAGTGAAGTGCTTGGCTGCAGTTGCCCTGGTCGCCGGGCTAGCCGGATGCGGAAGCGACGACGATAACGACAACCCACTACCGCCCGAGCCAGAAGTGAACACCATTGTCGATGTCGCAGTCGACAATGGTAATTTTACGACTCTGGTTACGGCGCTGGAGGCCACAGGCCTCGATGAAACGCTCGATGATGAAGACGGTACCTTTACCGTGTTCGCCCCCACCGACGATGCCTTTGCGCTATTGGGCGAAGAAACCATCAACGGCTTGCTCGCTGACACGGATACTCTGTCGGATATTCTGCTTTATCACGTGGTTGTCGATGCCGAAATCGACGCCTCGGCTGCGGTAGCCAGCGCTGGTTCTACCGTTGAAATGGCGAATGGGAAGAGCGTTGGCCTTTCGCTGGAAGGTGAATCCTTGATGGTGAACCTTGCCTTGGTAACGACCACGGATATCGAAGCGGACAACGGCGTTATTCACGTTATTGATGCGGTGCTAATGCCACCGGCGGATCGCGGTGAGCCGACCATGAATATTGTGGAAACGGCGGTTGAGGCCGGCAGTTTCACCACCTTGGTTGCCGCTTTGCAGGCCGCGGGCTTGGATACGGTCTTGGCCGATGAAAGCCAAACGTACACGGTATTTGCGCCGACCGACGACGCTTTTGCAATGGTAGGTGAAGAAAATATCAACGCTCTATTAAACGATGCGCAAGCACTGGAAGCTGTGCTGCTGCAACATGTGGTAAGTGGTGCGGAGCTGTCTTCTATTGATGCTTACGCGGCCAACGGAACACAAGTGGGAACGGCAAGCGGTGCCAATGTTCTGGTTGATATTGTCGATCGCATGTTAACCGTTGGCGGTGCAAAAGTTGTGACGTCTGACATCTACACCACTAATGGTGTTATACACGTGATCGACACCGTCATTGTGGGGGATATAGAGCTGCCCGCGCCGCCACAATCGATTGTTGACGTAGCGATGGAAGCTGGCAGTTTTTCAACCTTGATTGCGGCGTTACAGGCAACGGGTTTGGACACCACCTTGGCGGATTTGGATGGCGAATTTACCGTATTTGCGCCTACCGATGACGCGTTTGCCGCACTTGGGCAGGACACCATCGATGGTCTGCTGGCAGACACGGATACCTTGACCGACATATTGCTGTATCACGTAATCGTGGACGGCGAAGTGTTGGCCGATGCCGCCATTAGCGTCGCTAACTCCGATATGCCAAAAATCGAAATGGGCAACGGTGATATGGCGGCGCTGTCACTGTCCGGTGATAGCTTATACGTGAATACATCGATGGTTGCTCAGCCTAACGTGATGGCGGATAACGGCGTTATTCATGCCATTGATCAGGTGATGATGCCACCCGCTGAAATGGGTATGCCGATGGATAACATCGTCGAAACCGCAGTGAATGCCGGTAACTTCACAACACTGGTAACGGCGTTGCAAGCGGCTGGGCTGGATGCGACTTTGGCGGACGAGAATGAAACCTTCACAGTGTTTGCACCCACTGACGCTGCGTTTGAAAAAATCGACAGCGCTACCCTGGATGCGCTGCTGATGGATACGCCCGCGCTGACTCAAGTGTTGTTGCAGCATGTCATTCAAGATATGGCAGTAGACTCTGTTACCGCTTTCACTTTGAACGGCACCAGCGTAAACACCGCTGCCGACGAAGACGTAACCATTGAAATCGTTGACGGCATGCTACAAGTGCAAGGCTCGAACGTTATCATGTATGACATCTACACCAGTAATGGCGTGATTCATGTTATTGATACGGTGATTACCGAAAGTTTGTAAGCAGTGCAGCCGCCCCTGGTCTAATGCCTGGGGCGGCTTTGTAATTCACGAACCCCTCTCGTCTTTAGAAGCTCCATAGCTAAAATCCCCTCCAGTGTACACCCCTAATGTTAGGGGTAGGTTTAAATTGTGTGAAAAATTACTATAGCGATTAGGGGCGCTGTTTTGCATATTGCAGCGGGTGTCGGGTCGTTACAGCAGAAAAACAGATAAGGTGGCATCAGTGAAGACAATTAATGGATTGTTTGGTGTTATAGCCGTTACGTTAGTAACCGGTTGTGGGGGAAGCTCTGAGGGGGGTGACAGCTCAAATTCGAGCAGTGTGTCGAATTCTCAGGTTGCAAGCTCTGAGTCATCAGTGAGCTCGGAGGCTTCATCCGACTCATCCGAGATTATAAGTAGCTCTTCAATTTCAAGTGTTAGTTCCAGTGTAAACTCTTCTAGTTCAGTTGTCTCAAGTGCCGAGTCTTCGCTTAGCTCAATATCAAGCAGTGAGCAATCATCCAGTTCTATTGCATCCAGTGTTGATCTTTCATCGAGCTCGGTGGGTTCATCCTCACTAAGTTCGGTGAGTTCGTCTTCGTCAAGCTCTGAGGAATCATCCTCATCAAGTTCAGTGAGCTCGTCTTCATCAAGCTCTGAGGAATCATCTTCATCAAGTTCGGTGGCTTCATCTTCTTCATCAAGCTCCGTTACCTCCTCTTCCAGTTCCTCTCAGGCTGCGCTTATAGGATCGTTTAGTGGTTTGCCTATCTCGGGCCTAAGTTATAAAACAGATGCCCGTGAAGGAGTTACCTCGGAAACCGGCGATTTTGAATATGATTTTCCGTATGATCTTGTTACTTTCACCTTGGGTGATATAGAGCTTCCAGCTATAAACGCGGAGCCAGTTTTATCGCCTCTTTCTTTTACCGGTGAAATTATTTATTCGTCAGAGATTGGTGCTAGGGGCTTTAATGTCTACTGGTTGCTCTTAAGTCTGGATGACGACTCCGACTGGAGCAATGGCATTCAGATTCCTGAACAAGTTAGTGAGCTTGCTGGCCCCATTGATTTTAATCTTTATCCGCAAGACTTTGCCAAAAGCAGCGGCGTGATCAATGCCTTGGCAAACTCTGGGAAAAGCGAAGGAGCGTTAGAGTTGTCAGACCGTCTTGAGGCGGGGGCTGAGTACCTAAAAGCAATCGCTGAAGTTGAGAGGTCGGAGCCTGGATTTGCGTCTCTTAAAGCTGTAGAGACAATGGTTTATTTTACCGGTGCGCCAGTTGAAACTGTAGAAACAGAGGCCCTACTTATTCCTATTTGGAGTGATTGTGCAATCGTTCACCAAAGTGGAATGATGGTTTTTGAAAGCTGTAGCGATTATCAAATCGGCTATGATGAGCTACTAGTTGGGACCAAAACTCAGAACACATTGCATGGTATGGCCAAGCTAAGCCACATTTTTGCAGAAGGGGCGAGTGAGCCTTATGGTTTCTGGTCTAGTATTTTCAGTTATTCTGACAGTGTAGCGCCAAGTGGTGCGCCAGTTGTTACTGGTAATTTTGAGTTGCCAGGGAAAGAGCTGGTTGCAGATTTAACGGGTAGCACACAAGATAGACTGACAGAAAATGTCGTGGTCAAGCTTACAATCAACTCAGATGGAACCTGTCTATTTAAACTGTTTGAAGATGATTTTGTTTCCTGCGAAGTGACAGGTGATCGTATTGAGGGCCTAGGAGAAGCTGCTGGAAAGCTTAAAGGCGCCATTTCGGATTCTGCCATTGTGGTAACTTGGCTAAGTTTGGATGATGAGTTGGTTTACGGTTACGGGTTTGCCGAAAGGTAGCACTGTTACATCTGGCAGCGCTCGATAGGAGAGCGCTGCCAGATGCTAGATGGGTTTCTGTGGGAGTAAGCTTAACCTTTCTCCAGTTAACTTTTCTTATAAGAAAGTGGTTAAAACTGATATCATTGAGGCTGATTCAGGTGAGCGTTCAGGTGGTAATTTTTTTCGGTGTAGGTCACAGGGCCAGAGCCCAAAGGTAGCCACTTTTTTTACGTAATTGATACATTCATGGCTGAAATTTTTGAATTTTATCGGCTAATCTCAAAGCATGGACGGCGATTAGGTCGCCTCTGATTCTGCCGCAGCGGGAACGCTAGCCAGAAGGTTTATCAGCTGCATTTGGTTTGCGACCCCTGTTTTCGCAAAAATCGTTCGTAGCTGTTCACGCACAGTATAGACTGACTTGTGTTCTTCCCTTGCAATATCTTTGGCTGATTTAAGCTTGGAAAAATAATGGCACACCTTGGCTTCGGCGTCTGTCAGAGAGAACATGGATTTTAGGGCTTGCTCTGATAAGTGGCCTATCAACTCTGGCGCCAGGATGTATACCATGGCACCACGAAAAGTGGTATTGCCCGCCTCTCCCTCAATAATTGAATCAACACCTATAAATGCCTTGGTGCTTCCTGTTTCTGTATGGATGGGAACCAGGTTGGTGCTGTAGGTTAAATCAATATTTTTAGTGCTTGAAACGGATTGGGTAATAGCTAGCTGTAACGAGCGATTAAAGTTCTTGTTTTCCAGCTTTAAGTGAGTTCCCTGTGAGAGGGTTAGACTAGCTTGCGACTCAATAAAGCCCTGCATTAGGTTATTTTGTGCGAGTAATTCTCCAAACTCGTTTAATACCGCTACCGGAACTCGCATTTTATTAAGCGCAGCACGTATGTATACCTGTCCCTCTTTGGCCTTTGATAAGTTAAGCCGTAACCTCATCGCGTGCTCAATGTACGGTGACAGAGCACAGAATCGCTCTATTTCGAGCTCTTGATACTCTCCTTGAGCTTTAGACCGGTTGTGAACAATTACACAGTTATTCTGGTTGTCGCGAAAAATAGTGCCGCCAGCCACATAATGTATATTGTTTCTATGGGCCCATATGTACGCTTTTGCTTTTTCCACTTCTTCTCGATTGGGCATCAAATTACTAGCAATCCAGCTGTGAGGCTCACTGTTTAAGATTGCGATATGAGCTAAATCGTGCTGAAAGTACTCTTCCATGTAAGCTTTGAGTTCAATCGCTGACGGCTGAACACCCGCGCACTCCTGGAATACGGGTGACATTTGCTCGGGGTTGGCTATGTATAAATGCACGCTGTGAAGATTAAAATGTGAACAAAAGGCGTCAAGGAATATTTTCCAGCCGGATTCAGAGCTGTTCGCCTGCATTAACAGGCCGACGAGAAAAACATCTTGAGACGAAACTGCAGGAAGGAAGCCTTCTGTACTGCTGGATGAAGAACTAAGCATTGTTTTTTCTTAATAAACCAGACATCAGGGGCCACGTAGGTCGAATAACTAAACCCCTAAAGTTAGGGGTTTAGTTATTATTGTTAACTGGGTCACGGAGTCAAGAAGAAACTCGCCAGCCAGTAATACCTATTTTGCATAGGTATCAGCCCAAATGCAGAGGTTTATTATTAGTGTGGCACTCATGGACTATGTCTAATCAGAAATTACGACCAGTGATTGTCCGGGTTTTACCGCTCCTCCCGTGCTTTTTAGCACTTGCTTAACCGTGCCCGAAACCGGGGCGGGAATATTAATTTCCATTTTCATGGATTCGAGAATCAGCAGAGTTTGACCCGCCTCTACGGTATCTCCCTCTTCCACCAGTACTTGCCATACGCTTCCAGAAACAGAGCTGTCTACGAGGGTGTCGCCGTCTGCCAAGTCCAGTTCGCTTTCGGTTTCGTTTTGTTCAATGGGGGTAAAGTTAAACTGGCCATCGGCGTGCCAGCGCGCAAGCTCCTCATCAAAAGCATTCTGTCGATGAGTCTGAAACGATTGGATGTCTGAGTCATGATCGGCAATAAACTGCTCGTAGTCCGCTAAGCTAAATTCAGAGGTTTCGATCTTAATCGGATACTGACCACGGGGAAAATCCCGTCGCGTCTGTTTAAGCTCATCGCTGCTGACCTCATAAAAACGTATTTGGTCAAAAAAGCGCAGCAGCCAGCGTTGGTCGAACTCCGGTGTCTTACGGTAGCGGTTCCACATTTGAATGGTACGCCCCACAAACTGATAACCACCGGGGCCTTCCATACCGTAAACGCACATATAGGCACCGCCAATCCCCACCGAGTTTTCCGCTGTCCAGGTGCGCGCTGGGTTGTATTTGGTGGTGACCAGACGATGGCGGGGGTCCATGGGGGTCGCAACCGGTGCGCCCAGATATACATCGCCCAAGCCCATCACAAGGTACGAGGCATCGAAGACAATGTCTTTGACTTGGTCAATACTGTCCAATCCGTTAATACGGCGAATAAACTCCAGGTTAGACGGGCACCAGGGGGCGCCGGGGCGCACGCTCTGTTCGTACTTGGCGATGGCCTCGCGGCAGGCTTCGTCATCCCACGACAGTGGTAGGTGGACAATTCGCGAGGGCACGCTTAGCTCTGCAATTTGTGTGGCGAGATACTTTTCGCCTTTTTGCAGGTGGGCGATTAGCTCATCCAAAGAAACTTGTTGGCTATCGTAGTGAATTTGCAGCGAACGAATACCGGGGGTCAGCTCGCGCATACCCGGTACCGGATTTTGCTCCAGCCACTGCATTAAGGCGTGGGCGCGAAAGCGTAATTTAATATCCAGCTGCAGTGGGCCATATTCCACCAGCAAAAAGTGATCGCCAGCGACGCGATAGTTAACCTCTTCGCCGACTTCGTTTGCGGGCAGGTTAGCAACTACGGGAGAGGGTAAAACATCCAGCGGGATGGGGGCGGCTTTCTCGCTCGCCGCTGTCAGTGTGTTAATAGAGTGTTGTTGCGCTTGCTCTAGGGCGACTGCAGTATCTACCGATACCGGGACAAAGCGAATCTTATCCCCGGCGCGCACCTGGCCGAGCTTCCATAAATCAGCGGTAATCACCGTGGCGGGGCAAACAAAGCCGCCCAGCGATGGGCCATCCGGTCCTAGAATAACCGGCATGTCGCCGGTAAAATCCACAGTGCCAAAGGCGTAGGCGTTGTCGTGAATATTGGAGGGATGCATGCCCGCTTCGCCCCCTGTGGTGCGGGCCCATTCAGGTTTGGGGCCGTTTAGTCGTACCCCGGTGCGGCTGGAGTTGTAATGCACTTCCCAGTCGGTATTAAAAAAGGTATTGATATCGCTGTCGGTAAAAAAGTCCGGCGCGCCGTGGGGGCCGTAAACGACGCGTAGCTCCCACTGATTATCAATGCCCGGTTTCAATCTGGGCGGCACTTGTGTCTGTTTTACGGGGGACGTTTTTTGGCAGTGCAGCACGTCGCCCGCTAGCAGGGCGCGACCATTGTGGCCGCCAAACTGGCCCAGGGTAAAGGTAGAGCGTGATCCTAAATAGCTGGGGCACTGAATGCCCCCGGCAACTGCGAGGTAGGCGCGGGCACCCTGTTCGCTGACCCGACCCAGGGTTAAGGTTTGCCCGGCTTTAACCGCAAAGACCTCCCAGCTGGCAACCGGCTCACCGTCTAGTTTGGCATCAATAGCGGCGCCGGTGAGGGCGCACTGGGTATCAAAGCCAAATTGCAGACTGGGACCGGCAACGGTAATTTCCAGCGCGGCCGCTTCGGCGTCGTTGCCCAACAGCTGATTGGCCAGACGGAAGGAGTAATTATCAAAAGGCCCAGAGGGAGGCACACCGATGTGCCAGTAACCGCTGCGGCCGGGAAAGTCCTGAATCGTGGTTTGCGTGCCGCCGGATAAGACATCAATGCGCGCCTCGGCAAAGCCGCGCTCGTTAAGGTAACGAGTGGTAATTTCACCGTCGATAAAAACCGGCTCGTCCAAAAGCTCGGTGACATACGCTTTATTGGTTTCAATACCGTACAGCTTAGAACTTTTTAATGTGGTTTTTAACAGCTCAATGGCTGCCGCACGGTTTTTACTTTTGGTAATCACCTTGGCCAGCATAGGATCAAAATAGGGTGATACTTCCAATCCGGATTCAATCCAGTGGTCGATACGAACGACTTTGTCGTCGCTGCGCTCGTTAATCGGAAAGCTGACTTCGCTTAATAGACCGGCGCTGGGCTGGAAGTTTTTTGCCGGGTCTTCGGCGTAAACACGAACTTGAATGGCGTGGCCAGTGGGCGTTAATTGGGCAAACTCCTGTTCAATATCCAGAGCCTCTTCGGCGGCCAGGCGAATCATCCAGGCGACTAGATCAAGCCCCCAAACTTCCTCGGTAACTCCGTGTTCAACTTGTAGGCGAGTGTTGACCTCAAGAAAGTAAAACTTTTCATCTTTGGCGTCGTAAATATATTCCACGGTGCCCGCACCGCGATAGTTAACGGCAGCCAAAAGTCGCGCCGCCGTTTCGTGCATGGCCTGGCGCAGTGGCTCGGGCAAGTTGGGGGCTGGGCATTCCTCAATTACTTTTTGGTTGCGTCTTTGGCTTGAGCAATCGCGCTCGCCAATGGCCACGGCTTTGCCTTTTCCGTCACCAAATACTTGTACTTCAATATGGCGGGCCTGGCCGATAAACTTTTCCAGAAACACTCTGTCGTCGGAAAAGTTGTTGGCACCTAATTTACGTACCGAATCAAAACTGTCTTTTAAGTCCTGTTCGTTTTCGCACAGCTTCATGCCAATACCGCCGCCGCCCGCGCTGCTTTTTAGCATGATGGGGTAGCCAATCTCGGAGGCGGCGTTCAGGGCCTCCTCCAGAGTGTCGAGCAAGTCGGTGCCCGGCACCAAAGGCACGGCATTTTCTTCGGCAACCTCTCGCGCCGTATGTTTTAAGCCGAACACATTCATTTGCTCGGGAGTGGGGCCGATAAAGGCGATGCCGGCTTGTTCGCAGCGCTCGACAAAGGTTGGGTTTTCACTTAGAAAACCGTAACCCGGGTGAATGGCCTGGGCTCCGGTTTGTTGTGCAATACGCAGAATTTTTGTCTGGTCCAGATAGGTATCGGAAGCGGAGCCTTCGCCTAAGCTATAGGCTTCGTCCGCCTGGCGTACATGCAAGCTGGCGGCATCGGCTTCAGCGTAAATGGCAACAGATTGAATACCCATCTGCCGCAGTGTGCGAATAATGCGGGCGGCGATAGCGCCCCGGTTGGCAATTAACACTTTGCTAAACATAACTGTCTCCGCGGGTCGTCCCGGCCAGGCCTTCTTGTGTCAGAGGTCGTCCTCTGCGGCGTTAGGTTTTAGTGAGATCGATGAGTTAATCCCAGATAATCATTTCTACAGGGGTAGGGTTATAGCCGTTGCACGGGTTATTCAGCTGCGGGCAGTTCGACATCAGCACCAGCACATCCATGAGTGCTTTCATCTCTACGTATTTCCCCGCACCTGATATGCCGTCCGCAAAGGTCAGGCCGCCCTCACTGGTTACCGGTACGTTCATAAAGAAATTAATGTTGTGGGTAATGTCGCGCTTGGTGACCCCGAACTCTGGGTGCTCGGCAACGGCCAGCATCCAACTGTCGCGACAGGCGTGCATGCAGCGCTTTTCCAGGTCGTAACGCACGGTGTTGCTCTCGGTGGCACAGGCGCCCCCCAAGGTATCGTGACGGCCACAGGTATCGGCAGTAATTTCCAGCATCGGGTTGTTTAGGTTGGTGCGCAGTACGCTGCCCGCGGTCAAGTACACATTGCCCTGTTCGCGAATGGTGTCGGTAGCGCTGTAACGCTCGGAAACGTCGGCGGCATTAAAAAATAAAGTATCTGCCGCCTGATTACCTTCTAAATCGAGAATGCGTAACGTCTGGCCTTTTTTTAGTGGCGCAAAGTAGTAATCGCCCGCGCCGATAATGTGGCGTTCAACGGCGTTTTCCGGTAAGAGTTGGCTTTCTAAAATCGTCATATCTGCCTCGTTATACTCCAATGTGGTAGAGCGCGTTATTGGCAAAGCCCCGGGCGTTTTCCGGGCGCGAATTCAGGCACAGGTCGTCCTCTTGAATCGGTGCGGCTTCGCCAAGATCGATGCGGATATCGCCGCGGGGGTATTCTGCACTGGCCTCCAGTGGGTGAGGGCAGGTGTGCAGCACCACTAACGTATCCATTTCAAAACGAAGCTCGACACTGGCACTGGCTTGGTTGGCACTGGTATCCAGGGCCATTGCGCCGTTGTCATTGGTGGCGACCTTGCTAAACCAATTGATATTGGCCGCGGTGTCGGCACGGCCTAAGCCATATTTGGCAAGCTCTACCAAAAACGCATCAAAACCGTTTTGCAGCCAATTATTGCTCTGGGTTTGGTAGTCGCGCTGGCCCCACTTTTTTTCCACCATCGTCTTATGGCTGGTGCCGCTAACGGTGTCGTGCCAGCCGAAGGTGTCTTGGGTAATCGAGGCGAAAATGCGCCCCATGTCCGAGTACAGGCAGTGCCCGGCCGTGAGTTTAAATGTGTGTTGACACTTTAATGTGTCGGGGGCGTTGTAGCGCTCCAGTAGGTTGCGCGGGTTGTAAAATAACATCCCCACATTACCCGCACCGCTTAGGTCAGTAAGCTTCATGGCGCTGCCGCGACGGGCCTCAAAAGACCAGTGACTGGCGCCGGGGATGGTGGTGGTGTAATCAATGCTTTTCACGCTGATTCTCCGGTCGTCTGTGTGCTATTGGGTGTATTCAATTGCTGTTGCATTTGCTCAAGGGTGTCGCTGGGCATTTCGCCGACCGGTAAGTCGTAGGTAATTTGCGCACCCCAGGCGCCAGGGGCTTGAGGGTCGTGACGCACCTTGTCAAACACCCACAAGCGCGTGCCCAGGTAAAAGCCCTCAGATAAATCGTGGGTGACCATAAAAACGGTGAGCTTATGTTCGCGCCACAATTCCAGAATAAGCTTGTGCATATCGGCGCGGATGCCCGGGTCAAGGGCCCCAAAAGGCTCGTCCAACAGCAGTACTTTAGGTTTGCGAATTAATGCCTGGGCGATAGCCAAGCGCTGGCGCATACCGCCGGATAATTCATGGGGAAACTTGTTTGCCGCGGGGGTGAGCCCTACTTTTTCCAGCAGTGCCTCAGCTTCCTCTTTGACGGCTTTTTTACGACCTCCCCACAGTTTTCCCAGTAGTGGCGAACGTTCGAATTCGCGCGCAATCATCACGTTTTGCAGCACGCTCAAGTGCGGGAACACCGAGTACTGTTGAAAGACAATTCCGCGGCTCTGATCGGGTTCATCCGGAATGGCCTGGCCGTCGATTAACAGTTGGCCTCGGGTGGGTGACTCCATCCCCAGTAGCATTTTTAAAAAAGTACTTTTGCCGCAGCCCGAGGTGCCGACCAAGGTGACAAACTCGCCATCGTTAACGGTTTTGTTGATATCCTCCAGGACGACGTTATCGCCGTATTCTTTCCAAAGGTTTTTAATGTCAATCATGCCTTACCTCCTTGGTGGTGCCAGGGGAAAGCGAGCTGGCTGGTTTTGGCCAGTAGCCAGTCAATAATAAAAGCCAGCAGGGTAATCCAGGCGACATAGGGAAGAATGACATCCATCGAAAGGTAGCGCCGTACCAAAAAGATTCGATACCCCAAGCCATCTGTTGAGGCGATCCCCTCGGCGGCAATCAAAAACAGCCAGCCAGCCCCCAGCGAGAGCCGCACGGCGTTAATAAGACGAGGCATCAGCTGCGGAATGAGTACTCGCCAGACGATATGCCAGGTGCTGGCTCCCAAGGTTTGCGCCTTGATTAATTGCTCGCGGGGAATTTCCAGTGTGCAGCGCTGAATATCCCGGGCGATAAACGGCGCGACGCCAAAAATAATTAGAGCCACCTTGGAAAGCTCTCCCAGACCAAACACGATAAACAGAATAGGCAAAAGCGCCATGGGAGGTATCAGAGAGATAACGGTGATTAACGGCGCCAGCGGAGCGTAAGCCGTAGGTAGCGCCCCGGTGAGCAGGCCCAAGCTAAAGCCGATGAGCGCGGCAATGCCAATGCCCAACCCTAAACGGGTAAGGCTGGACGTGGTGTCTTGCCAGAACAGGTATTCGCCGGTGCGTTTGCTGGGCTCGAAGGCCAGCCGCGAAATAGCATCGCCCATTTGGCCGAAGCTCGGCAACAGCTTGTCGTTGGGGTTAGCTTCCAGCCGCGCGTCTGAGGCGATCACATAGATCAAAATAATCAGGGCAAATGGCAGCAGCCCCATTAACAGTCTGGCGGGTTTGGAAGGGGTTAGGTTGACCAGTCGTTTCATATCGGCTCTCAGACGGGGGCTGCGCCCCCGGGTCGGAGGTGTTACAGCTCGCCGTCGGCAGCCATTTGCATATAGGTGGTGTCAAAGCGCAGTTGGGTATTGGCGCTGTTACCGTAGGTACCTTGCGGGCCTTCTACGCCGATAAAGCCGGCATCCGGTGCACCTTCACCCAGCAGACCGTGGTCGAATGAAAATTCGGCAACCTTCTGCATGGTGTCTAACAGTTCGTCGCTGTTGACCAAGGCCAGGGCATCAGAGGGGGTGTAGAACATTTTGGTTTTAGCCAATTGCGCCTCATAGCCGGCGCGATCGGTACCTGAGGCATTACCCATAGCTTCGCGCGCGGCAATACCCGCCTCGTCGTCGCCACTCATCAGGCCCATAATTTCGTACCAGGCGCCGACCAGTGCTTTACCGAGTTTGGGGTTTGCTTGCAGAGTCTCAGTGTTGACCACCAGCAGGTCCATGATTTCGCCCGGAATCTGCGATGAGTCGAATACCAGGTTGGCGTCATCTTCGGCCAAAATCGTGTTAAGCAGCGGATTCCAGGTAGTGACGGCACTGACCGAGCCCGAGTTATACAGGGCGACCATATCCGCATCAGAGGTATTGACTACCTGCACATCGGCTTCGCTCATGTCTACCGTTTCCAGGGCGCGGGCCAGCAGGTAGTGGGAAACGGATAGCTCGACCAGATTGACGCGCTGGCCTTTGATATCGGCCAGTGTGTCTTTATCCCGCAGGATGACACCGTCATTGCCGTTGGAGAAATCGCCCACAATCAATGCGGTGCTGTCTACGCCACTGGCGGCGGGAATGGTCAGCGCGTCCATATTGGTCATGGTGCAGGCGTCGAATTCGCCCGCGGTGTATTGGTTGATGGACTCGATGTAGTCGTTAATCTGCACCACTTCGATATCAATGTCGTACTTGTCGGCCCATTTATCGACGATTTTCTGCTCGGCGCCGTAGCCCCAGGGCATCCAGCCGACGTAGATGGACCAGCACACTTTAAAAGATTCGGCCGCCTGGGCCTGGAGAGAGAACAGCAGCGCGAGTGCTGCGATGGACAGCTTTTTCATGGTAAACCTCCGAAGGTTTTACTCAGGGTTACTGGAGCACTTTTGGCAATCAGGCCAATTCGAAAATCACGCCCGCAGGCATGCTTTCTAAGTCTCCCGGGCTTTTATCCCGCCGTGTAACCCTCGCTTCGAAGGTCGAAAGCTCTCGGACCAGTCGTGGGAGGATTATCCCACCGGAACCCTAGCTTTCTATTTATTGCAAATTGTCGATTGTCCCTACTTGCCAAGGAAGTGCGGACATTGTCGCCTACTGACTAAGCAAAAGAGATACCAGAAACATGGTCGTGCCGTAAAGCCCGCTGTTACGGGCGCTCCATGAGCGGTTAAAAAATTGAAGGTGAATGGATGAGATATGAGCTGCTCCAAGTTGGTGCTGTAATACGAAAATAATGTACGTTTTTGGTGCTTCGGTCGTATTATCGGTAATCACACGTAATTGGTGTATGCGGTTTGATGTTCTAGCCTTGCGTTAATGTGCGCCAACGCACAAACTCACATATACTCACAAATATTAACGTTCATAGGGTCAAGGTGGCCTGAGCAAGGTATTGCTAAATCGAGGTGGGGATGGAATCGAAAACTATGAACAAACCAACAGGAGAGGGCGTCGAGCCGATGGCCGAGTCGTCACAATCACATCAAGCATATAATACTTTGTCGCAGGCACAGGTTAGCCGGTATATAGAAGCCTGTGTCGCCGCCACGGACGATTACGTCGAGCAAAATTTTCCCACGTTCTGGGGTGACTGGATCAAGTCGATCGAAAAACGTGAGGAACACGCCCGCTCAAATAAAGAGCAAGTGGCGCTGGGAGAAATCATAAAGCTATTACAGCAGCGCGCGGTCTATATTCAGAGGCATTATCTCGAACTTCTGCACCAATGTTTTAAAGAGTTTGCGCGGCGGGAATTGGTTACCGCCACGGGGCAGGAGCGCTTTGCTCGCAACGAAGGCCTGACCCTGGTGGATAACTCCGATCTGGAAGAAACCATCGCGATTACCTCTATTTGCCACCGTAGCGACTCTCAGCTAGCAGAGCCTTTGTGGGCCTTGCATCAGCGCTTGGCGCTATTAAATGGAGGTAAAAAAATTGATGAGCGTGGCAATCCGGTCAGCCCTATTCAGTTCTGCGATACACTGCGTCGGGCTTTGGAAAACCTAGCGCTGGACGCACGCACCAAGGTTGTTGGCTACAAGCATTTTGAAGCTGCTCTGATTAAACCCCTGGCAGGGCTCTATGAGGATTTAAACGCCTTTCTGGCCAGCCAAGGTATTTTGACGAATCTGCGCTATAGCGCCGTGATGCGTGAGGAATCTGCGGAGCAGGCGGCACCTGGGCTGCAGGACGAGAGCGGTAGCGACAGCGCTGAGGCGCAAAGCCTAAAGTCTCAGGAGCCTGAACAGTCGGCCCCGCGTCGCCGCGCAACCGATCGAATCTTTGCGGATGCTGAAAACCGCGATCCTGCTCAGTATCAGCAGGGCTTAGTCAGTGCAATTAAGCTTTTACAAACGCATTTGGGGGCGAATTTGCTCGCCGGTGGGCAGAGCCGCTCACCGGCGGCGAGCCCTCAAAGACAAAATCATGCATCCACCACTGCTCACTCAGCAGGCGCGCACGCAGGCATTGAGCCTCTAGTGGGGGCTGTGGGCGTGTTGCAGCAGCAATTAGCGACCCAGGCAAAAGTGCTGGCCGACGTTAGTATTGGTGAAATTCAGCCTCAGCCAGTCGCCAGTGTGTCCAGTCAGTTAGTCGATGAACTGAAAAAAAGCGGTGATAGAGATGGCCGTTCTGATGAAATGTACACCATTGAACTGGTGGGGCTATTGTTTGAGTATATTTTATCTGACGATCAGCTACCGGATTCGGTCAAAGCGCTATTGAGCTATTTGCATACCCCAGTACTTAAACTGGCGTTTATCGATAAGGAATTTTTTGAAAATGTAGACCATCCAGCTCGCGTGCTTTTGAATCAGATGGCCGAAGCAGGGGCGCGCTGGGTGAGCAACGACGGCTCCAGCCAGTACAACATCTTTGAAAAAATAAAAACCACCGTTTTCCAAGTGCTGGAAAAATTTGGCAATGACGTAAAGGTGTTTGCCGAGGCGTCACTGGAGTTTAGTTCTTATATCCGCAATGTCTCGCGGCGTCAGGATTTGATGGAAAAGCGCGCGATGGAAAAAGCTCGCGGGGAAGAAAAGCTTCGCGAGGCAAAAATACTGGTGAATACAAAAGTATCCCACCTGATTGATGGTCGCGACTTGCCTTCACCAGTTTTGTTATTGCTATTGTTACCCTGGTCCGATTATCTGTCTTTTGTCATTTTACGCTATGGCGCGGATTCCGATTCATGTCAGCGCGCGCTTCAAGTGGCGCAAAATTTGATTTGGAGCGTCGAGCCCAAGCTTTTAGAAGTTGACAAGGTAAAGCAGTTGGAAATGCAGGATGCATTGTTACAAGCCTTACAGGCTGGATTTGAAACCATAGGTTACGAGCAAAACAAATCCCGTAAATTGTTGGATGCTATCGCCGGGCTGCAGAAACTCGCACTGAAAAGCCAGAAAGCTGAACCGGCGCCAGAGCCTATGCGGGCAAAACTGGAAAGTATGGCGGCGGAAAAAGCGGGTAACGTCGATATTGAGAACACCAACGCGAGCGCGGAAGAGGCTAAGCTGATTGAAAAGCTCAAACTTATTGAGTTCGGCACCTGGCTTGAGGATGATAAAGGCAAACGCATAAAAGTGGCTTGGTACAACCACAAAACCATGCACTATATGCTAGTGGATCAGCAGGGTCGAAAAGTGGCAATGAGCTCTGCGCTACAAATGGCTCGAGCAATGATTGCCGGCAAACTGCGTATCATCGCCGGCAGCACCAAACCGTTTTTTGAGCGGGCTTTGGAAAACATTTATCACAGCTTAAACGCGCGCGCCTCCGGCGAGCTGTTAAATCGTGAGTAAGACAATGGTCGAGCAACCGAAACAAGACGGTCGCAGCCAGCAGCGCCAAGGTGCTGGGCAGAATATTGATGTGTACGACAATACGCTCGATGCCTATCTTGGGCGTTTGGTCAATATTCACAGCGACGGCTTGATGCTCATTGGCGATCAACCCTTTGAGGAAGATAAGCTGTACCGGCTGGATTTGCATTTATCCGAGCCGGTTAATCAGCGCAACAGTATTCAGCTGGGTGTGGATTGTCTGTGGGTTCGCAACGCCGACGATAATGGTAAACACTGGGCGGGGTTCAGTATCATCGATGCATCCCCCCAAGCGTTGCAGGATATTGAATGCCTGTGTAAGCGTTAAGGCTCCAGCTGGGCGAATACCTCAGCGGCCTTAGCGATGGTGGTGTCAATATCGGCGTCGGTATGTGCTTGCGACATAAACCCGGCCTCGTAGGATGCTGGCGCCAAGTAAACGCCTCTATCCAACATGCCGTGAAAAAACCGATTAAAGCGTTCCGTATCGCAGGCCATCACCTGGCGATAGTTACTCACCTGTTGCTCCTCGGTAAAAAATAGCCCAAACATACTGCCAACACTGTTGGTAGTAAGGGGAATACCTGCGCGCTCGGCTTCGCGGGCGATGCCATTCACCAAACGTTGAGTTTTGCTCTCCAGGCGCGGGTAAAAGTCAGGCGCCTGCAACAGTTCCAGGGTGGCGATGCCGGCGGCCATAGCAACCGGGTTGCCCGACAAGGTGCCGGCTTGATAAACAGGTCCCTTAGGCGCGATGTATTCCATAATCTCACGCTTACCGCCAAAAGCGCCTACTGGCATGCCGCCGCCAATGACTTTGCCCAAGGTGGTAATATCGGGCTGAACTTTATAATAGCCTTGAGCGCCGCTGGCACTAACGCGAAAACCTGTCATTACCTCGTCAAAAATCAATACGCTGCCATTCTCGTCGCAGACTTTACGCAAGCTTTGTAAAAAGCCGGGTTGCGGTGGAATGCAGTTCATATTGCCAGCCACAGGTTCCACAATGACGCAGGCCACCCGCTCGCCGTGCTGAGCAAAAAACTCTTCCACCTGATCGGCGTCGTTATAGTTAAGGGTGACAGTGTGCTCGGCCAGTACGGCAGGCACCCCCGGTGAGCTGGGGACACCCAGTGTGAGCGCGCCGGATCCGGCTTTAATCAGCAGTGAGTCAGAGTGGCCGTGATAACAGCCTTCAAATTTCACGATGGTGTCGCGCTCGGTGTAGGCTCTTGCCAAGCGGATGGCGCTCATGGTCGCTTCGGTGCCTGAGTTAACAAAACGCACCAGGTCCATGCCCGGCATTCGCTCGCATACCATCTTCGCCAGCGTGGTTTCACGCTCGGTCGGGGCGCCAAAGGTCAGGCCTGACTCTACTGCTTGAATAACGGCAGCAATCACCTCCGGATGGCTGTGCCCTAGTACCATTGGGCCCCACGACTGCACATAGTCGATGTATCGTTTGTTATCGACATCGGTGACATAGGCACCTTTGGCGCTTTGCAAAAATATCGGGGTGCCGCCGACGGCTTTAAAAGCTCTGACCGGTGAGTTAACGCCGCCGGGGATAAACTTGGCGGCTTGGGCAAAAAGGGTTTCGGACTGAGTCATAAAACGCTCCTCGCGTTTTGGTTCTGATTTACATGTTGGGAAAAGCTTTGGCTGTATTCGGCGATATTATCCGCGTGGTACACACCTTGGCATACGGCCGTGTAGTTGGCGCCGTAAGCTTTTACTTGATTGGCATTACCTTGGTTAATACCGCCGATAGCGACAATAACTGTGTTGGGCCAGCGCGCTCTGGCCTGTTGCAACAGTGCCATGGGGGCCGGTGGGGCATTGGGCTTGGTTGCGGAGGTAAAGAAACGCCCGAAGGCAATGTAGGTGGCGCCGTGTTGCAGCGCTTGTTCGGCCAGTGCCAGGCTGGCGTGGCAGGTTACCCCGATAATGGCATTGTCTCCCAGTCGTTTACGTGCCAACGCCACGCTGTCATCACCTTGGCCTAAATGAACACCGGCGGCGCCGGTTTGCAGGGCGAGATCCACATCGTCATTAATGATGAGTTTGGCATCGAAGGTGCCACAGAGTGCATGTAGCTGCGAGGCTTCTGCTAATCGTTTGCTGGTATTGCCCGACTTATCGCGGTACTGAATCAGGCGGCAACCGCCCTGTAAAACCTGCTGGGTCTTCAATGCCAATGCTTCGCCACCAAAGTGATCGCTGTGGGTAATCGCATAGAGATAATTGCTGGGAGATAGGCTCAACATGGGCGCAAGTTTACCCAGCGTGCAGGTCCAGTGCAAAGCGTAGCGTTCTGATCAGCGGTTGTGTTTACACCAAAATAGCCGATTGGGAATGCTGTGGCCCATTCCCAAGCGGCGACTAGCCTTTAGGCTACTCCAGGTAAATTGCTGCGCTTGTTCCACCGCGTCTGACAACAACAGCCCGTGGGCCAGGTAAGCGCACAAGCTGGCCGATAAGGTGGCGCCGCTGCCGTGGCTGAACTGCGCCAAGCGAGGCCAGCAAAACTCTCTTGCCGGCTGCCTGGGGCGATAAAAACAATTGATGAAGTGCTCGCTGGTGCGCTTGGCACCGGTAATCAATACCGCCTCGCAGTTGTGTGTGAGCAGTTCCCGCGCGCAGGCGTCAACGCTGTCGGCTTGGCGGGCCAACTGCTGCGCCTCGACGATGTCAGGTGTGGTAATGCTGGCCAGAGGCAAGAGTAAATGCAAAAGCGCGTCGCTGAGCTTATTGCCAGCTTCCGGAGTAATAGCGTCGGGGGTGTTAATCGAAAGGCTTAATACCGGATCTAGTACCACGGGTATCTGTGGGTAATCTTGCAAGATGCTGTGCATCGCTTCGATCTGTTCTGTCTGACAAAAATAACCGAGCTTGATCGCCGCCACTGGCATGTCTTCTAAAATGGCGCGGGTTTGTTCAATCAGCAGGCTGGCATCTGTAGGTTGTAGTTCAATCAGTTGGCGGGTGTCTCGCGCGCAGAGCGCCGTGACTATGGGGCAACAGTGAACCCCCAGGCTAAAAGAAGTTTCAATATCTGCCTGCACCCCGGTGCTACCAGTAGGGTCGTGGCTGGACAGGGAAATCATGACCGGCGATGTCGAACTAAATTCACTCATAGCAGCAGCTTATTATGGGCTATGAGTGAGTCTAGCACAGGGTATTAAAACGGCTTGACCACAGCCAAAATAACGATGGCGATTAGCGCTAGTACGGGCAGCTCGTTAAACACGCGAAAGTAAGTATGGCTGCGTTTATTGTCATCGCGCGCGAATTGCTTAAGGTGGTGGGCACACAAGTGGTGGTAGCCAATAAGTGCTGTTACTAGGGCGAGCTTAAGCCAAAACCAGTAGGTCGCTTTCAGGTAGTCCCATTGCCAGTGCACCAGTGCCAAGCCAAAGGCCAAGGTGGCAATCATTGCCGGCGTAGCGATACCGCGATAGAGCTTGCGCTCCATTATTTTAAACCTATCCTTTCCCGCTTGATCCTCGCACATCGCGTGGTAGACAAACAATCTTGGCAGGTAAAACAGAGCCGCAAACCAGCAGACTACCGATACGATGTGCAATGCTTTAATCCAGAGCATAGAGGCCTCGTTGATGTTTCTCGCCATTATGCCAAACAGGGCGCTAGGGGTCGCTGGAAATTTGCCTTTGGGGCTCTTATGATAGACCCCTTTGCCCTGCGGGGGCGCAACAAAGAGTGAGGTTTGGCTGTGATTAAAGTGGGAATTGTCGGTGGTACCGGGTACACAGGGGTGGAGTTGTTGCGCCTGCTGGCGAAACACCCGCAGGCTGAGGTAACGGTTATCACCTCGCGCGCCGAAGCGGGCATTCCCGTTAGTGATCTCTATCCAAACTTGCGTGGCCATGTGGATCTGGCGTTTAGCGAGCCGGATGTAAACACTCTGGGCAAGTGTGACCTGGTGTTTTTCGCCACGCCGCACGGTGTGGCACAAAACTTAATGCCCGGCCTATTGGCTACCGGCACCCGGGTGGTGGATCTGTCAGCGGATTTTCGCATTCGCGACGCCGAGCTCTGGGCGCGCTGGTATAACCAGCCTCACGGCTGCCCGGAATTGATCGACCAGGCTGTGTACGGCTTGCCAGAGTTAAACCGCGATGCGATCAAAGCCGCAAAGCTGGTGGCTTGCCCCGGTTGTTACCCCACAGCGGCGCAACTTGGCTTGATGCCACTACTGGAAAATAAGCTCGTAGACAGTGAGCAGTTGATTATCAACGCCGCCAGTGGTGCCACAGGTGCGGGCCGCCAGGCCAAGGTGGGTATGCTGCTAACTGAGATCAGCGACAGCTTTAAGGCCTATGGCGCTGGCGGGCATCGCCATCTACCCGAAATTGAACAGGCGCTGAGGGACATGCAAGGGCTTGGCGCTAAACCCGCTCAGGTTACCTTCGTGCCGCACTTGTTGCCTATGGTGCGGGGTATTCATGCTACTTCCTACGCGCGGGCGTTGGATGCGTCCACTTTGCCGGACTTACAGGCTCTGTATGAAGAGCGCTTTATGGATGAGCCGTTCGTGGATGTAATGCCAGCCGGCTCGCACCCTGAGACCCGCTCGGTGAAAGGCTCGAATATGTGCCGCATTTCCGT
The DNA here is from genome assembly GCF_024204685.1 of Gilvimarinus sp. DA14. Classification (NCBI taxonomy): domain Bacteria; kingdom Pseudomonadati; phylum Pseudomonadota; class Gammaproteobacteria; order Cellvibrionales; family Cellvibrionaceae; genus Gilvimarinus; species Gilvimarinus sp. DA14. Next base: position 2,992,370 of record NZ_CP100350.1, read on the forward strand.
GTGCCAGCCACAGGGGCGCGATACCATTGTGGTCATGTCTGTTATTGATAACCTAACCCGAGGTGCCTCCGGTCAGGCGGTGCAAAATATGAACATCATGTTTGGCTTCGCGGAGACCGCGGGGCTTGATGTGGTCGCGCTGCTGCCGTAACGGTTACCGAGATGGCGAGTGTAAAAGGCACCAAGCAGTATTCGATGAAAGTGGTGCCCCATCGCCCGGGGCGCCGCTTACTGCAGCTGTTTATTCTGTTGCTGGTGGTTGGCTGCGCTGTCTGTGGCGCTTACTTTTTTGGTTTTTGGCAGGCCAGTGGTGGCAACTTGCCGAGCTTTAATGATAAAGAACGTCTTACCGCCGAACTGATTGAAGCGAGAGCCGAAGCCGATAAGCTCCGCCAGCAGGTGGCCAACCTGTCTATGGCTTCTGAGGTGGATCAGATGGCCAGCGAAGAGGTGCGCAGCGAAGTGATTGAGCTGCGCCAGCAAATTGCCAGCCTTGAGGCGGACATTTCATTTTATCGTGGGTTGATGGCGCCGGGAGAGAGCAGCTCCGGCCTGGCTCTCGGGGATATTACCTTGCGTCCAATCGGCACCCAAGGCCGTTATCGTTTTAAGTTTGTGGTGCAGCAAATTGCCACTAACCATCAGGTGCTCAACGGTAACCTTAACGTTGAACTGGTGGGGCACAGAGAGGGTGAGCAGACACGTCTGCCTCTTTATCAGTTGTCCAGCGACTACGATAGCGCGGATATAAAATTAAGATTTAAGTATTTTCAAAATGTCGAGGGCGAGCTGACGCTACCCGATGGCTTTGAGGCGCAAAGTCTGGAGCTGACGGCACGTTCTAGCGGCGATGATTCACAGCGGGTAGAGCGAAGCTACAGCTGGCTGGCGAGCGAGCCACAATAACAAGTTTGGGGATTTTTATGGCGTTTAGTAACAGTCACACCTTGATTTCAAAAGGTACTAACATCGTTGGCGATATCCACTTTACCGGGGATTTGCAGATTGAAGGCCGCGTAACCGGCAATATTATGGTCGAGGGCGGCGGTGACGCTAAACTGGTGGTGGCCAATAATGGTGTTGTGGAAGGCGAGGTGAGAGTTCCCATGGTCGTGATTAACGGCAAAGTGGTTGGCAACGTGTTCTCCACCAAGCATGTCGAGTTGGCATCTAAAGCCGTGGTTGAAGGGAATGTTCACTACAATCTTATCGAAATGGTCAAAGGTGCCCAGGTAAATGGCGCCTTGGTTTACGGGGCCTCAGAAAAAAGCCACCAGGCCATGCCTAGCGAGAGCGAGGCGACTGAATAGTAACGCGTATAATAGTTGACTGTTTTACTCTGGTATGGGGATAATCCTCGCCTAAGTTGTACTGGAGTCTTTTTGTATGTCTAGCCCCGAAGTTTTTACACCAGAGCCTTTGTATGTCAGCCCCGGCGCTGTTGCCAAGGTGAAAACCCTGGTCGAAGAAGAGGGGAATCCGGACCTAAAGCTGCGCGTGTACGTCACTGGGGGTGGCTGTTCCGGTTTTCAGTATGGTTTCACCTTCGACGATATGACCGCCGATGATGACACCATAGTGGAAAAAGACGGCGTGCAGGTGGTGGTTGATGCGCTAAGTTTTCCTTATTTAGCTGGCGCTAACGTTGACTACACAGAGGGCTTGCAGGGGTCGCGATTTGTCATCAGCAATCCCAACGCCGCCACAACCTGCGGCTGTGGCTCGTCTTTTTCGGTTTAATTCTCCCTCTTTATCTTTACTCTTGCTTGGGCGCCGCTGGGTAAACTCCTCCCAGAACTACCTCACGAGCGGCGCCCGTTACACTCTTCTGATTGCCCGGCAGGCCCGCCAGCGCGCGATGTGCTAGCCATGCGAATGCTGCCGCTTCCACCCAATCCGGCGCAATTCCCAGCGCTTCGGTGGTGTCTAGTTTAAAAGCGGGGTTTAGCCGCGCGAGACGGTTTAAGAGGGGGGAGTTGTGAGCGCCGCCACCGCAAATATATATTTCACCACCTGCATCTGCTCCCGGGCATTGCTGTAAATGCTCGCTTACGCTAACGGCTGTAAACTCCAGCAACGTGGCTTGGATATCCGCAGCTGGCAGGTTCGAGTAATCATTTAGAATGCCCGCCAGCCAGGCTAAATTGAACTCTTCTCGCCCCGAGCTCTTGGGAATGGGGCGCTGCAGATAGGGGTGGCCTAGTAAGCCTTGTAGCAGCTGGCTATCCACGGTACCGCTTGCAGCCCAGGCGCCATTCTTATCGAAGGCTTGTCCGCTCTCTTGCAAAATCCATGCGTCCAGCAGGGTGTTGCCGGGCCCGGTATCAAAGCCGAGCACGGGAGTGTTCGGTGCTAGCCAGCTTATGTTGCTGATACCGCCAATATTGATGATGGCTCGCGCTGTGGTCGGGCTGCTGAATACATGCTGGTGGAAGGCGGGTACCAAGGGCGCTCCCTGCCCACCGGCGGCCATGTCCCGGCGGCGCAAATCGGCCACGGTGGTGATGCCGCTGCGCTCGGCAATGATATTGGGGTCGCCAATTTGCCAGCTAAAAGGTGTGCTGGATTGACCCGGGGGGCGATGTCTAATGGTTTGACCATGGCTACCGATCGCCGTAATCGCCTCGGCGGGTGTGTTAGCCCGCTCCAGCAACTGCTTGGTGGCGTTCGCAAACAACTCGCCCAGTTCACGATCCAGCGCTCCTGCGAGCTCAATCTCGTTGTCGCCGGGGCTGCATAGTGCGTGAATACGCTGGCGCAGCGCGGGGCTAAACTCGTAACAGAGGTGGGCTTTTAGATCGCAGTGATGCTCGTTGATATCCACCAGCGCCGCGTCTATGCCGTCAGCGCTGGTGCCTGAGATAAGCCCTATGTAAAGGCTCATTAGTTAATTTTGCGTTCGGTGTCGCCCATTGCCAGCTGGCTGGCCGAGGTATGCTGTTGCAGTTGGGCCATCAGCGGTTGAGTCTGCGCTAAAAAGTCCTGCTTTTCGGCGCCGGCGACAGACTTAGCCTTGGGCAGCTTTTGCACAATGGTGCGGGGGTTGCGGTGGACGCCGTCGAGCAGAAACTCATAGTGCAGATGGGGGCCTGTGGCATAGCCGGTGGCGCCAACGGTGCCGATCACTTGTTTCTGTTTTACCCGTTGGCCATTTTTCACATGACGCTTATGCAGGTGCAAATACTTAGTCACGATGTTGTTGCCGTGCTGAATAAACACATAATTGCCGTTTGGCTTGGTGTAGCCAGACGCAATCACTTTGCCATCACCTGAGGCCCAGACAGGTGTGCCGGTATCGGCGGCATAGTCAGTGCCGCGATGCGGGCGTACGGTCTTGAAAATGGGGTGCAGCCTCTTAGGGTTAAAGTTGCCACTGATACGGCGGAAATCCACCGGCGCGAGTAAAAAGGCCTTGCGCATGCTTTCGCCTTCTGGAGTGTAATAGTGGCTGTCGCCGTCAGCATGGGTGTAACGCACAGCTCTAAATTTGTGCCCCTGGTTGGTAAACTCGGCGGCAAGGATGGCGCCATTGCCGATTTTTTCCCCGTCTAGAAACTTTTCTTCGTAGAGAACGCTAAAGTGGTCTCCCTTACGGATGTCTAGCGCAAAATCCACGTCCCAGCCAAAGATATTCGCCATTTCCATAATCATGGCGTCGTCCATACCTACTGATTGGCCCGCCATGTAGAGAGAGCTGGCGATAATCGCCTCTTTGTAGGTGGGGCGAATCTCCGGCTGCTTTACTTCTTTAACCGCGCGGAAGCCTTTATCGTCTTTTTCAAAGTGGGTGCTATTGAGCTTATTGGGAATGTGGGACAGTTTTTCCAGCTCACCATCAGGGGTCATATAAAAGACCAGCTCGTGTCCGGGCATAATGCGGGTTAGTGATTTTGCTTCCTTGCAGGTGCTGGTCAGCTGATAAACATCGCGATCATTGAGTCCGGCGCGTTTAAATAAAGTGGATAGGCTGTCGCCTGAGCGAACCGTAAAGCTTTTGCTTTCTAGGGGGCTAGGCGCAGGGCCTTGAGCTGTGGTCTCAAGGGGGGGCGTCGCCTCTATTTTGGGCGCGGTAACAGCCTCGGCCTGAGTCTGTGGAGCGGAAGCTTCTTCATGGTTGCTGCTTGCGGCAGGCGGGGCCACGAAGGCCGCCTGTGTCGGCGCAATATCAATTGGCAGCTTGAGGTTTATCGCCTCGGTTGTGTTCGCCTCGGGCTTGCTGGTTGAGGTTAATCCCCAGCTTAAAAGGCCAATAGTCAGTGCCGCAGCGACCACCATGTGGCCACGCGGAAAGGCGGACAATGCTCTAGCATTGCCTTTATTTTCTTTTGAATCATGGGGTTGCATGAAGTTTTTAAACCCGTACCGCATATAAAGTTCCCGCTAGTTATATCAGAAAAGCTCCTTAAGATCGAACCTTTTTGGTTAATTTTTGAGCTTGGCGGAGTGCGCTTAGTTTTGAGTTTGGCGGTATTAGTCAGCGGCCTGTGAAAAAAGTTGCACCAAGGCGATGGGGCTTGTTTTTGCTGATATATAGGGTATTGTTGCCCGCTTAATTTTCAGGCGGGGTGGGCTCTGCCTGGGTGTTACGACACAGTACAGGTAATTAATGGGTTTTGGCATGACGACTATTGATGCAACACTATTTGAAGACCTTCAGGCGCGTGGGCTGATTGCCCAGACTACGGGCGGAGATGTGTTGGCTGAGTACCTGTCCGCTGGTAGTCGCACCCTTTATAGCGGGTTTGATCCCACCGCCGATAGCTTGCATATCGGCCACCTAGTTCCTTTGTTGGCGTTAAAACGTTTTCAGTTGGCTGGGCATAAGCCGGTTGCGTTGGTCGGCGGCGCGACTGGCCTTGTGGGTGATCCAAGTTTTAAGGCGGCCGAGCGTAAGTTAAACACGCCGGACATTGTGGCTGGCTGGACCGATAAGCTAAAAGCTCAGGTCAGTCGCTTTATTGATTTCGATTGTGGCGAGAACTCTGCCGAGGTTGTGAATAATCTCGATTGGGTGGGGCAAATGAATGTGCTGGATTTCCTGCGGGACGTCGGCAAGCACTTTTCCGTCAATAACATGATTAACAAAGAGTCGGTAAAGCAGCGTATTGATCGTGAAGGGGCGGGAATCTCC